>SHZD01000040.1 GCA_009692465.1 Myxococcales bacterium
AGGAGCCTGTCGGATCGTAATAGATTCATTGTGTATAATCTGATAGACATTTCACAACCGATTGATTTCCGACAGGCTCCTAGAGAGCCGATCATATAAGATTTGCTCGGCGTCTCAGTGCTTGCTTTGTGGGTCACGAGCCTGCGGCACTTATTCAATTGCCTGCGGGTTGGCGTCAGGCCGCTCCGTTTTGTTTGAGAATTCTTTGAGGTTCGGCGTTAATTGGTCGGCTAACTAGAAACTTGGGGGCGCGCCGCCCCAAAACCCCCGCGGTGGTCCGCAGCTGCGGCCCACATTCCACAGCCGCTCAAGGAGTTTCATGCATCGTGGGTGCCGATTTGGCGGCATGCGGAACTCTCTAGCGCCATTGACTGACGCCACTGGCGAACGGCAAGACCACCGGCATCAGATTGCCCCCAATCTGCGCGCCCACCAGCCGAAAAGACCGACGCTTACCGGCGGCCATCACCAGGATACCGCGGCCGCGTACCACGACCAGTTGCTCAAATCCGGCCGAAACCACGCGCTGCCAGGGACTTCGTTGGTCGGGTGGCGGCAGTCCGCGCAACTGCACCGCGCCACCGCCAGCAAGTTGCCAGTCGCCATTGGCGTGGGCAACGCAAGTCGCCGTGCTCAGCAGTAGCTCGCCATCGGGAAAAACGACAATATTGTGATGCGGTTGAGCGGCCGCACTCGGCCGATCTGCCAGCGCCTGTGCTAGTTTTTGCGACGCGCCACAATCGAACCGACACGGCAAATGGCGCAGTGGGCTGGCATTCTGCTCGCCCAGTTCGGTCGTCAGTGTCTGCAACAGCGGGTCAAAGTGGACACTGCGTTGGGCCGCCCGCGCAATGGCCAGCGGGTTGTCGCCTGCCCGCGCCGTCGCCACCACTTCACAAAACGCGTCGCAAAATGCTTCGACGCAACAGGCCGGATAGCCGTAGGCTGCGCCCAGGCGGCGATGGGCCTGGACCATTTTAGTAAGCTGGACACTCACTTGCGACCGAGTGTTCAATTCATGCAGGGCTAATTCATCGTCCAGACAGTGTTGAGCTGTCCCAAGTTCGCGCGCGACCACCGCCAAATGGGCCGTATTCGGTCCCGCGCTATCGGGCTGCAAGGCGCCAGCGACTCGCGTTGACCAGTCGCCTGCCGTCACCGCCACCAACAATCCATGTCCGCGGCATGCTTGGCGAAAAGGCTCTACTTCAGCTGTTCGCAAGCGCAAACGCCACGCCTGACGCAAGCCAGCTGCCAGCGCCCGAACCTCGGCAGCATGGGCGCTAAAACGTAGAGCAGGCGCTGAGTTGAGCATAGCTAAGCCATCGGCTACTTAACGCGATGCCAATTGCGCGTCGGAAAGCCGCGATTGGCTGGCGGCGGCTGGGTGCCTAACACGTACGAAGCGCGACGATTCTTGAGTTCATCTGTGTTATCGGGTGTTTGCACCTTAAGCACCCGCTCGCCAAAGCCCTGAGCCAAGATGCCCGCGGTGATGCCCTTTTTAGCGAACCACGCCGCGATCGAGCTGGCGCGCTTCTTGGATAATTCGTCATTATCTTCAGGCTTTCCGACCGTGTCCGTGTAGCCGCCGATGTACAAGTTGACTTGCAAGTAGCCGGCCACCCGCTTGAGTTCCGTGTTGATGCGATCCAACGGCGCTTGCAGCTTGGGTTCTTCGGTCGGCAATAGGTCCCACTTGCCCGATTCAAAGACGACGTCCTCGTGCGGAATATCAATAAAAGTCACAGCTTCAAGGCCATTCCAATACCCCGCAGGCTCGTAGGCCCGCAGCGAGAACCGGCTCATCACCTGGCCCTCGGCCTGGTTCCACTTGATCACCAGCGGGGTGCCCGCAGGCTCGCCGTTGTACTTGACCGTGACGTTGTCGATCGGCTTGCCGTCATCGCCCATCACGTCCAACTCGACCTTGCCCGCGGCTTCGGTCAGCCGCAGTGTCAACTGGCGCTTGGATTCGTCCACATCGTCGGCCGTGATTAGCAGTTTGGGCACGTCGCCGACCGCGGTGTCAAACTCCAACTCAAAGTCTTTAAAGGCGATATTGTTCGCCTTGCCGTCTAACTTGCACTGGTACTTGAACACGCCTTTGCCCTGAGGCACTACCACGCGCTTTTCAGTTCCAGCCCGCATTGCGCCAATTATAATCGGCACTTGCTGGCCGTCCGAGCGCTTGCATTCCGCTTTGAGCGCGGCGACGTGGACCGTGGGCTTGAAAATCAGAACCGGCTTTTCTTGGGCCAGTTTGACGTGACCGCGCACCGAAAAACCGAGGTCGGCGCCGTTGATTTGGGCGTGGGCAGTAGCAGAGGCGAGCACAGACGTAACCAGCCAAAATACCAAAATCGTGTGCTTGTTCATCAAATTCTCCTGCCAAAGGACCGGTCGCGCTAAGATGCTGTCGCTGAGGGTAGCACGGGCCGTTTGAGCGCGGCCACGTGGTTGCAACGTCTTGCGGGCAAGCGGATTCGCTCGCGGCCCGTTTCCGCTGCCACCGCCACGGACGGTTCAAGTGTCCAACAGGTCTGCCATCCCGAAAAGACCATGCCGGCGCGTCGTCTTGCGCTCGGCCAGCCACCTCGCCGCCCGCAGCGCCCCGTGGGCGAACACCTTGCGGTCGCGCGCTTCATGGACTAACTGCAGTCGCTCGGCCGGCCACGCCAGATGCACGGTATGTTCGCCGACAACGTCGCCCAACCGTAGGGCATGAATGCCGATTTCGCCGCGCGGCCGCTCGCCGACCAACCCCGAGCGCCCGTCTTTGCGCACCGCCGCCAAATCTTGACCGCGCGCGTGGGCGACGGCCTGGGCCAAAGTCAGCGCGGTCCCCGACGGGGCATCGCGCTTGTGATGGTGGTGGCTCTCGGTGATTTCAATGTCGGCGTCCAGCCCCAGCACCTTGGCGGCGCGGGCGGCCAAATCGGCCAATAGCGCAACGCCCAACGAGAAATTGCTGGCCTGAAACACCAACGTCCGCTCCGCTGCCGCCCTGACCAGCAGCTGATCGGCGGCATTGAGGCCCGTAGTGCCGATGACCCAACTGACGCCGTGCAGTGCGCACCAACCGGCATTGGTGCCCACGGCTTCGCGTGCGGTGAAATCAATGACAATGTCCACCGAAGCGGGATCGACTGCGGTCAATTCCTGACCGTCGGTGTGGCCCGCTTCGACAATCCGAGCCACAAGGTGCAAGTCCTTGGTTGCTTGGATTAATTCGCATACCGTGCTGCCCATGCGGCCATCGGGGCCAAACACGCCGAGACGCAGTCGCTGGTTCATGGTTCCTCGTTGGCAAAACCCATCACGGTCACTTCATTTTTGTCATTAAAAAAGTGTTTGGCGCGCACAATATAGCCGCTTTGACGCCCGCAAGCCAGCGCTCGCTCGAGCTCATCCCAATTAGGCTCGCCCTTGAACTTGAGCTGGACTACAAACCAGCGCATCCAATGCTGATTACACCAGTTTTGCAGCAATGCAGTGGCGCGCTCCGGCGCGGCAATCACGTCACTGACCAGACCATCGACCGGTGCTGCGGGCTGCCAGCGAAAAGCATCGCCCCGCACAAACTCGATGCGCGGGCTGGCCATCAGACTGGGGGCCAATTCGGTACGGTCGACCGCAGTCACCTGACAGTCCAGTGCCTGCAACACGTGACTCCAACCACCGGGCGACGCACCGAGGTCAACCACCCGCTCGCCGGGTGCAGGGTTGCCCAAAATCGCAAAAGCTTCTCGCAGCTTGCGAAAGGCGCTCGATGGCGCAGCGTCTTCGTCGGGCGGATCGGCCAGACCGGCTGGGACTAAACTGGGCCAAGTCATCGCGCGGCCCCAGCGCACCACCGGACTTGCGCTGATCCAGGCAGTTTGCGCTGTAACCAAGAGCACTTGAACCACCAGATCGGGCATCCCTATCGGCTTGGGTTGGCGGTCAGCCTGGCGGCCCATAGCTGTTGCCATGGCCTTCAGGATCGCCTTGCGCACGAGTTCAGCGCGCGGTGTCAGCAGCGGCTTCGGTTGGCCTTTGAGTTGACCCAAGGTGAGCACGTGCACATGCCAGCGCCCAAACTGGCTCGGCCACTGCGGGGGCAGGGCGGCCATGGCCTGCTGGGCCAATTGGGCAATGGAATCGGCAATGACGGCCTGCGCCGCCGGCAAAACCTGCAGCGCATAGACCGGATCCCATTGGCGAATCGCTTGCTCTGCCGGTAATTGCAGCAGCCGTGCGTGCACGAGGCCCGGCGCAAGAACGCGCGTGTGCTCGGATGGCAAGCCACTGCGGGCCAGCTCAGCGCGCAAAGTCGATTCAAAGTCGTGGCGACAGCAAAATAGCCACGCCGCTGGCGACTGGGTGGTCAACACGGGCCTATTGCCGTCCTCGCCCCGCTTTTAGGCAATGCAAGTCCTCGGTTACGCCGATTTAGGCCGGGTCAAGCCGCGCAACGCGGTATCGAGCCGGTCGAGCATCGCCGCCAATTCCGCTTCGCCGACCGCACCCACAGATAATCGGTACCAATGCGGTGCATGCGGCGCCCCAAAAGCGCGAAACGGCACCATCGCCAGCCCCACGTCTTCGAGCAGCCAGGTGCGAACGTCGGCCGCACTGTGCAACAGCTTGTGGCCCACCGACCACCCTTGCAAAGCAAACTCGGCGGACAGGTAAATAGCGCCCTGCGGTTGCAGCGCCCGCACCGGCAGACCACTTTGGCCCATCGCCGTCAGACGACTAAACAGCGTCGCCAACCGTCGGCCCGCCGCATCGCGAATGAACGCCAAATACGCATCGGTCGCCGCAGTGTCGTCGAGCAACCGCGCGCTGGCGACCTGCTCCGCTTTGGGCGCCCACGCGCCGACATGGCCCAGCACCTTGTTCATGGCGTCGATCACCGGCTGCGGCCCCACGCTCCAGCCGACTCGCAGCCCAGTAGCCGCAAAACACTTGGAGATACCGTCGATGTACACGGTGTAGTCGACCATCGCCGGCCGCAGCGACACGGGATCGACGTGGCGGGTGTCGCCAAAAGTCAGCGTCCAGTAAATCTGGTCATAGCACAGGAACAACGGCCGTCGATTCTGTTGCTGACGCACGTTGTTTTCGGCCAAAATCGCATCACACAAGCCACCCAAGGTCGCGGCGTCGATGCACGTGCCCGACGGATTTAGCGGCGAATTGAGCACCACCAAGGCCGCGTCGTGCAGATGGGGTGTAATTTCGCCCAGTCTGGGGAAAAAATTGTCGTCAGGCCCGACCTGAATTTCTACGGGAGTCGCGCCGACCATATGGGCATAGTGGTTGTTATTCCAACTAGGTGCGCCATAAACGACTTTTTCGCCGGGATTGACGATCGCCCGATAGCAGCCGTACAGCACCGGCCGCGCGCCACCGGCGATGAGCACGTTTTCGAGGTGCGGTTCCCAGCCCAAGCGCGTCTTGTACATGTTCTGCACTGCTTTGCGCAGTTCAGGCACACCATTGGCCGGTGGGTAATTGCTGTGGCCCTGCCGCAGTGCGTCGGCGGTGCCCTGCAGCAGCTTTTCCGGCAGCGGATAGTGGTTGGGATCGAAATCGCCGATGGTCAAGTTGCAAATCTGATGGCCCTGCGCCACCAACGCGCGCACCTGCGCCGCAATCGCCAAAATAGACGAGCCCTGCAACGAGGCCGCCATTTCGGTGACACCCGAAGCTAACCATTCTGAATTCATACAATCTCCGCCGCGACACCCTGCCGCTGACGTCAAGGGCTGGTGCAAGGTTGAGTGGGTCCCCAAATTCACCACCGAAATTCCCCGCGGCCCCCGATTTGGGATGCCAGTGCCCTGTCGCTCGCTGTCGCTCGACAAGGAGCAAGGAGGAAAGCGCCGCAGCGACGCAGAGATGCGCCCAAAGCGGGGGATCGCAGGGTCGTCCTGCGGGTGCAATGCATTGGCGAGTCGGCTTGCAAGACCGCGAGTCTGCGGCCGTAATTTGGCTAATAACGATAGTGATCAGACTTGTAGGGGCCTTCGGTGGGAATGCCCAAATACTCTGCCTGCCCGGCGGTTAGCGTCGTCAGCTTGGCGCCCAGCTTGCCCAGGTGCAGCCGCGCCACTTCCTCGTCGAGTTTCTTGGGCAACACATGCACGCCCAACGGGTAATTTTCAGTCCACAGCGCAATTTGAGCCAAGCACTGATTGGTAAAGCTCGACGACATCACAAAGCTAGGATGGCCCGCCGCGCAACCGAGGTTGACCAGCCGCCCGCGGGCCAACACGATGAGCGCCTTGCTTGGGGTGCCAGGGACAGCGTCAAAGTGAAAGAAGTCCACCTGCGGCTTAATGTTTTCTTCGCGAACCCCGGCCGTCGTCTCCAACCAGCGCATGTCGATCTCGCTGTCGAAGTGGCCGATATTGCACACAATCGCGTGATCCTTCATCATTTTCATGTGTTCGCCAGTCACCACATCGCAGCAACCGGTGGCGGTGATGATGATGTCGGCGACCGGCGCGGCTTCGTCCATCGTGACCACGGCAAAGCCCTCCATCGAGGCTTGTAGCGCGCAGATCGGGTCGATTTCGGTTACCAACACGCGGGCGCCAAAGCCGCGCATCGATTGGGTGCAGCCCTTGCCGACGTCGCCATAGCCGCACACTACCACGGTTTTGCCGGCTACCATGGTCCCGGTCGCCCGTTTGATGCCGTCGGCCAACGACTCGCGGCAGCCGTACAAGTTGTCAAATTTGCTTTTAGTGACCGAGTCGTTGACGTTGATCGCCGGCACTTTGAGATCACCACGGGCGAAAGCCTGATACAAGCGGTGAACACCGGTGGTGGTCTCTTCGGATAGACCCTTGATATCCTTGAGCAACTCAGGATAGCGCTGGTGAATCCACCACGTCAGGTCGCCGCCGTCGTCCAAAATCAGGTTGGGGCCCAACCCGCCAGCAAAAGCGAACAGTTGCTGGTCGAGGCACCAGTCGTATTCAGAGAGCGTTTCGCCCTTCCAAGCGTACACCGGGTAACCAGCAGCCGCGATCGCCGCAGCCGCGTGGTCTTGCGTCGAGTAGATGTTGCAGCTGGTCCAAGTGACTTCGGCGCCCATCGCCTGCAAGGTCTCGATCAGCACCGCGGTTTGAATGGTCATGTGCAGGCAGCCGGCGATTCGGGCGCCGGTCAACGGCTTGTCTTTGGCGTGCTTGGCGCGCAGGGACATTAGGCCGGGCATCTCTTTTTCGGCGATGCGAATTTCTTTGCGGCCCCACTCGGCCAAGCTGATATCGGCGATCTTGTAGGGTAAACGGCCACTGCTGGCGGCGTTTGTGGTGGCGCTGTCGGGACTGGAAGCGCTGGCGGCGTTGAGTGTCATGGTCAGGACTCCGAAATACAGGGTGCGTTGTCGACAACGCAAAGCAGGAGGGCATCAAGATGGGCAGGTCGGGCGGCAGGCCAAGTGGCCCCGCGGGCGCGGTAGTGTGCCGCAAAGCTGGGCTGGTGTCCATGATCGCGTTCGCCGGCAATTTCCGCCTTGGACCTTTGTGGGTCCCATTTTGCTGCGGTCACTGAAACAAATGGCCAACCCAAGGCCGAAGCGAACGCCAAAAGTCCAAAAAATGCGCACTCGCAACTGTTTTGTGCGATGCTTGTCGATAGGCGCCCAAGCCAGAGAAGGTGTCAGCGATGTTTTCCAATGAACGCGCAGTGTTCTATGTAGACAATCCGCTGCAGGCGGTCCCGATGTTGCAGTTTTTGCGGGCCAACGGCATCGAAGCGGACACGCTCGATCCGGACGATATGGGCGGCATGAACCCCGCACTGACGTTCACCCATGGTTCCGGGATCGTTGTGGCCCAAGAAGACGCCGACCGCGCGCGTGAACTGAACTGATCGCCGATTTTGTGGACGCGGGTGACGACGACGGTGATGAGACCGCCGGAGAAACGCCAGACGAGCCAGTGCCAGACAGAGGTGTAGGGGATGCGTAAGGGCCAGCTTGTTTTACAGAATTGGCGCATTGTCGTTCAAACGGTGGGGATGGTTGCAGTCGGCCTGTGCGCTTGTTCGCCGGTGGATGTGGTCAAGGACAATCAGCGGGCGGAATTTCGCATCGCTCAGGCCAATTGCTACGGCGGCGAGCTCTCCGCTTGCGGCCCGCTAGCCCAACGCTACGAAGCGGGGCAGGGCACCCAAGCCGACGTGACCAAAGCCGGCGTATTGTACGAAGAGGCCTGCCGTGGCGGTGATCGAGCGGCGTGCGGCAGGTTGGGCCGGATGTTGCGCATTGGCGTCGGCATGGTTCGCGATGAGCTGCGCGCCGCCGATTTGCTGTCCGTAGCCTGCAGGGCCGGCGATTTGCCCGCCTGTGTCCAATGGGGCGTCATGCACGAAATGGGCGTCGGTGTCCCTGTGAACACTGGGTTAGCCCTGCGGCTGTACAACATGGCCTGTGATGCCAAAGATGCGGTGGGTTGCAGTCACTTGGGTGAGATGTTTGAGGGCGGAGTCGAGGTTACCCAAGAGTTGCACCGAGCCGCTGAATTGTATGGTTTTTCTTGCAATGCCGGCTATCCACCGGCGTGTGCCCATTTGGGCACCATGTTTGAAGCCGGCCGCGGGGCCCCGCGCGACCGCAGCCGCGCCCTAGCCTTGTACGAACAGGCGTGTAACTTGGGCGCAGGATCGGGTTGCCTGTTGATGGGCCTGATGTATCACAAAGGCACAGGTGTCGGCATTGACGAAAGCAAAGCCCGCGATTTGTTTGTCAAAGCCTGCGACGTCGGCCATGCGGTCGGCTGCGCGTTTGCGGTGCGCCTGTTTGAGGGTGGCAGTGGCATTGTCGCCGACGTCGGCTTGGCTGAAAAATACCGCCTCCGCGGCTGTTTGTATGGCAACGGCACCATGTGCTTTGACCTGTCCGAGCGCTGCTTGGGGGCCGGTGCCCAGTGCGAAGTCAACGCCGCCTGGCGCTACCTCAATCGCGCTTGCGCTTCGGCTCACGCGACCGCCTGCGTCAACGCCGGGCGCGTTTGCGAAAAAGGCGGCAAGGTGGGCGCTTTTGAAGTGTCGATCGACAGCGCCCGGGCCCGAGAACTGTACAAGCGCGCCTGCCGCCTTGGCGACATCGTAGGTTGCGAGCACGACCGCACGATGCGCCTAACCGATGGCCCTGCCGAGGGCTTGCCGCTCGCCGCGACCCCAGCAGGACCCTGAATTGACTGCTGCGGCGTGCTGACTTTCGGCCCCGCTCGCTTCAATCCCGGGCAAACTGCCCCATTCGCTACCTGACCAATTAGCGCCGAACCGCAATGAACTCCCGAACAAAGACGGAGCGGCGGGACGCCCCGGGCGACCGCTCGCGACCCCCGAAGCAAGCAAGAGACGCCGAGCAACTCCTATCCGATCGGCTCTTCAGGATTGCCCATCGAAATTCTCCGCGGCCCCCGATTTGGGATGCCAGTGCCCTGTCGCTCGCTGTCGCTCGACAAGGAACAAGGAGCTTTTCTGTCAGGGGCGTACTCGCGTACGTCCCTGACAGAAAAGTGACGCAGTGACGCCGAGATGCGCCCAAAGCGGGGGATCGCGGCTCTGCACTGACCTTGCCAAGACAGTGCCCCGTGCTAATGTGAGCCCTCGCGGCCCAATCGCGGGGGGTCTCTGATGCCAAATCTAAATGATCTTCGACAGTTGCTTGAGGAAAATGACGCGACCTACGCCAGTCGTTTTGCCGGCCAGTCGCGGCCGACTCGCGATTTGGACACGCTCGACGACATGATTGCCACGGCCCAACAGGTTGCCGGCGAGGCCCGCATCGCCATGGCCGGCAGTGCCTCGCAGCGTCAAGAGGTCGCCAAAGAGGCAGAGCGGCAGCTGGAGTTGTATCGCAGCGAGCGCACCTTGATTGTCAAAGCGCAGGCAGAGGGCGGCGGCGATTTGCGCGACGCGATGGTCTTGGGTGCCCGCGCCAATGGGGTGTTTCATCGCTACGCCCGCCATTTTGCCGGCCAAAGCCGTAGCAGCCGCGATGGCAGCGTTTTGGCCGATATGGTCGCGGAATTGCAAAAGATTATCAAATCAATGCGCGAGCTGCACGCCAGGCAGCCCAACGCGACCAGCATCAGCGACGATATCGATGTGGTGGACGGGCGAATCCAGCAGTTCAACGACGAACGCAAAGAGATCGCCAAGGCGCAAACCGAATGCACGCAGCAAGAGGCGGCGAGCGCGATGGCTGGCGCGGCCAACACCGTTTTTGCGCAGTACCGCACTCATTTTGCCGAGCAAGCACGAGTGTCACGGCGGCCCGAACTTTTGGCCCGTTTGATCGATGGGGCCGGCCAGATAGCCGACCGAATGAAAGCCTTTCAGATCCAAGGGTTGTGTGACGAACACAACGATCGCAACATCGGCATCGTTCAGGACCGTTTGGCGGTGTACCACACCGAATTGGCAGCGATTCGGGCAGAACGCCAAAAGGCGCCGCTGGCCCAATTGGTGGCCGAACTCGGCGCCGCGGCCAACCGCGAATTTGCCATCTATACCAAGCAGTTTTCCGGTCAGTCGCGCGAAACGCGGGATTTGTCGCAGCTGTCCGCGATCCTGGATCGCCTCGATGAACTTGAACGCCAAATGACCCGCATCGACGGCGCCAACGCCCCCGCCGACAACGCCGGCAATTTGCGCATCGTTCGCGACACCATCACCCTGTACTGCAACGAATGGGACGCGATTTCTGCGGTGCTGAACAAAGGCGCTTGATTTCTTGACCTTTGGCCGACGGCTGCGACGATGATCCTGCGCTCCTTTTGAGCGTTAGGAATCTGGAATGCCGACATCCACGCGCACTCACCCACCGCCAGCCGCCAAACAGGTGCGCGCGCGCCTCCACAATGGCGACGAGGATCGCAGCCAAGCCTGCGAGCAGCCGGTTGAACACCTCGATTTGCAAGGCGTTTCTGTTCGCGCCTTCGATAGCGAGCGGTTTGGTCGCTACGTGTGGGTTGACTTAGAACTGGGTGACGGCGAACCCGTGCGGGCCTTGGGTGAAATTGCCGACCGCGGCCATCCAGCGTCGGTGGCGCTGGAAATTCGTTTTAAGCACCTGTTTCCCGACTATCGCCGACGCCTAGAAGAGGCGCTGCGAGCGAAAATAGGCCAATCTTAGTTCTAAGGAACTGTGACAATTTAAGTCGATCGATTTGATTCTTGCCGGAGCGGCGAGTCGACTTGCAAAGTCGCGAGCTTGCGACCCACCTAGCAAGCAAATGGAACCCTGTGACAGAACAACTTGTTCTGTCACAGTTCCTAATCATCAATGTCAGTCTGTTCGCTCTTGGGCCCACAGCGCGCCTGACTAGAATTTAGGACACAATTGTTGCTTGTACGCAGGGTTGACGCATTGCTGGCTGCCCAGCGTCGTCAGCCCACAGCACGAATCAGGGCATTCATTGTTCTTGGTACACGACATCGTGCAATAGATGATTTTTGAAGGATAATACGGTGGCTGTGGGTTGGGGTAGTTGACGCACTTGCCCTTGCCGCCGACCCCGCAGCCGTACGGATTGGGCTCGGTTGGCCAATATTCTTTGGTGTTGCAGCACTGATCGAGGTACGGAACCACCAGGCAGTGCTTGGTCTTGAACGTCATATGGCAGCACGAGGTCGGGCAATCTGCGCCGGTGGCGCAGGTCTTGGCGCAAAACGGCTGCAAGGTGTCGGGGTAAATGATGCACGCTTCGCCGGCGCCGCACTGCTTGCCACCACAACACTTCTCGATTAGTGTGTGTTTACAGCCCGTTGCGGTCAAGCACTGGTCGATGGTGCACACTTCGCCGTCGTCGCAGGCTTCCACTTTGGAACTGTGCAAGCAGCCGCCGAGTGCTTTGTCGCAAGTATCGGCGGTACACGGGATTTTATCGTTGCAGTCCAATAGGTTGAGTGCATTGCAACTGCCGCCCTGACAGGCCTCGCCGACGGTGCAAGCGTTGCCGTCGTTGCAATTGCCCTTGTTGGGCATGTACTTGCAGCCGCTGGCCGGATCGCAGACGTCATCCGTGCACGGGTTGCCGTCGGTGCAACTCTGGACGGTGCCGCCCTTGCAGCCGCTGGCGTCGCACTTTTCGTCCACCGTACACACATTGCCATCGTTGCACGCGCCGATGATCGGGGCTGACGTACAGCCACCGGTGGCGTTGCAGCCGTCCAGCGTACACGGGTTGCCATCGTTGCAGGTCTGTTGACCGCCTCCGCATACACCGTTTTTGCACACATCGGCGCTGGTGCACGCGTTGTTGTCGTTGCATGGCGCGCCGTTGAAAATCGTGTGCACGCAACCCAATTTGGGCTCGCAGGTGTCTGCGCTGCACGGATTGCCGTCGTCACAATTGGCCGGCTGTCCGCTGCACTGACCCAACCCGCACTTGTCGGCCATGGTGCAGGCGTTGCCATCAGAACACGGCGCGCCCACAACGGTGTTAGCTTGTAAGCACTTGCCAGTGTTGGGGAAACACACATCGTCGGTGCAAGGATTGCCGTCGTTGCAACTCAGTGGCGCCCCCGGCTGGCAAATCCCCTGTACGCACTTGTCGGCGCTGGTGCACAAGTTGCCGTCGTCGCAGGCCGTCAGGCCCTGCGGTTTGTGCTGACAGGTCCCGGCGCTGCACAAGTCAAAGGTGCACGGGTTGGCGTCGTCGCAGTTTTTATCCTTGCCAAAGATGCACTTGCCGCCGACACACACGTCGGCAGTGCAGATGTTGGCGTCGAGTTCGCACGGGGTGTCGACCGCGACCGCCACGATCTTGCAGCCGAGCTTGCCGCCGCAACTGTCGGTAGTGCAGGCGTTGCCGTCATTGCACAGGCCCCCTTCGTCAACGTCGCCATTGCAGTCGTCATCTTCGCCATTGCACACCTCAAAGCTGCTGGGCACGCAGGCCGGCTCAGCACAGATCTTGCCGACTGGCGTCTTGACGCACTGCCAGCCTAGTGGGCAATCTTTTGTGGATTCACAGCCTTGCAGGACCGCGTCGGCGGGCTTGCCGTTGTCCGACGGGTTGCCAGTGTCAGCGACGTTGCCGCCGTCCGAGGGACTACCACCATCACCGCCATCGCCGTCGGTCACTATGCCATCGGTCACTATGCCATCGGGCGCTGGACCATCCGACTCAAAAGCCTCAGGCAAGCCGGAGTTGCCATCGCCGGTTGCATCGGGATCACCCGCGCCATCGAAGTCGCTGACTTGCCCATCGCTATTTTGGCTGTCGGGCGGCGGCAGAATGGTCTCCGGCAGCGAAACATCCAAGAAAATCGGGCCGACATCGCTGGTTGTTACGTTCAGCCCCGGTTTCGTCGCGTCGTTAGTGGTAGCCCCGCGGTCGGCGGGGGTCAAATCGCCCCTAGCCACAGCGCCGCCACCGGCGGCACCTCCAGCGCTACCGGTGCCAATCGTGGGTGCCGCTACATCGTCCGAACACGCCGCGGCCGTCGCAGTTGCCACTACCAACGCCCCCATCAAAACAGTTGCCCACGCCCGTTTCACGGCACGACCTCGACCGCTTCCGACTGCTGGCGCCACGCCAGCACCACCACGGCCAGCGTCGTGGCCGCCAACATCGCGACCACAACCGGCGGCCAGCCCAGCCACAACGGCCAGCCGACGGCCAGTCCGCCAAAACTGACCAGCGCCAGCGGCGCGATCCACGGCCTGCCTTCGAGAGCGGCGCCGACCGCGCCCAGCGCCATCAGGCAAAGTGTTGCAAATACACATTGTTGAAGCAAATCGGCACTGCGCTGGGTCCACAAGAAGGCAATCAACAACGTGGTGACCAACAAGAAACTCAAGCGCACCAGCCAACGCCGACCAGTTGGCACGGTCAGATCGTAGGCAACCCCTTGGCGCGGTGGCGGAATCGTCACTTTGCCGCCCAGGCTCAGCGGTCGCCACTCCGGTGGGGCCCACCACACCCATAGCTTGTCAGTCCAGCTTGTCGTCGCAGTCGCCAGCTGGGCCATGTACAACCACACGGCACTATTGGCGTAAACTGGATTCCACGAGCACAGCGGCTTGACCGTGCCGTAGACCGGAGTTTCCGCCTCCGCGGCGTAGGTGCCAAACAGGCGGTCGTAAATAATCAGAATACCGCCGTAATTCTTGTCGATATACGCAGGGTTGACTGCATGGTGTACCCGATGATTGGACGGGGTGCTGAGCAGCCCTTCCAGCGGCCCCAGTTTGGGTACCCAGCGCGTATGGACGAAAAACTGGTACAGCAGGTTGAGAGTAAACGCGGCGGCGTATACTTCGAGCGGCACGCCGATAAGCGCCATCGGCAGGTAAAACGGGATATCAACAAGCTTTTCCAGCCACGGCTGCCGCAGGGCCACCGCCAGATTGTACTCCTCGCTGCTGTGATGCACGTGGTGAACGGCCCACAACACATTGACGCGGTGACTCCAGCGATGGAACCAATAAAAGCACAAATCGACGCCCAAGATGGCGATAATCCAGGTCGAGGCCGCCGTGGCGTCCAGATGAGCAAAGGCAAGGTGTTCAGCGGTCCAGCCATAGGCGACCAGCATCAACACCCTAAACACCGGATCGAGCGCTTGTTGGCCAATGCCCATACACAAGTTGGAAAGGGTATCGGCGTAGCGATAACCGCCGATGCCGCCAGTCGGACTTTGCACGCCGGTTTTGGCCAGATGGCGGCGATTGAGGAAGAACTCCACGATCATGGCCGCAAAGAACACCGGCACCGCAAAGGCGATCAGTCGCTCGTCCACTCAGCACCACTAGCGCTGCAGATGCGCGCCGACACGCTAGCAAGTGCGGGAGATGTTGGCAATGAACAACGCAACGAGCGCTTGCCCGCCTGGCCTAGAGAGCCGATCAAATAAGATTTGCTCGGCGTCTCAGTGCTTGCTTTGTGGGTCGCTAGCCTGCGCCCCAGGCCTCAGGCCGCTCCGTTTTGTTTGGGAATTCTTTGAGGTTCGGCGTTAATTGGTCGGGTCTCTAGGCCTTGATGGGCGTAGCCGCAGCCTGATGCGCACGATCGAGTTCGCCCAACGCTTTGACCTGCGCAAAAACGGCCTGAGTGGTCGCCTGCGCATCCAAGTCCAATGCTTGCAACTCGCCTGCCACTAGACCCTCGCCGAACCAAACGCGAATCGGCTCGCCGCGTTTGCCAGCGGGCAACAGATTGCGTCCAAACTCATTGCGCAAGCTCGAAGTCATGCCACAAATAAAACAAGGCAAAATGCGCACTTGAGGGTCAACATGCGCAATCAGTTGGCCTAGACCTGATTTTACCGGCAAATACTCATAAGGATTAGAGCTTTTGCCGCGAGTGCCTTCCGGATGAATGCCAACCACCACGCCGCTACAGAGCGCGGCGGCCATTTGGGCAAAGCCGACCGCGTTCAAAGTCCGTTTGCGCTCGTCGCGAAAGACCGGTGGCCACATGGTGCCGCCCGAAGCGGCCAAGTTGATAATCGGGCCCAACGGATGGGTGTAAAAAAAGTTCGATCGAACCGGAAATAGTAGTGATTTCATTAGATTAGTTCTCGCAGTCACATAGGAACTGATCACGAACATATCGAAAAACGAGCGGTGGTTCGACGCCAAGATAACGCCTTTGGGCGCATCGATGGCGTGCAGGTGGTCTAAGCCGTGGGGTTCCAGCAGGTTGTGCATGCCGACCATGAAGAGGCCGCCGTTGAATTTGCCCACAGTTGAATGAAGAACTCGGATGAGCAAGGGGCGCTGATGGACGGCCTCCATCAATGGCACTGCCCATTTTTCAATGCCCCGCAGCTCCTGGCGGGGCATGGTTGGAAATGCGTGCATCGACCTGGCCTGCGCACCGTGTTGGTGCCGCGATAGCCAAATTTTCGAAGGGAATGAAACCGCCGTCAAGTCGGCGCCGTAATAGCTGGCGAAAAAAGCCACGCCGACACCGACAATATTTCGCGAATGGCTGCGACGACTCCGACCAGACCAACTGGCGTTGCTGAGCGGTGCTTGCTCATGCACCCGCATTTGACCAAACTCGGGGCGACAGCCGTTAAGGCTGACCAGGCCGAAATACCCTAAATGCTCCTTGCTATTCATGAGTTCGAGCGCAAGCCGCGCCACGATAACCGCGCCATCAATGCGTTCTTGGCCAATCACCAGTTTCCGTTGGTCGAGGAGCAGAGCGTCACTTTTGTGTTTCGGGGTGCGGCGGACGAAGTTCACTTGCGGCACTTTATTTTTGGCCTGCAAAGTGACCAAAACATGACCCGCGTGGGGACTTCAGAGCTGTGGTACGTCGTGCTCGATGTGCCGCGGCGGTCGCGCTTTGAATACAAGTTTGACGTCCGGCGCGGCGCCAAATCGACTTGGGTCCGCGATCCGCTCAACCATCGGATGGCTCACGACCCATTTGGCGCTAATTCGGTTTGTGTTACAGAGGGATATGAGGCGCCCGATTGGGCGGAATTTGACCCCGAAGCCCGCCAAGGGCGCATGATTGAAATCGTGATGCCACACACGCCGTGGGGCGATACGCGCACGTTGACGGTGTACGAACCGGCGCGCTTTCGACCTAACCGTCGCTACCCATTGCTGGTGGTGCATGACGGCGGGGATTACTTGAAATTCGCTAAGATGCAGCTGGTGTTGGACAATCTGATCCATCGCTTGGAAGTGGCGCCGCTGTTTGTGGCCTTTAGCCATCCGCGCGACCGCATGTCGGAATACCCCGACGATCCCAAGCATCAAGCCATGATCGTCGACCATATTGTGCCGCTGATGGAGTCGCGTTTTCCGTTGTACGGCACCCCGGCCAATCGCTGCCTGATGGGCGCCAGTTTTGGCGGCGTTGCGACCTTGTCGACGGTGTGGCGGCATCCGGGGGTGTTTGGAAAAGTTCTTTTGCAGTCAGGTAGTTTTGCGTTTACAGACATTGGTACCCACAAGCGCGGTCCGGCCTTCGACAAGGTTGTTGAATTCGTCAATGCCTTTCGCGAAAGCCCGGGTCGGCCCTGTGATCGCGCCTACTTGAGCTGTGGGACCTACGAATCGTTGATTTACGAGAACCGCTCCATGGTTCCGTTTTTGCAAGGTATCGGTCTGGACGTCCGCTTTGAAGAGGCGCGCGATGGCCACAACTGGGAAAACTGGCGCGATCGCTTGCGTTCGGCCCTCAGTTGGCTGTTTCCTGGGCCGCTGTGGATGGTGTACGAATAGTCCGATTGTTGAAAACTATCAGTCGCTTTGCGGTCCTGGCGTCCGGCGTTGTGGCTTGTCGGGCATCGCCCCCAGCGGCCGTCGTCGCGCCCGCCCCTGCTGTCGTCGACGCTGCTGCGACTAAACACATTGTAATTGCTGAAGAACTTCTATTGGCACCGACAGACCCCGCCGACAATTTGGAAGCTGCGCTCGTTGCGTGCGCCGCCTGCGAAATTGGCGAGTTTGATGTCGATCCTGGTTGTGCCGCGTACAAAGCCTTTAGCGCCTTCAAGCGCGAGTTGCCACCGCGGAGCGACTGGTCGACGGCGTTTTTGCGTATTGGTCTGGCGCAGTTAGCGCATCGCTCACCTGTCGTGCGCATGCTGGCTGCACATACGGCAACTGTTGATTTGCCAAGGGCCGTGACCGCGATTTTGGCTCAGGCCGCGTTGGAGACAGAGCCCAAAGTCGTAAGGGCACTGTGGACTTTGGCTCGCGGACCGCAAACCACGGGTACGCCGATGGAATTGCGCAGGCAGGCGGTGCGAGCATTGGAATCCCCGAACGATCCACTCGTCCAAGTGGCGGCGGTGGTCGCCCTTGATCCGCCCGCCGATACGACAATTCTGTTGAGTGCGCTGATCCGGGCGGCCGAACCTGCGCGGGCAATGGCGTGCGAAAAGCTGTATGCGCTCGATTCCACCGTGTTTGGACCCAAAGGCAATGCCAAGGGCGCGCGCGGCGCTGACCCGCTGGACGACCCTGCGCTGCCGAGCACAATTGCCGTCGGCTGTTTGACCGGCGCCGCCAAGCGCCTGTGTGCGCCAGACATGGGCGACGCGCGTGCCGCGAGCGCTGCGGTTTTTCGTCATTTCCGGCTACAGCCGCGCACCGCCAGCGCGCCGCATTGGCAGTTGGTCTCGGCAGTGGCGTGTGCCAAGAACTTGAGCCTGGCGGCCCAAACGGCCGTGGCCAGCGCATTGCGGCCGGTAGTAGACGATCAACTGGCCAGCGGCTTGGCGCGGGCGGAGGCGGTGCGAACGCTGGCCTTGCTGCAGGCTCCTCGGCCGTGGTTTGCCGCGTGGCATCGCCGTTACCGCGATGCCGATTTTGGCGCCGACGGCCAGGTGCGGCGGGCGTTGCAGGCGGTCGACCGGTTTTAATCGGTACGCAGTGACTTCACAACATACTGAAATCAAACAAAGAGCCTCCAGTCGTTTGCCAGGCGTTGGAGCGCCAGCAGCCCGACGATGCTGACCGTCGTTCACGCCGGCCGGCCACATCCAATCGGCACACTGATCAGTACGCAGGGACTTCACAACATATCGAAATCAAACAAAGAGTGGCCGACAGTTTGGCGTAGCAAGGTTTCGCTGTCGCCCGTCGATGTGGAACGCCTTTGGCGTCGGCTGTCGCGGTCCGATAGGCTCACTGATCAGTACGCAGGGACTTCACAACATATCGAAATAAATCACAAAGTTTTCGATAGCAGGTTCAAGCCGGGCGCAACCACCGCTCGGCGATGCTGCACCCCCGACCAATTACGGCTATGCTGAACGATTCCCCTAGTGCCGACCGCGCCCCCGAGGGGAACACCAAGGAAATCATGCCTACCGACGCCGACAATCCGCTTCTTGCTGCCGCTGACCTGCCTAACTTTGCCGCGATTTCCGCCGAACATGTGGCACCCGCGGTGGCCCAGGCCGTGGCGACGGCTCGCTCGCAGTTGGCTCAAATCGAGGGCCTCAGTCTTGAGCAATGGCCAGACATTCTGCAGGGTCTGGAAAAAATCGCTGATGCAGTTGGCCGGGTGTGGGGTCCAATCGAGCACTTGCTCAGCGTACGCGACGACGCCCAAATGCGGCAGGCGCACGAAGTGGCCCAGCCGGCGATCGTCGAGGTTAGTATCGACATTGCCCAAAATCAACTTATTTACCAGACCTTAGTTGCACTGGTGGCCTCGCCATTGTGGGCAAACGTGCCGCCGTTTGCCCGCCGCGCCATCGAGTTGACGGTTCGCGAGGCTCAGTTGGCTGGCGTGGGGTTGCAAGGCCAGGCTGCGGCGCGCTTCGGAGAAATTCAGCAGCAATTAGCTGAGCTTTCGACTCAGTTTGCTCACCATGTCCTCGATTCTACCAAAGCGTGGCACCTCGACTTGAGTGAAATTACGGACATCGAGGGCTTGCCAGAGACCTGGTTGCGAATGACCGCCCAAAGTTGGCGCCAAGCCCAGTCGCAGCCGCCTGAGCAAGCTCCTGATTTTACTCAGGGGCCGTGGCGGGTGACCCTCGAAGCGCCGTGTGTGGTCGGGCTGCTGCAGCACAGCCCGCGCCGCCAGCTGCGCCAGACCGTTTGGCGAGCCTGGGTTCAGCGCGCCAGCCAAGGCCCTGTCGATAACAGCCCGATCATCAAGCAAATGCTTAGGTTGCGCACCGAAATGGCCCATCTGCTTGGTCAACCGCATTACGCTGCGCTGTCCTTGCGCTCGAAAATGGCGCCAAGTGTTGCCATCGTTGACGGTCTGCTGGAGCGGTTGCGGGTGGCGAGTTGGACCGCTGCCCAGGGCGATCTACAAGATTTGCGCGACCTTGCGCGGCAGTCGGATGAGCAGCAAGCCAGTGATCTGCGGCCTTGGGATGTGGCCTTTTGGACTGAACGCCTGCGGGAAAAACGCTATAACTTCAACGATGAGTCTGTTCGCAAGTTTTTCCCCATGCCCCAAGTGTTGCGGGGCTTGTTTGCGCTGGCCAAGTCATTGTTTGGTATTGAGATTGACGCCGCGGATGGCCAGGCGCCGGTGTGGCACCCCGATGTGCGCTTCTTTCGCGTTCGCGATGCTGCAGGCCAATTGGTTGCGGCGTTTTACCTCGATCCGTTCAGCCGACCGCAGGATAAACGCGGCGGCGCGTGGATGAACGAATGCGTGGGTCGCGGTTCGCTGCCAGCGGCCGATGGAACTGCGCGTATTGCTGTCGCTTATCTGGTTTGCAACGCGGCTCCGCCCGCCGATGGACGGCCGGCGCTGATGACGTTTTCCGAAGTCGAGACCTTGCTGCACGAGTTCGGCCATGGTCTGCAGCACATGCTGACCAAAGTTGACCTCGGCTTAGTGTCCGGTATTCGCGGCGTTGATTGGGACGCAGTTGAATTACCGAGTCAATTCATGGAGAACTGGTGCTATCACCAACCCACGTTGCGCGGACTTTCGTGCCACGTTGAGACAGCACAGCCGATTGACGATGCGTTGTTTGAGCGGATTGCCGCGGCGCGGGTGTTTCGCGCTGGATCCGACATGCTCAGGCAGTTGCTGTTTGCCAAGCTCGATCTGGAGTTGCACGGCGGATTCGACCCCGATGGACCCATTTGCGTGTTTGACGTCTACCGCACCATCGCCGTGGCCACCAATCCGCTGCCGATTGAAGCCGACGATCACTTTCTTTGCGGATTTTCGCACATTTTTGGCGGTGGCTATGCCGCTGGCTATTACAGCTATAAGTGGGCAGAAGTATTGAGTGCTGACGCATTTGCCGCCTTTGAAGAAGCGGGCCTTAGTGATCCCACCGCCGTGGCAGCAGTTGGCGCACGGTTTGCCGATACCGTGCTGGCGCTCGGCGGTGCCGTCGATCCCGCTAGTGTTTTTCGGCAGTTTCGCGGCCGAGATCCCGATGAACACGCATTGTTGCGTCACGCAGGCTTGGCCGCGTAGGCAATCGTCATCTCGGTGGCTTGCAGATTTGTCAATGCAAGCAGCGGTTTGGCGACAATGCATCGTTGATCGCGTTCGGGCAGCAGGAAACTGTCGACCTACGGCAAACATTGCGGCCAAGCGCGGCACTTGGCGTCGTCGTCGCACATGAGTTGGGGCAAGCAGCCGTGACCGGAGGCCAAGTCGCAACTGGCGCCGATGCCGCCAACTGGCTGACACGCAAGACTGTTGTTGCAAAACTGCCCCGACGCACATTGGGCGAAAAAACTGTCGCAGGCCATGCCGCTCGTTCCGCCAGCTTCGCAGGTATCGGTGGTCGGATTGCAAGAGTGGCCAGCTGCGCAAATCGCTGCACTGTTCAACGTGGCGTCGTGCAAGCACAGTTGGCCGGCGGCTGGCCATGGTGCGCATTTTTGGGTCATGCAGGCCGCAAACTGAGGCCCGCACTGGGTCGTCGATTCGCACGCTTCGCCTGCAAAACGCAACGGCAAACACTTGCCTTTGAATCCAGTAACTTTGCCTGCGGTAGCTGCGCCAGAACACACTAGCCCCGCCTCGCACTCACTGGCGATGAGCTTAGTGACCTTGGGACCGTAGCAGTCTTCGCCTTGCTTGCCGGCTGGGCCACAGGTGCCGTTGCCGGCGGCGTCGGTGCGACAGGCCAATCCGGGCGTGCAGGGTGTCTGTTTCGGAGTGCAAGCAGCACCGGCGGCCAACCGGGGCGCGCACAGTGCGCCGGGGCCACAAAACGAACTGAGTACACAGTCGCTCGTGTCGCTACATTTGCCCAATGCGCTGACCGTACCCGGCGATTTGCACAGTCCGCCCGCGCACACTTGACCCGGATTGCAGTGGAAAGTGAAACCGCAGGTATTGCCTTCGGAAATGGCATCGACGCATACGCCGCATGCGCCACCCGCGCTCTGACAAACCGTGGTCACGCACAACCCTGCAGTACATGGCTTGTTTTTCTGCACAGTGCCATGGACCGCCAGAATGCACGCTTTGAGCGGTGGACCGTGAAGCGCATCGCACACTGCGGCAACATCCTTGAGGCATTGAATCGAATTATCAATGCTGAGCAAGGCCTTACCCTGACCCACCAACAGCGCCCAGTGCTCACCGCGATATTGCGGCGCAAGGGCCTGCTTGCACAGGGCAATGCTGGCAAAGTGAAAGGCCACCGACTTGCAGGCTTGGGCTTTGGTGCAGACGGCGGTCAGCAAGTCGTCGAAGTATTTAAGGGTTTCCTTGTTGGATTCGGGCAACGCAGGCACCGCATCAACTGGCCCGCCATCCGACCCCGCGGCGATGCCATCGCCTTGACCTGTTATGGCGTCTGTAGTGCCAGTCGCGCTCTGGCCGTCAGCGGTTGCGTTGGCAAAATGACTGCTGGCAACGCTCGGCCCGCTTTTGGACTCCGAGCAAGATCCAATTGCGGCAGCCACAGCCCAAAGCACCCAGCAACTACGCGGAAATTTAGAGGTTGCCTGCATTGATCGCTCCGGGTCGACAAGGCGAGTCTGGCCCAGTCCAAGGTGGCTGGCTTATTGCGCAGCGCGCAGGCGCCGTCAAGGCAAATCGGATTCGCAGCCAGTTCTACGCGGTCAAACGAAAGCGGTGCTTGAACCTGCCCCACGATTCAGCTACGTTGCCGCCCAGAGGTAGACCATGGCCAATGACAAACGCAAAGAAATCCACGAAAAAGCGCTGAGGGCGGCGATGGCGGTGGCCTTTGGGGCTGCGTGCAGCACTCCAACTGCTCCATCTACTTCGTTGTCGACCGCGGCGGCGGCCGCCACTGATTCTTCGCTTGTGGCGGACTCTGCGGCCGATTCCGCGGCGGGCGTCGACACCGCTGGCAAGGCTGCGGCTGCTGATGCGCCAGCCGGTGATGCGGTGGCCGCAGACGGCGCTAACTCAGACGCAGCAGTTGCCGACGCCGCGGACAGCCAGTTGCTGGATGCGCCTGCTTCTACTGATGTCCAGGATAGTGCGACAGCCGATGCCGGCGTCGATGGGCTTACCGAAATCGTGGTCGACCCCGTAACCGGCAAACCGGACTGCACCAAAGCGATCGGCGTCAACTGGCAGCCGTGCTGCGACGAATTGGCCCAATGGTGCAAGGCCAAAATCAAAGACGAAGCCAAGGTTAACGAGTGCTTGTTTGGCCCCAACTTCGACGGTTCGACCGGCTGCGTTCCGTGGGGCCCGCCAGCACCGCCCGCCATGCCCATTGATCGGGTCGTTGTAGCGTGAGCGCGCTGATCGACTTGCGCGCAGAAGCTTCTGCGGGCGCACCTCTGCTCACTGATCTGCCTGAATTGACTGCGCAAGAGCGACAGGCGGCCATCGAAACGTGGCGCGGTCGCATGGTCAACGAGCACATTTCCGCGCGGGTGTTTGGCTCGCTGCTCGGGCAAGCAATGCAGGCAGGGGTTTGCGCCTCACGTCTAGAGGAATTGGCCGCTTTTGCCTCAGAAGAACTCCGTCACGCCCGCCAGTGCGCCAGTGCCGTGTGTGCTTTGGGCGGCGAGGCTGTGGCACCGCTGCCCCCATTGCCCAAGGTGCCCGAGCACGCCGATGCCGCCGATCCGATGGAAGCGTTGTTGCGGAATGTGATTTCAGTGTGCTGCATGTCTGAAACGGTCGCCGTTGCGCTGATTCGCGCGGAGACCTTGGAAATCGGCCCGCCGACGCTGCGCAAGGTATTGGACTCCATCTTGGCCGATGAGGTGGGCCACGCGCGCTGGGGATGGACGTTGCTGCGCGAGGTTGCGCAGCCTGATCCACAACTCTGCCAACGGCTCGATCGCTATCTGCCGGTGGCCTTTGAGCACTTGGTCATCCACGAATTGGCGCATTTGCCGGCGCACGACGGTTGGGGGCAATCCACTGCCCAGATCGGCGTGTGTTCAGGGGAGGCGGCGCGGGCGCTATTTTTCGATACCGTTGGCCAGGTGATAGCGCCGGGTCTTGACGATTGTGGCTTGGCTGGGACGGTGGCGTGGGCGCAGGTCGTCATGGTTTGACTCGCCCGCGCACCTTAGGATGTTCCGTAATAGATTCGCGATGTTGTGAAGTCCCTGTGTACTTACAATTACGATCAGAAGGCCAACCCTACTGCGGAATGCGCGGCCGGAAAAACGCCCTCAATCCGGGCACCGGCCACGCCATAGTACAGGTAGTTGACGCCAAGGCCTCCAGCAAGCACCCACCGATCGGCAAAAACTGCTGAATAACCAGCCACCACACTAGCATAGCCGCCCAATCCGGTCGGACCGTCTCGCGAAGTGTGCCACGTCCGGGCAAGCACCGCGCGCGTTTGCGCCCACCAGCCCTTGGGCGCTTGACCACCGAAAAAGTGCCGCAAGCCAGCCTCTACACCGGCGCCTCGCATCGGCAGGCTCTCGGTGCCCAACAGGCTCGGAAAATAGCGAACATGCGGGCCCACATACAGCGACCACGCTGGCGACAGCGTGCGTTCTACCTGAACATGCCAAAAGCCCAGCGCTACCGTCAGCGGGTCGACTTGCGCGGTCCATTGCGGCCGTTCGGCAGCATGGGCCGGCGCCAAGAGGGTCAAGCCAAATCCGCCAACCAGCATCACCAAGCCCAGCGCGCGGGTCGTCATCAAAAACTCATTGTTTTGTCGTGACAATTAGACTCCGACTTGCGCGCGGCCTACTCGTAGATGAGGACCCAGCTCGCCATGTCGATGTCGCCGCCAAAACCGCCGCTGGCCGCGTCGAAAGGTACGGGTTTGTAGGGTTTTTCGGCGAGCATTCCTTTGTAGCTGATGGTCACCGCTTTGCCGACAGGGGCCTGGCCGCTAATATCCCAAGTTGTGACGGGCACTTCATATCCGGGGCACCAGCCGCCGCGCCCCAACGTCCATGTGCCAAACTGATTGGGAACCACCCCGAAATCAATCTGTTTTGCACAGCCGTAATTATCGCCAACATAGGGCTGGGCGCGCACGTATTCTTTGCCGTTGACGGTAAAATGGTGAGTGTGGTTGCAAAATTCCGCGCAGTTGGCGGTGTCTTTGCCAAATCCGTGGCCGCTGACGTCGAGCACCAGTTCCACGCGCTTGGCGGTCGCTGGGATCTCGACCTGTTTGGGCTGGTACTTGTCGTTGTACTTTTCGCCAAAGCCACCGCCTTCAAATAACGGTACAATCTGCGACGGCGCGCCGCCTTTGCCCTTGGAAAGAAGGCGAAATTTCAACGTCGTCGTGTACGGATAGGCGCCATTGAACTGCAAACGCACCGTGCCGCCCTGATTGAGGTAATACAGTGCCCGCGACGCATCGGTGATCCAGCGGCCCTCGCGGTGGTAGGTGGTGATCCAGCGCTGAATGCGCGCAACGCTCTGGCACTGGCACGCCGAAAAACCGGTCTTGCCCGGGTCGCCATCCTTGGGCACCACTTTGTATTCGCAGACTTTTTTGCGCTGAACTTGGTCCTGACGCGGCGTAATACAGGTGCAGGGCAGGGTGTCGGCCGCAATCGTCACCGTCGCCTGCACCGCTGGCTGGCACGCCTTGTCGGCATCGGCGTTGACCGGCTCCAGCGGGCGCTCGGCCACCCGCAGGTCGGATTTGTAGTCCCACTCAAAGCAGTTTTTCTGGTCGTGGTTTTTGCATTGTTGGGACAAGTCGATTTCCAAGGTGTCGTACTTGGCCATTTCGGCCTTGTCTGGCAATTGGAGATCAATCGTTTCGCCGCCGGTCGGTTTAGCCTCCAGCAACGTCAGGATTTTAACGTCTTTTTCGGGGTAGTCCGCGGCCTGCTTCCACTCGAAGTTGAAATACCGCGCCTCCCACGCCACATGCTGCAACAGCGGCTTGGGATTGCCAACAATCGACAACAATCCGATTTGACGCAGTTTTTGATAGCGATCGATGGAAAAGCTGCCCGGCAAGGACTTGGTCGTGTAGGCACCCAGCCAGCCGCCCAGCGTTTCCTTGTCTTTGAGCGGGTCATTGGGGCCCGGTGCTCGCATCGTCGCGTAATGCAAGCGCTTCATCCATTGGCCGCGCAGTTTGGGCGCCATCCCACCGAGCACGATATTGAGTTTGTCGCGCATGGCCTTGATGTGAGCGGCGCTGTCGTCTTTAGTGTCGCTGTCCTTGTAACCAATGAAGAAATAATGCACGTTGGCGGGTGACCAGTCGAGCATCTGCTTTAGGTCGTTCTTGGTGGCGCCGTACCACAGCATGTCCAGATAATCTTTGCCGTCTTGCGTCTTGTACCAACCGCGGCCCATGAACACGAACACGTAGCTGCTGTGGCCGTCGTACTGTTGCGAAAAGATCCACTCGCCTTTGTCGGTGGGGATAGCGAAATCGCCGGCCAATTCCTTCCACGCAAAGGTGTTCTTGGCGCCAAAGTCAAAATCGCGCAGCGCTGGCTTAGCAGGCTCGGCAGCGGTGGCGCAGGCGATGAATTCTTCGCAGTCGGAGTAGTTCTGAAGGCACTCTTTGACAGCAGGACCCAAGGCCGCGTCGTCACAACCTTTTTCGCAATCCGTGACCGCAAATGCCTCGCCGCACACGGCAAAATTGCCGCACGCTTGGACACAGGCTGGACTCGGCCCCGTCGCGGCGTCCGCAACTGTTTCGTTGGTGACCTCAGAACCGGAGTCAGGTTGCTCGGTGTCTGCAACTGTGACCTCCGCGGCGCTGCTTAGGTCGGAACCTGCGGTGGCTACGGCCGGCGGTTTCGATTCACCGCAAGTAGATAAAACAAGACATAATCCAGCTAGCAATCGACGCACTGAGGCCTCCGCCATGTTGCAGGTTCTACGGACAGGTACTATTGGTCTTGGCCGGTGTGCCAAAATCGCCCAAGGAACCATAGGCTTGCTTGCCAAGGCACCAGTTGCCGCTGTTGTTCTGACTGGCCATGTCGAGCTTGCCAGCGGCAAGTTGATAGCTTTTGCCCGCCGTGGCCTTGGGGTAGGTTACTTTGGCGATGATGCCCGTCTTGCACAGGGTGTCGATGCTTAAGCACACGAATTCGCCCGTGTTGACCAGCGCGATTCCCTGTGTCGAATAGCCGTAAACGTAGTCGGGCGTCGGTCCGCCGGTGCCACCAGGCGCATTGAGCGCCGCAAACAGCATGTATTGCCCGGGGTTGATCAAGAACACGCCACCGGTCTTGTCCAAGGCCAGATAATAGTTGCTGTCACCAAATACCAGCCCTTGCAACGACAAAATTTTGGTGCTGGCATTGAAGATTTCAACCCATTCGTCTTGCTGGTTGGTCGGTGCCGGCATAATTTCGGTAATCAAGATTTCGCCGGCTTGCGGCAGCGGCGGCTTGTCGTTCTTGCAATTGGAGCAACCGTCGCCGCTGACCGCGTTGCCGTCGTCACATTCTTCGCCCGAATCGACGATCTTGTCGCCACAGTTGGGCGCTTTGACGCACTGCGTGCCGGCCGCCCCCGCCATGCACCAGTTGCCGGTGCCGCAGCCGGTTTTATCGGGTAACGCCGCGTGCTTGCAAGCGGTGGATGGGTTGCAACTGTCCGTTGTGCAAGGATTTTTGTCGTCGCAACTGATCAGCGCACCGGCCTTGCACGCCCCGGCTTGGCACAGGTCGGGACTGGTGCACACCGAACCGTCGCTGTCGCAGCCTTGGCCTTGGAGCGCCGCGCCGTCGTTTTTGCAGGCGCCAGTGGTCTTGTCGCAGCTGTCGGCGGTGCAAGTGTTGGCGTCGTCACACGATTTGGGCGGCCCGGCTAGGCACACTCCGCCCTTGCAGGTGTCCGGCGCAGTGCAGCCGTTGCTGTCCGCGTTGCACGGTGCGGCGTTGTTGGCGTGGATGCAACCGACTTTGGGGTCGCAGTTGTCGTCGCTGCACGGGCTGCTGTCGTCGCAGTTCAGCTTGGCGCCGGCTGCGCATAGGCCGCCCTTGCAAGCGTCGCCGGGCGTGCACAGCGAATTGTCGGCGTCGCAAGCCTTGCCGTCCGTCTGCGCGACCTTGCTACAGGTGCCCGCTTTGGGGTCGCACAGGCTGAGCGCGCAGGCCGTATCGCCGCTGCCGTCACACTTGACCACGGTGGCTGGGTTGACTTTGCATTCGAAGGCCGGCTTGGACTTGTCGCAGAACAAGGTGCCATTGCACAAGTTGCCGTCATCCTTACAGTCCGCGGCGCTCTGGCATTGGCAAGTCGGGGCGCCGGCCGCGCAGCCCTTGTCCTTGCACTGGTCGCCGGTGGTACAGGCGTTGCCGTCGTCGCAGGGCCCGCTGCCCGCGATCGCCATGCATCCCGTCTTGGCATCGCAACTGTCGGTAGTGCAAGGATTGCCATCGTCGCAGCTCTTGGCTGGTTTGGCGGAACCCACACAAGCGCCCGCCTTGCAGGTGTCGGCGTCGGTGCATGCGTTGCCGTCATCGCACGCGGTGGCGTTGGTGAGGTGTTTGCAGCCCACCAGGGCGTCACAAGTGTCTTGGGTACACGGATTGGCGTCGTTACAGTCGATGGTGTTGCCCTTGCACGCGCCCGCCGCACACAGATCCTTGTCGGTGCATGCGGTGCCGTCGTCGCAACCGCTGCCGTCGGCCTGACTGGTCGTTTTACAGCTGCCATCGGCCTTGTCGCACGCTACTGTCGCGCATAAGGCTGCCGCCGCACATAGTTTGGGCTTTCCAGGTTGGCACTGGCCTTGCTGGCAGACATCGCCGACGCTGCACAAGTCGCCGTCGTCGCAGCCGGCTCCGTTGTCTTCGGTCGCGGTGCACCCGCTGGCCGCATTGCATGCGTCCAGCGTGCATGGATTGGCGTCGTCGCACTTTTTCGCGTTACCGATCGAGCACTTACCTGCCTTGCATGCGTCGCTCTCCGTGCATGCGTTGCCGTCAGCGTCGCAGCCGCCTTCGGTCGGACTGTGCGCGCACAGCAGGGCAGCGACGTCGCAGCTGTCAGCCGTGCACGCGTTGCTGTCGTCGCACGCCGCCTCGTCGGTGGCGCCGTCGCAGTCGTCGTCTTTACCGTTGCAGGTTTCTTTGGCGGCGACGGCGGTACAGGTCGACAAGCCGACTGCGGTGCATTGGCGCACGCCACCGCATACCCCAAGTTCGGCGCCTTCTGGGCTTTTGGCAATCGCGCTGCATGATGTACCCAGCGCCGCGGCGATCGCCGATTTGGAGCACGCGCAGTCCTTGGCCTTGCCGTCTTTAGTCGGCATCGGCATGCACTGCTTGGCCTCTTTGCCGGTCACGCTCTTGACGGTGTCGCAGGTGTAGTTCGCGGGGCAATCCGCGTCCTTTTCGCACGCAGCGCCACAAAAATGCCCCAGCGTGCCCCGATCGACGCACAAGGCTTTGCCGACGCCAGCACTGCTACAATCCGTGTCGGCATCGCACGGATTGCACAACACAGGCCATTGGGGAAGACACAAGTACACGATATCAGTGGTGCCTTGCGCCACGCATTGCCAACCCGACGGGCAGCTGTCGGTGCAGATGGCGCTGCACAGTTTGCCGTAGTTGGGCGTATCGACGCACTGGCCGCTGTCGCACTCGCCGTTGTTTTCGCAGGCGCAGCCGGCGGTTCCAGGCGTTTTGCACACCCATGCCGCGGTGCCGGTGCCGGCGTCCTTGGGTGTGGTGTCGGTGGCATCGGTTGGTGGTTGGGTGGCTACGCCTTCGCCGACCGCGTCGCCTTGACCGGTTGTCTGGTCTTGGGCCTGACCGCCTTGATCGGCGCTCGTGTCGAGTTTGGGCTGGAAAAACACATCCGTACTTAAGGTGGTGTTTGCAGCTACCGGTGCGGGTGCGGCCTGCTCGGCGCAACTTGCGACCAAGAGTGCCAACGCGATTGCCAGACCCGTTCGCGTGAAGCGTTTGCTACCAATTGCAGCCATAACAGGGGTCACCGCGTCGCCGCGGATCGCGGCCCAACGAACGGCAGGATACAGCGTTTTCGAGCGACGTGCCATGAATGCGCGCGGCGCGAACTGCGCAAACAGGCATTTAGATCAGTACACAGTGACTTCACAACATACTAAAACTCTTAACGAAAATCGTTCGACGTCGCAAGATCCCACCTTGGCCATGCTGGACCTGGACCGCCAATCTGCGCATGCTTGCCAGGGCCTTCAAATTGAACAGAACCGAAATCCATGCAAGCATTCTACATTCAACAACATGGTCACTATGTTGCCACCGAATTGACCCGCGGTCCGTGGAGTGACGAAGCGCAACACGGCGGCCCGCCCCTTGCGCTGCTTGGGCGGGAAATCGAGCGCGCAGCAGGTGGCGGTTTTGTCGCACGTTTGACTGCGGAGTTGCTGCGACCTTTGCCGTTTGGCACCTATGAACTGAGTTGCGAGCTATTGCGGCCTGGGAAGCGAGCGCGGCTATTTCAGGCCCGCCTCTCGCTGAACGGTTCCGAGTGTGCCCGCGCGACTGCATTGTTGTTGCAGGAGGCGCCGGTCGAACTGCCGCAACCGCCGATTCGGCCGAGGTTGGCCCAACCGGAGGAGTCGCCTGAGTACAAGTTTTCGTTTTTTAAGGCCCCGATTGGCTATCACACAGCGATGGACTTGCGGGTGGCGGCTGGGGTGTGGGGCTCTGGTCAAATGGCGGCGTGGTTACGGATGCGCGTGCCACTAGTCGCGGGCGAAGAACCGTCGCCGTTGCAGCGGGTTCTGGTTGCCGCTGATGCTGGCAACGGAGTCTCTGCACCGCTGCCCGTCGACGAGTTCGTGTTCATCAATCCCGATCTGACGTTGCACCTGCACCGACGCCTAGTCGGCGACTGGGTGGGCTTAGACGGCTTGACCCGGGTCGAAGGCAACGGCGTAGGCTTAGCGCAGGCGGAGATTTTTGATACCTGCGGGCCGGTGGGCAGGTCCATGCAGAGTTTGCTGGTGTCACGCCGCTAATTGAACCCGCCGACGGCACAGCCTGATCAAGACTTTGATCAGTACGTGATCAGTACGCACCCATTTAACAACATACTGAAATATTTAAATAATGTAGACATCGGTTCAAACCAGCCACCTCGTGGGCGAACTATTTTCGGCTCCAACCGCGGCAAACGCCTCCAGCCTCCGATAACAGGTTTTGCACCCGCCAATTTCGTGCGGGCCGGAACCGCCATGCGCCAGATACGCTTCCTACCACCGCAATTCCTCGTCGAAGTTTCGCGGCGTACTCTTAACGGCAAGTTCCTGTTTGACCCGGTTGAAAACCCGCACACCGCCGAAGCTTTTCACGCAATCATCGCTCGCGCCCAGCAGGAGCATGGCGTCAATGTCCACGCCTATTTCGTTATGAGCAATCATTATCACGCGTTATACTCATCCCCAAACCTCGATGCCTTGGCTGATTTTCTGCGCGATGTCCACTCCGAAATGGCACGATATTCAAACACTATCCACGAGTTGACCGGGCCTGTATTTGCTGGCCGCTGCCACATCAAACCCGTGTTTCCCGACGAAGCGACGACCACCAATCGAATGACGTACATCATGGGCCAAGCCGTCAAGATCAAAGAAAGTCGCTGGACTATCGAAGACTGGCCGGGTGCCAATACCAACAGGGCGCTAATGTACGGCGACAGGCTGGTTGGCAGGCATTTCGATAATGCGCGCAAAATCTTGGAGTCGCGGCGCAAGGGCGGGCCCCAAGCCGACGATGAATATATCTGCCGTCCCGAGGTGGTACTGACCGTTTTGCCTTGTTGGAAGCACTTACACGTCGACGATCAGCGCGCCCGCTATCAAGCCCTCGCAAAGGCCGCGGCGGAGCGCTTTGGAGAGGATGGAGAGGACGGGGTGACTTCACAACATATTGATAGTATTAAAGAATATCGAGACTGTGGGCCAGACTTTCCGATGCCCGCGCCGGCCGGCTCTCCTCCAGCAGCAACGGCCGTCGATGCGAGCAGTGAAACTTGCCGAGTGCAAGGGCCCATTGAGCAGGACTGCGCGCGTGTTGTTCACGTCGGGGCCGTTGTTGCAGGACAAATCCTGTCTCGCGGTGGCGACGAGCATGCTGAATGCGATTCCAACTGCGCGACCTCGCGGACAGCTTGGGGATATCCAAAGGAAATTGAGGCGCGACCCAAGCCGAAAAAGGGCGGCCGAACCAAGGCACGTTTCGTTCACGCCGCGAACAAACAGGACGAAGCGGCGTTTGACAAGGCCTACCGCGAAGCCCAGACGCAACACCGCGAGGCGCAAGAGCAACTGAGGAACCAGGCCAAGCTAGCGCTTTCGGGCCAAGCGGCGAAACTCGTGATGTTCCCGCCTTACACGTTTGGTTGTGCGGTGCGTATCGGTGGTTTGCGCCAAGAATTGGGGCTTGCCGATTCGGCGCTGAATCTCTGATTCGTCAGTTCAGAAATCGCGGGGTCCACGCGAAAAAGTAGTTTAATTATGTAATGTTGTGAAATGGGTGTGTACTGATCGAACCGGAGGCCTGATGATTCTCGATCCTGCAGTGCCAGCGCATTTTCCCAAGTACCTCTGGCTCGTTACCCACATGTCCCTCCTCTGGGCGGCTGTGACGGTATGCCTGACTGCTACGGTCGCCCATGGCGCTGAAGGTCCGCCGAGCGCGCCGCCGCTCAGTGGCCAATCGGGCGAAGCCCAGGCGATGGCGGTTACTGAACCGCTGCAGCAGGCATTTTCCGAAGCAGTCAACGCAGGCAACTATGCTAAAGCACTAGATATTCTGGGAAAAGTTCTGCATGTGTGGCTGCAACATGTCGGCGGCAACCATGCGGTCGTCGGCAACTTGCGGGTCAACATCGCAGAAATGCAGAGACAATTGGGGCAGCTACCCCAAGCCGAAGCCGAGTTGCAGACCGCGATTGCTGTGCTGGTCGCCGCGCTCGGCCCCGATCACCCACAGGCGCTGGTGGCGCGCCACAATCTGGGCGCCGTCCAGTTGCAGCAGCGGCGTTTTACTCAAGCTATTCAGAATCTTGAGATCGTTGAAGTGGCACTGACCAAGGCTCGCGGCGACGGCGCGGTTGAGGTTGCTCAGGCGCGGATGCTCATCGCCGACGCCAAGCTGCAACTGGGCCAGATTGCGCCCGCCAAAGCGTTGTATGCGAAGGTAATGGCGGTGCTCGACGCGCGGCCTGTTCCCAGCGCCGAGAATTTGGCGGTGGCGTTGAACAATCAGGCCAAGCTGCATCGTACGCTTGGCGACCTGCCGGCGGCCGAGGCCGATCTGGCGCGCGCGGCGCAGATTCTGGGCAAAGTGTTTGGACTGGGGCACCCGACGCTTGGGCTCGCAGCTATCAATCTCGCGGAGTTGCGTCTGGAACGTGGCGATCTGGCTCTTGCGGAGGAGGCGCTGCGCCAAGCGATTGCCGTTTCGGCTGCGGCGCTGGGAAAGGGCCATCCGCAAGTCGGCTACGGCGCGTTACTGCTGGCCAATTTGTACCGGACCCGCGGCGAAAACGCGCGAGCGAAAAGCCTGTACGACGAGGTCTTGGCCCGATTGGAGAGCGCCCATGGAGCCGATCACCCGGCGCTGGCCGAAGCGCTGAACCACGCGGGGGTGCAGGCTTTGGGGGCTGGCAACACGGGTCGAGCTCATCAACTTTTGGATCGTGCGTGGAAAATCCTGTTGCGGCCGGAGAATCTCAGCCACTCGTTGCGACCGACTCTGGCCCAGAATCTGGCGACCGTAATGGAGCGCGGCGGCGACAGTGACGGCGCGCAACAGCTCTTAAATCAGGCGATTGTGGCCTGCGACCGTCAAGCTGGTGTCGAAATGGAGTGCGCGTCGCCGCGCTACAATTTGGGGCTCTTGCACTTGCGCGCGCGCCGGCTTCCTCAGGCGCAGTTGGTATTGCAGGCCGCACTGGCTGCGAGGGTCAAGCACGGCGGCCAGAGTCATCCAGAAGTCGCGCGGTCGTTGGTGGCATTGGCGTCGTTGCTGGATTTACAGGGCAAGACCGCCATGGCCGCCGAACTCTTGGAGCAAGCTACGGCGATTCGTGAGCGGCAACTGGCACTGGCGTTGGCGGGCGGTGCCGATGGACCCAAGCGCGCGCTCGTGGCGACGCTGGCCGAGGAGCGCGATTGGGTGCTCGATGTGCTGCTGCGCGCGGGTCGGCATGGCGCCGCCTGGGAGCTCATCGTTCAGCGCAAGGGCCGCGCTCTGGAGGCCATGGTCGACGGGATGCGCGGCACCGGCGCGGATCCTGTGCTGCGGCAGGAACTAGCGGCGGCGCGGTCGAGGCTGGCTGCGGTGTAGGCACGCGGCGCGGCTGGACAACCGCAAGAACTGTATACGGCGGCCTTGCGCGATGCAGTTACCGCCAGCGAAGAGGCTGAGCGCAAGGTGGTGGCGCGCATTGGTGCGTCGGCGGCTTCCGCACCGGTCAAGGCTTCCGATGCCCAAGCGTTGCTGCCCGAACGCGGCGCCCTGCTCGAATTCGTCGTGCGCAAGCCCTTGTCACTGCACGACCCCAAGTCGGCGGATTCCGCCGCAGTGATCAGCGGCTGTCTGCTGGTCTGCAAAGGTGCACCTGTGTGCCGCGATCTCGGCAAGGCCGACACAATTGAAGCCTTGGCCGTGGTGTTGCGCAGCGCCGCCATGACTACCGGTGGCGATGTGGACGCGGCTGGTGGGCAACTGCGCAAACTGATTGTCGACCCGTTTGCCACCGAACTGCACGCGATTGACCACCTGATTATCGCGGCCGATGGCGCTTTGCACCTGACACCGTTTGCGGCTCTGCCGACCGAGCGGGGTCAACGTCTGCTGCACAAGTTCGCCGTGTCGTACTTGACCTCTGGGCGCGATTTGCTGCGGATGACCGTGCAGACCAAACCGCGCGGGCCGGCGGTGATGATGGGCGATCCAGCCTATGACGACCAAGGCACCGCTCCACAGCAAAATGCAAGCGTTGCACCACGTTCAGACGTGGTCCTGGCCAAGTTCGCTCCGCTACCTGGGACTGCGCAAGAAACCAAAGAGCTGGCGAGTCTTTAGCCCAACGCTCAGGTCTTGACTGGGGCTCAGGCTTCCGTTGGCGCGCTCAAAGCGGTGCAAGGCCCGGTGCTGCTGCATGTCGCTACCCATGGCTTTTTCTTGGCCGATCAAGAGGATCTCCCGGTAATGGGAACGCGCAGTGGCCGCCGAAATGCTGAATTGTTTGGCGATCTACCGGCTCCGGCGCTGCCGCAATTGGGCAAAGACGACCCGCTGCTGCGCTCGGGATTGGCTTTGGCGGGAGCCAATCGGCAGCCGGACGGCCGCGGGGTCGTCACAGCGCTCGAAGTGGCTGGTTTGGACTTGGCCGGGACCCAACTAGCGGTGCTGTCTGCGTGCGAGACCGGCGTCGGCGATATCCGCAATGGCGAGGGCGTATTCGGCCTACACCGCGCTCTGGTCTTGGCTGGTGCACAGACGCAGGTCATGAGCCTGTGGAAGGTGGACGACGCCGCGACTCGTATTCGGCCTACGCCGCGACTCGTATTCGGCCTACGCCGCGACTCGTATTCGGCCTACGCCGCGCTCTGGTCTTGGCTGGTGCACAGACGCAGGTCATGAGCCTGTGGAAGGTGGACGACGCCGCGACTCGTATTCGGCCTACGCCGCGACTCGTATTCGGCCTACGCCGCGCTCTGGTCTTGGCTGGTGCACAGACGCAGGTCATGAGCCTGTGGAAGGTGGACGACGCCGCGACTCGTATTCGGC
>SHZD01000256.1 GCA_009692465.1 Myxococcales bacterium
ATGGAGCGAAGTGCGAAGCAGCCAAGATCTTGTAGGTGACTGATTCTACTGGGGCCACGCTCTGACACTATTGGGGCGGCGCTCAGGCACTACTGGGGCGGCGCTCAGACACTACTGGGGCGGCGCTCAGACACTACTGGGGCGGCGCCAACAACACTTCAAAGACGCCCTTGCTGTCCGTTAGCGCGCTTCCAAGCAGGTGGCTATCGGCCAAAACGCCAGCTCCAGCGGACGGCGCCCCTTTGGCCCCGCCACCCGAAGTGGAGCGCAGGGGTACTGGCGTGCCTTGCAGGGCCAAGATATCGATCGCAGCATTGGTGACCACAGCTCCTTGAACGGTAACGACTTTGCCAACCAAAAGCAGGGGCGCAGGCACGGTCACTTTGATCGGCGTGTCGATCGCCGTGCTCACATCCACCTTGCTCGCCAGCAAGCGCGGAAGTTGATCCGTCGCTTTGGGCTGCACCCACAACCACCAGCCGCCAGAGTCTGCGGGCAGGCTAAACTTGCCGTCGCTGTTGGTTGTGGTTTCCAGCGGCACGTCCCCCAACGCGGTGACCCCAGCGAAATCCTCAGTAGGCCCATCGGCCTGGGCTACCCGGCGCAGCCACACTTTGGCTTGCCGCAGCGGTCGTCCAGCGTAATCCACCACTTGACCGACAACTGAGCGGCGCACAGCGCAAGTGATCGCGTGCGCGCTGCCCTGTAGGTTGAGGTTGCCCGTCCACCGCGCCGCGTGAGCGGCCGCCACCGGCACCACCGCCACTTTGGCCATGCCAATCGGCATTGCCGCTGTAAATACACCAGCTTTGTCGGTATTGCCATGGACCTCAATGAATGCTTGCAGGTCGTTGGTGGCTGAGCTCAATTTCCGCTGAATTCGAACCAATGCACCGCCGGTCGGTTTGCCCACCTCATCTTGGACGGTCAGCGTCGCTTGCACCGCCGGTGGGATTTCACCGACATCCATGTCCCCCAATTCAAACGGTTTCGGATCGACTTGCAGCGCAATCTTCTTAATTTCAATAGGCTTGGTCATGCGCCCTTGCGGCAACGGCAGCGCGGGATCCGCCGGGGCAAAACTGAGCCGTCCTGCGGTCGCGCTTGGATCCACCCGCAACACGAATTCACCATTGATATCGGTGTGACTGCGGGTCGAGGTCAACTGCCCTTCATCGTTGGACAGATGTACGCGCAGCCCAACCAGCGGCTTGCCCGCCGCCACCAGTCTGCCGCGAATCTTGAGCAGCTTGCTGTCTTCGGTCAGGATAATCAGCCACGGGTCGATCGAGGCCCCGACGGTAATCTTGGAATAATGCGGCGGGACCTTGTCGTCGGCGTCCGGTCGAAACACCAGATCATAGGTCTTGCCGGGTTGCACCCGCAGTTCATAGCCGTCCAATGTCTTTGTTTTTGCGTCAAAATAGCCCTTGGCGTCGTAGCGCAAGACCGAGCCATTGACGTCACTTGGCGCAGTCGCCACCAAGGTACCCTGCACAGCTAACTTGCTAAAGTAGCGAACGTGCACCACTGCGGGCTCCGTCAGCATGAGCGCCACTGGTTCTGACTGGCTTTGAGCGCCGACATTGACCTCAAAGTGCTCGACCAACTTGCCAGTCTCCTTGGGTGGTGTCAGGCGAACCGCAACGCGTTCGGCGGTCGCTTGGATGGCGATGCAAATGCGGGTGTCAAAACAACGCAGAGCTGGGCCACAGTCGGCATCCACCATACAGCGGCTGGCGACTTCATCGGTATCGATGCCGAGGGACGCGCAGCCCGCGACGGCGACGCCAACGCCCACCACCGCCAGCCATTCGCGGGCCGCGTTCACCCAGCACCCATCGAGTCGCCCTGATTCGGGGTGGTGAGGGCCTGTGCACTTTGACAAATCGCAGTTCAATTCAAGAGTCCTTGTTGCAGCCTGTTCCCAGCAGTGCTGGCTTTGCGCAGGCAAAAAGAAAAATCCCAGATTCGAGCCACCAGCGACGCCTCAGCGCCAGCTAGTTCATTGTCAAATCGAGCCGTTGGAACTCGTCGGGCTCCCGCGTCCTCCCGCTAACGCTCAGACTAATTGACACACGCGTTGTGTCTACCCATCGGACCACTCGAGACCTGACCAATTAACGCCGAACGTCAAAGAATTCCCCAACAAGAACGGAGCGGCGTGACGCCATCCCGCAGGCTATTGAATAAGTGCCGCACGCTCGCGACCCACAAACCAAGCACTGAGACGCCGAGCAATTGTGATTTGATCGGCTCTCTACGGCCCCACCGCGCAAGAATCGCTCAGCACAATCGGCCACGACACCGTGTCGAAAACCGCGCCAACGGGAAAATCGGTCGGCTCTTGCGCCGCCTCTTTGAGGGCTTGATCGGACACCACCAACGTCAGCGTATGCTCGTCTTTGTTGTTGCCCACGTATTTGCACACGAATAACCGGCAGCGCTCCTCGTTGCAGACCTTGGTCGCCGCTAACACGCTGGGATTGCTTATGTAGTCGTAGTACCAATGGTAATGCAGCGGCAACTTGGTCGCGGTGGCCCGCACCGCCCCGCTGGTCTTGAACTCGAAGCCCTCCTTGGCTGCCCGCGAAATGATCTTTTGCGAAAACGGCAATGGATCCAAGCCGTTTTTTTGAATTATTAAGGTCGGCTGCAAGACTGGCACCACGGGGTCCACTGGCGCAGGCACGATGCACCCGCTGCAGGCCACAGTCAGCCACGCCAGCACAGTTCGCGGCCCAGTCATGGCCCGCAACACAGTCATGGCGCGCAACACAGTCATGGCCCGCAACACAGTCATGGCCCGCAACACAGTCATGGCGCGCAACACGGCCGACGCACGCAGCCAAGCTAGCGAGCGCCTCAAGCGAAGAAAATGCCGAATCATGCAAAGAACAAACCACGTTGTGGGCGTCCGCGCAGCAACCTCGCCGCACCTGTACGCCGCCAGCATGACCAGCTTAGCGAAAACCGTGCCAACATGCCGATGGCGGCCAAGATTTGCCGTGGTTTTCAGCACCTGCCCAGCAAGCTCCCGGATTGTCGTTGCCGTTTTTGCGCCGACATTAGCCCGTCAGCATGGCACAAGTGTCAGGGCTGAGCCACGAAACTGTGGGCGACGATCGTTCAATGCTGTATTTTTAGCAGGTTGGCCACGATTGTGACCGTGATCGCCGCGTCATCCAAGCACTGAAGCCAGACACTAATGACGTGTTAAGGAACAACTCGATCAACCTGCGCGAAGGTCGGAGCGGTCAGTCGGCTGTAAAGACGCGAGCTTGCGACCCACTCACCAAGCAAACGAGCACGGTAAATGAAGGATTTATTCAATTACGAGCCCTAACTAGTTGGGCGCCGCCGCCAATTCAGCTTCAGCATCCTTAAGCATTTGTTTGTACTTGGCGTTGGCCGGATCCTTATCGACCGCCTTGCGCAAATACAAGACTTTGAGCTTGGCAGTGGTGGCCTTTTGCGCCAAACCAGCGAACTTATGGGCTTCTTTTTGCGCGTCGCTCTGCTCGGCGACGGGTGGCGGCGCCGCCTTTTCCGTCTTGGTGGCCTTGGTCGCAGATTCCTTCTTCGAAGCCGCTTCTTTGGCGGCTCCTGCCTCCTTCTTGGCCGCAGCGTCCTCTTTCTTCTTGCGCGACTCTTCGACCCTGCGCGCCTTATCGGCCTCTGACGACTTGAGTTTGTCGGCGTCCGCTTTCTTGGCGGAGGCCTCGTGTTTGCTGCGCTCGTCATCCGCTTTTTTGGCCGCGGCGGATTCCTGCTTCTTGCGCGCCGCTTCTTCCTTGGCCGCCGAAGCTTCGGCCTTCTTGGCGTCGGCTTGACTCTTCTTGGCCGCTAGCTCAAGACCCTTGGCGCGCTCTTCGTCGGCCTTTTGGCGAGCGAGCTCCGCTTGTTTGCCGGCTTCCTGGGCGGCTTTGGCGTCTTGTTGGGCCTTTTGCGCCGCGGCCTGTTGTTCTGCCTGCTTTTTTGCCAGTTCAGCCTGCTCGGCCTTGGCTTTGCCGTCGGCCAACTTGGCTTTGTCGTCAGCCCGGGCGGCGCTGGCGGCGGCCGCAGCTTTGGCGTCGGCCTGGGCCTGCTCGATTTGGGACTGCAGGGCTACGGCGGGGGCGCTGCCAGCATTGAGGCCTTGCGCTTCCTTGGCCTTGAGCATGGCCAATTCCAACGCCCCGCTGCGCATCAGGGCGGTGCCTTCTTCCACCAGTTTAGCGGCTTTCGCCCCAGGCGTTGTTTCGACGTCCGGAGCGACGACGGCAGCTGCTGGGGGCTCGAGCGTGGCGGCCGGGGCCGGTACTGGCGCTGGGGATCCGGCGGCATCGATGCTCGGCGCTGGCGCCGCAGTCCCATCGGCTGCGCCGGGACCAACTGCTGCGGCTGCGCCGGGACCAACTGCTGCGGCTGCGCCGGGACCAACCGCTGCGGCTGCGCCGGGACCAACCGCTGCGGCTGCGCCGGGATCAACCGCTGCGGCTGCGCCGGGACCAACCGCTGCGGCTGCGCCGGGACCAACTGCTGCGGCTGCGCCGGGACCAACTGCTGCGGCTGCGCCGGGACCAACTGCTGCGGCTGCGCCGGGACCAACCGCTGCGGCCGGCGCTGGGGCTGCGACCTCCTCTTCCCCGGGCACCGCTATTGGCACGTCCGGCGGCGCCGTGATCTTCATGTAGGCGGCAATGCCGACCATCGCCACTGCAAATCCAGCAATAGTCACCAGTAGAATTTTATTGACTTTTTGTTGCGGCGCGATCGGTGGCCCGGCGTGGTGCAGACCCTTGGGAAGCGGCTTGTCCTCGTGGCTAAAAAAAGCCGACTCGTGCATCGCCTCCACCCGTATACGGTCGGTGGTCTTGACGACTCGATTGCTGCTAAATTCGGACACTTCCGCTGGCTTGGTCGTTTCGGCTGCCGATCGGACGGTCGCCAACTTGGGTGCAGCAGCGGCACCGCCAATGACCACACTACTTGGCGCAGCCGCAGCCGAGACTGGTGCTTCCGTCTGCGCTTTGGCCGCCATTGGCGTTGTCGCGACAATCCCGCCACCAACAGGCGCTCCGCTTTTGGCGATCCCAATGGGCGTGGGCTTGCCCACCGCCAACGCCTGAGCTGCCCGATCACGGCGACTCTTCTTACCCTTCTTGCCGCGCCGATTGCTGTCGGCTGCACTCGGCTGGTCGCCTTCGTCAGCGTCGTCGTCGTCATCGTCATTGTCATCGGCCGCCGTCGCGTTGCCTTCGCCGGCGCCAGCACCCGGTCTGGCAGTTTCCGCAGGCGCAGCACCTGCGACCTTGGTGGCCACAGCGGGGCCAATCTGGGTAGGCAGCGCGCTCAAGCGCGACGTCGCGTCGGGGTCGCCGGCTGCTGGTTGGGCTGGTGCAGCGGGGGTAACTGGGGCGGATGATGCGGCTGCCGCGACGGTTGCGACAGGGGCAACAGCTGCAACCGGGGCGGCCGCAGCAACGGGCTCACTGACCGCAGCCTCGGTCTTGCCCGTAGGCTGCCGATTTTCCGCTGAGCGAGATCCTGCGCCAGCCGCGCCGCCGCGCGAAATCAGTTGCGCTCGCTGAGCGACCACCACGTCGGCCACCGCGGCTAACGGGCCCCACGTTTGCGTCGCCGCTTCGATCGCACTGAGCCACGCCGCTGGTGCTGGCCGCTTGGCCGGATCCTTGTCCAGCGCTTCTGCAAGCAAGCCTTGAAGATCCTTGACGCCTTTGAGCGTAGGCTTGAGCAAGTCCAGCCGCAGCGGCTTTTCGGCGGCTTGGCGTTTGGCAACCGTGAGCGGTTGTTGGTTTTGAAACGGTGGTTTGCCAGCGGTCAGCGCCCACAAGGCCGTCGCCGCCGAATAAATGTCGCTGGCAGAGGTGAGCGGGGCGCCTTTGCACGCTTCGGCCGCTAGGTACTCAGGCGCACCAAAGAAATCCTCCGGGCCACTCGCCGTAGTCAAACCCGGCAGCAGGCGCCACCAACCATGCCCGAAAACGCGCACTTTGCCGGTACCTACCGTGGCGCCATTGAGCCACAGGCGATGCGGGCCGATCTCGCCGTGCCAGACACCTGCGGCACTAGCATCTGCAGTTGCCCGCGCCATTGTTAGCGCAATATCAAGTAGTTGTGGCGTTTCGAGCTTGTCGCGACGCTTGAGGACCTCGTCCAGCGTGCAGCCCGACGCCGCCTCGATCGCCAGCCACGGCCCCTGATCGTCGCGACCGTGGGCATAGGTCATTAAAATGGTTGTGCTTTCGCCCAGTTTCTGATTGTCGGCTACAATAGCGTCCAACACCTCGTCGCTCGACTGCGTCGAGGCGGCCAGCCGCAAGATCAACGCGGGGGCTGCGTGTCGCTCGTCGACAGCCCGCATGAGCACGCCGAGTTTGCCGGTCTCAACCGTGTCGCCTATCTCAAACCGTTGAGCAATCTTGTCCGACATCTTCATCACCGTTGCGGCGCGAGCACCGCCTCTGGGCCTACGAACCGAGCACTACAGCCAAACACCGAGCACTACAGCCAAACACCGAGCACTACAGCCAAACACGGAACACTACAGCCAAACACGGAACACTGTCGCCACACCGCGAACTGTCGACCAGTCGCCGCATCAAGCCGAGATTCGGGTACTGCCCGTGCACCCTGATGGCACGCGTGCGACGGCACAACTGAACCGAGCACTCAGCGCCCTGCTAGGAGCGTGTCGGAGTATTCCGACTCGCTCCTAGCGCCGTCTGCCTAGACGGCGGCAACTGTCCGAAACTGCACGGATTCACTCCGGGCAGTTCTTGGACAGTTGAGAATATCTGTGAAGCTAGGAGACTGTCGGATCGCAATA
>SHZD01000041.1 GCA_009692465.1 Myxococcales bacterium
CCTGACTCGGCCCCTGACTCGGCCCCTGACTCGGCCCCTGACTCGGCCCCTGACTCGGCACCTGACTCGGCACCTGACTCGGCCCCTGACTCGGCCCCTGAACCGAATTATCCTCAGCAAATCGGGCCATAGCTTGCCGCAGCTGAGACTGCAGGTCCGAAGTCTGGCAGCGGGCGGCCAGCTTGATCGCATTGGCAAATGTCGCTTCTTTGGAATCCGCGCTAGTGACCAGCACCAAATGCTCCAACCCAAGCAGAGGCGCGCCACCATAGCTTGTAAATTCAGAGACTTTTCGCAGCATGCCGACGCCTTGGGCGAGCAGGCGCAGGCCCATGCGCCAAGTTACTTTGGCTTTCCAAGCATAGCGTGCTGCCTCTACGGTCATCTCGGTCAGACCTTCGAGCAAACCGTGAACCATGTGGCCGGCCAATCCGTCGGCGACCACCACATCAGCAAGCCCGCGCAACAGGTCGGTAGCGCGAACATTGCCCACAAAGCGAACGCCAGCCAGGGCTTTGAGTCGTTTGTGCGCGGCAACGACTTCGACGGGGCCATCGTCACTGCCTTGACCGGTCGATAACAGGGCCACCGACGGTTGCGGCGTCTTGGTGACAACCCGCGCATAAGTGGCCCCCAGCACTGCGAATTGCACCAGTTCCTCGGCATCCGTGGTTCGGCGGCCTGAGACGTCGAGCAATAGCCCCAGTGGCTCGTCCTGGCCCTGCCGCGGCATTGTTGGCACCACGGCGGCCGTCGCCAACGCTTGACAGCCCGCGAGCCGCGGCAGGTACTCTAGGGCCAATTCTCGGACCAAGTCCGGTGGGCTGGCCGAAATCAAGACGTCGGCCTCACCGTCGCGCAGCATCTCCATCGCCAAGGGCAGGGCAATCCGCGCGGCCTCGGACTGAGCTAACGTGTCGCCCAAGCGCCGTGGAAACGCTGCCGCAGCGGGAACTATCCGTAACGTCATGGGATCATACGGCAAAAGCGCCAGCTGATCTTGCAGGTACGCCACTTCGCCGACCAGCGCAATCTGGGCCACCCCTTGTCGGGACAACCGTGCCGCCGCGCGCACGATTTCAGCCGGCGTATGGCTTCCGCCGTACGTATCGAAAACAATAGAGGTTTTGCGAGATGCAGTCATCAAGTAGTCACGGACACGCCGCGCCGGTGCAGCCGTTGGGGCAATTGTCGAAAGGCAAGTTGGGCGCGTGGATCTTGCGCCAAGCCTCTTGAGTGGCGCCTGGTACTTTTGTGTTGCAAATCGCCAAAGTGGACGTCACCTGCACCGTCGGGCCAAATCCATCGAGCGTGAACACGTTGGGCGAATCGATGAGCGAGAGCGACTTGACGACTTTGAGCGCCTGGAATTTGAAGTCAGATAACACAGGGTTACCCTTGATCTGCAACGCATTAAGCGTCTGCAGCTGGCCGAACATGAAAAATGCCGGCAGGCCGTTGTTAAACTCCATGAAAATATTATTCATTGTCGTTACCGGGATCGCCGGCAGGGCAATCGCACTGTACTGCACATCGCGCATCGTAAATGTCTGGAGAGACGTCAGTTGCCCGAAAGCGCTGAGCTTTTGCAGTTTTGGACAGCCGCGAATGTCGATGCCCGCCACAGAAATAAGTTTGGAAAACGCCTGAATATTGAGCAGGTTTGGCGAATTCACAATCTGGATCATGCCGTTGAGCGTGAACACGCCGTCGAATCCGTAGAGGTTGGTTAGATTGCCATACACCGATATCGATTCCACGACTTTGATGGTGGCCGGCAGCGCCATGTTGGTCTCGTTCCAGCCGTTGACTTGCAAATTTTGAACCAGTGTCAGTGACTTAATCACCGAAAGGTCAGACACCTTCGAAATCATTAAGTTATACGCATTGGTCGTCAAACTGGCGAACTGCAATTGGGACTGCTCTGCTTTGGTCAGGTCCAGATTGGCTATGGTGCAAGGATATTGCTTTTGGGTGGCCGCACCTAGGAGATCATTGGCAGTTCCGCTGCATTTGGTGCCCGCGGCTGGACCCGTCGCTACTGTCCCGCCGCCTTCTGCAACTGGCGCCGCCACGGGCTCCCCAGGACTCCACCCCACCGGCGCATTGCCCGATTCGGTCAACGGTGGGTCTTCGACCCGCGGCAAGCAGGCCGCAAGCAGCACGCACCCCACAATCCACAAGCGAACAGTCAGTCCCATCGTCGCTACCCCTTGGGGTTAGGATGTGTCCTTAAATAACTCGATCGACTCGCCCAACACTGGAGCGGCGAGTCGGCCTTTGAGGCCGCGAGCTTAGCGACCCACAAAGCAAGCAAACGGAACCAGTCTCAGAATGACTTATTCTGGGACAGTTCCTTAGGTCCAAACTGGCACGGGCCCAAGGCTCGTGCAAGAATAACTCGATCGATCCGCGAATGGAACGGAGCGTCGAGTCGGCTTGCAAAGCCGCGAGTTAACGACCCACCAAGCAAGTAATGGGCCGGGGAGCAAAATCGCCTTGATTTTACCCCGGCCCTAATTGGCTACGTCCTAGGAGCGTGTCGGAGTATTCCGACTCGCTCCTAGCGCCGTCTGGCTAGACGGCGGCAACTGTCCGAAACTGCACGAATTTGATTGGGCCAGTTCTCCGGGCAGTTCTTGGACAGTCGAGAATATCTGAATGGCTAGGAGACTGTCGGATCGTAATCGATTCATTGTGTATAACCGGATAGATATTCAAAATGCGTTTGATTTCCGACAGGCTCCTAGAATGCAATGCCAGCGCCCAGACGCAAGTTGGTACAGCATTCGCGGCGCGCGGTCTGACTAAATGGATTCTTGCCGGCAAAGTTTTTGGGGTCCTTAACGCCCTCGGATTCCAATTCCTCTTCGCCCCATAAGTATTCGGCGAACACTTCAATCGCGGTGCCATTGGGCCGGCCGATGAACACGGAGCCCTTGGCCGCAGCCAAGTTGAGGCCCAAGTCGTCGCTTCCATACGTCGTGTAGCTCGTCGGCCCCGGCCACCAAGTGTAAGAAGCCTCCAGAGTCATGTTGTCATTGAGCAAATACCCGGCCTTGCCTTTGATGTACAGGTACGCGTGCAAGTGGTCGACCCCAAAGCCGGGGGCGATGGCCAGTTGCAACCACTCAATCCCATCGGTGAACTGATGAAACACACTGAAAGGAAAGCCGACTTGGATGTTGTACGCAAATGCGCCGAGTACCGCGACTTTGTCTTGGTCGGAAAACGCGCCGTCGTAGCCCGTCATCGCCGCAAATTGCACGCCGCCGACATTGCCCATCGGCGAGACTTTGCCGAGATAGCCACCCTCAAAATTGATCCACAGTTGGCTGCCTTCGAGCTTTCTAGCGGGATTGATTCCGGTGTAGGTATTGCGGCCGTACAGCCCTTCAAGCTTGAAATCGCGGGACAATTCCACCCAGCCGATGCCTTTCTTTTCACGGCCGAGCGCTGAATTTGGATTGCCAAGGCTGAGCAGTATCAGCACCAAAACTAGACCTATCCAGCGATTCTGCATGAACTTCCCTGTGCGGCGCCTTTGGGGCTCTGGCAGATATGTGTCTAGGCTGAGCAGCGCTGCGATACGACGAGTCGGCCAATGAGGGCTCAAGTTTTGCGACCCACGACTCATCCACACAAGAGTCAACGAAATCGACTAGAAATTGGTGATGCCCTCTTAGAACCTCGCGCCCAGACTCATGTTGTAGCCAAGCTTGCCCGACATCAGGCTCGGGGTAATCGCCGCCCCTTCGATATACAGACGACCCAAGAGCGAAGCCTGCACGCCAAAACGCCAAGGAAACCCAGTGGTATTGATTTCCGTGGTGGTGTAGTCATCCGGGACTTTGCTGCCGTCGCCCTTTTTCCCCGGTTGCTTGCCGTTGTACTTCTTGTCCTCGGAGTGGCCAAGCCAATTCCAGTCAAAATGCGCATACAGCACCGCTGGGCCGATAGAATAGTTGAGCCGCCACGGCCTGCCAACGTATTGTTATTTCGTGATCAAGTAGCGTCCGTTTTCACCGACAGCAGAATTGACGTGGCCCCAGCCAAAACCAACGTCGATCATGCCGTCGCCGCGCGAAAACGGGATGCCAAACAGCATGTTCAGCCTGTAGCCTTCGGATTGACCGCCAAATTGTCGAGAATAGACTTGCAAATCAAAGGCTTGGTGCTTGGATCCGAAGATTCCGGAGGCCGCCGCGCTGCTTGCCGCCAGCATCGCCTGTTTTTCGGCGGCACTGTAATTAGGTGTACTTGGTGTATTTGTAGCTGCCGCTTTCCCAACTTTCGACCCGCTTGGGTCCGCTGGCAGCCGCGGAGCCAGCAAGTACTATGGCGATCGCAGCGATGGTCCCAGAGACAAAGCCATTGCGTTCGAAATAGCCGAAACCATAGGCTTTTGGCGCTAGGCTGTGGTCATGTTTCCAACCACTGAGTTCGCCATCGCCGCCCTCGTGAAAGGCGCCGCCAATAACGGAATAGCTGTGCAACAGGCTGTTGCCGTCTTCGAAAAAGCTGGAGCCGCCGTCCTCAGCATTGTCGTCTTTGGCTGGCCCCGACCCGCTATCGACGTACTTGGCGACCGGCGCAGCGATGGCCATCTGAGCACCGACTAGCAGCGTGGCCACCGCGATCAGCACCCGCACGGCCCTGCACCGAGTCTTTGTTGGGTGATTCTGGATAATCAGTTGTAAAGTCATAGGATTGCCCGCGGTCGCCATCGTCAACTAGGCCAATCGAGCCTTGTTTGCTCAGCGAAACCAACGCTGCCGCGCACGAGCCGCGCAACTAGAATCGTGGCGACCGGCGGGCAGCGTGTCAAGGGCGACAAGCTACCGATGGGTGCGGTTGCAGAAAGGACTTTGCGTCACCGTTTCACCCAGCAATGTTGCGGCCATCATGCTCGCCGGCCGGCACTGAATGCGGGCGCTGTCATGCGGACAGCCAGTCGCTCGGCGGCGAACTAAGCTGTCGCCTGCGCGCCGGCAGTGCCGGTCTTTTCCCAAGCACTTGGCGGCACTTCCAGCGCGTGCTCGAGTACGTCTTCAATGCGGTGAGCGAACACAAATTCCACGCCCACCCGCGCCTCGGCCGGGATATCGCGCAAATCCTTCCTGTTTTTCTCAGGAAGGATGATTTTCTTGATGCCGCCGCGCATCGCCGCCAACACTTTGTCCTTGATGCCGCCGACCGGCAACACCAAGCCGCGCAGCGTCGCCTCACCGGTCATCGCCACATCACCGCGCACCCTCACGCCAGACAGCAGGCTGACTAGAGCCGTATACATGGTCACGCCAGCTGAAGGTCCGTCCTTGGGCACCGCTCCGGCCGGAAAGTGGACGTGAATATCGAACTCCTCAAAGTTCTTGCGTTCCACGCCCAGCTTCTCGGCATTGGCTTCGACTAGCGATAAGGCAATTTGCGCCGATTCCTTCATTACATCGCCAAGTTGCCCCGTCAAACGCATTTTGCCTTTGCCGGGCATTTTGCTGGCTTCAATGAACAACAGGTCGCCGCCCGCGCGCGTCCACGCCATGCCCGTTGCCACCCCAGGCTGTTCAGTGCGCGTCGCTACTTCGGGCTCAAAGATGAAATTACCTAACATTTCATCAAGGTCTTCCATAGTCACTACCCGACCTGCGGTAAGGCCTTTGGCGACCTGAACGGCCACTTGGCGGCACACATCGGCAGCCCGACGTTCCAAATTGCGCACGCCGGCTTCGCGCGTGTAGTGCGAGATGATTTGATTGACAATATCGTCGCCAATCCCGCACTGCTCCGTCTTGAGCCCGTGCTCCCGCAGCTGTTTGGGGATCAAGTGCTGCCGAGCGATGTGAAATTTCTCCTCATGGGTATACCCGGCTAATTCAATCACTTCCATACGGTCGAGCAACGGCGCCGGAATGGTGTCCGTCGTGTTGGCGGTCGCGATGAAGAGCACTTTCGACAAGTCAAACGGCGTATCGAGATAGTGGTCAGTAAACGTATGATTTTGCTCTGGATCAAGCACTTCCAACAACGCGGCAGTCGGATCACCGCGCCAGTCGTGGGTCAACTTGTCCACTTCGTCCAAAATCATCACCGGATTGCGCGCTTCGGCCTTCTTGAGGGCCATAATGATCTTACCGGGCAAGGCGCCGATGTAAGTGCGCCGGTGACCGCGGATTTCGGCTTCGTCGCGCACGCCGCCCAGGCTCAGGCGCTGAAATTTACGCCCCAACGCGTCGGCAATGCTGTGTCCAAGCGAGGTCTTGCCGACGCCGGGAGGCCCAACAAGGCACAACACTGGACCGCGCATGTTGTTTTTCAGCTTGCTAACGGCCAAATACTCAATGATGCGCTTCTTGACTTTGTCGAGGCCGTAGTGCTTGGAATCCAATACGGTTTGCGCGTTGTCCAAGTCCCAGTTGTCCTCGGTCAGCACCGACCACGGCATGTCGGCAAACCACTCCAAATAGGTGCGCGACACCGTGTATTCAGGCGACCCCGCTTGAATATTGCGCAGGCGCTTGAGCTCCTTGGTCGCGATTTTCTGGGCGTCCTCGGGCAGTGCGCCTTTGACCAAACGCTCTTCCAACTCAGCCAACTCGTCGCCGTCGGTGCCCTCCAACTCACCCAATTCCTTTTGAATTGCCTTAAGTTGCTTGCGCAAAACGTACTCGCGCTGGCTCTTGTTGAGGTCACCTTTGACCTCAGAGTTGATGCGCTGGCTAATGCGCAAGATTTCAACTTGTTGAATCACCAACTGCAGCGTCTTGGTCAGCATCTCGTGCAGCGTCGGCGCCTGCAGAACGTCGATCTTGTCTTCGACCGGAACGCCCAAGTGAGTCAACAGCAAGTAGACCAGCCGCGACGGGTGCTCGAAAGTCTCTTGCAAATCCGCGGCATTAATCGGAAGTTCCGGCACCATGCCTACCAATTCAATGGCCGTGTCGCGCACGTTGTGCATCAACGCGGTAATCTGCGGATCGGTGTCGGGGCGCTCAGCAAATACTTCGACCTCAGCTTGCAAATAGGGGTCCTCTTGGTCAAAGCGCAAGATCTTGAAGCGCTCCATGCCGCGGATCACGACGTGGTAGGTCTCGGCGCCGTTGCGCAGGACTTTGAGCAATTGACCCGTGCAACCTGCCCAATGCAAGTCACCCGGCTTGGGGTTGTCGACGCCTTTGTCCTTTTGCGCGACTACGCCCACGATGGCACTGCGGCGGTCGCCCAAGCTTTCAAGTAGTTTGATGGACTTGCCTCGACCGATCACCACCGGCATCACGGCGCCGGGGAACAGGACGGCATTTCGCAAGGCCAAAATCGGTAAGTTGTGGACGGCGGCGGTGGACGACATTTGCTACCTCAACCAAAGCGGGGTGAAAATGCCCGCCTGCACAGAGCATAGACAAGCACAAGCGCTTCGCAAGTCAAGTTTGGCTGGTCTGACGTTTGGATCAGGCGCACGATGACGGTTGCGCCACCCGAGTCGCTTGTTGTCAGCGAATCTGATGGCGAACCGCAATAGTCTGTGCAAAGTCCAGCAGTTTTTGATTGGCCAGCCGACCACCTGACACGCGCGCCAGCCACACAGCGCCGCTCTCGTTGCCGTCTTTGCGCATTTGCACGAGAACCCGTTGATAGGCTGGAATATTGCGGTCAAGCAGCAGCCGAACCGCCTCGCACACCAGCGCTTGGTCGCGGCAGGCCATGACTATCTGGCGGTCGATAGCCACCCAAGCAGCTTCGCGCTCAGCTGCATTAAATGACGTGCAGATGACAGTGCACGCTGCGCTGGCAATGGATAGAGGCTCTTGCAAAGCCTGCCATTTGGCCAAAGCCTCATGCGCTACGTCAGTCGCACGGTTTACTTGACCTTGCCAAGCCAAGGTCGTCGCTAGCGCTGAGCTAACCGCAGCCGATTCGCGCGGACTGGGAGCCGCCTGTTGCGCAAGACTCTTCAGCACATCTGTTGCTGAAAAATCTCCGGCGAATGTAAGCAGCTGTGCTCGGAGCAGCTCCAGCGAAAAGCTAGCAGACCGGGAGATTTCCGCGCCACGAACACGCGCCGAGAATTCGCGAACGTTTGCTAGGTCCAGCGAACGCATCGATTCACGCGCGCGGAGCAGCAATAGTCGTTGCTCTAGACGAATCGGCAAATCCGCTGACTGCAATTGTTGCATCGCAAGTGTGAAGCGGTTCTTGTCGCCAATAGAAAACAGCAACTCAGCTAAACTAAGGTCAATTTCGCTGGCGCTCAGTCTGTCCCCTGCCGACTGCAACTGAACTTGGAGTTTGGCCAACAGGCTATGGGCCTCGTGCAAATGACCTGCCCGGGCCATCGCCGAGGCCCGATTGGCAATCGCCGGAATGGCGCCCTGATGCTGGCCAATTGCTACAAAATCGGCTTCGACGCTGGCAAACAGTGCCGCCACGTCAAACGGCGGCAGGTCGTCCGCGGCAAGCAGGGCTTGGGCCAGGAGAATGCGGGCCAACTGGAGGCGGTCCCCAGCTTTGGTGGCGACGGCGTGAGCGCGCTTGAGGTGAGCGCGACAGTCCACCGATTGACCCAAGTCTCGTTCAATCATGGCTAAATTGAGCAAAGTAATCGAGAGTAACGACGCTTGACCCGTGCGCTCTGCAACCTTGAGGGCGTCGAGCAGCGCGGTCTTCGCCTCAGTCAGATGGCCAGAGCCGCGTTCCAGGTCGCCAAGCACCACCAACACGTGGCCAGCGTGGGCCGCATGGCCGTGGGCCACGAACAACTGCCCAGATTCAGTTAACAATTTGCGCGACTCAATCAGCGCTTCGCTCCTGCGCTCGGGCGGCGCCAAGCGGGTGACAAGGCGGGCGACGTTGGCGCTGGCGATGGCGTAACCAACTGGATCCGCTTCGATCGACCGCAATGCCATGACTTCGCGGTGCAACGCCACCGCCTCACGCAAATTGCCGACCAATTCAAGCACGGCACCCAACTCCGTCATGCCCTCCAGAGTCTGACGTTGATGACCGCGTCGTTGGGCGTCGCTGATGGCAGCTCGAAGCAAGTCCTCGGCCGTGTTCAGATCGCCGGCCTGCTGGGAGCATCGAGCCTGCAATACGCGACAGACATGCGCGTTATCAAAGGATTTTGATCGAAAATAGGCGTCGGCGGCACCTGCGGCTAACTGGCCAGCACGCGCAAACTGCCCCGATCTTGCTGCCTGCTTCGCTTGAGCGCGCAGTTCATCTGCTGTAGCCACTCAGGGATCCAACGGCAAGGGCACGGGCACAAAGAAGCGCAGGGTACAGGCTGCGGCGTGCCAATGATTCTCAGCGGGTAGGCGCACGAAGGTCTGAAACCGCGCCCAGCGCCCACAGGCAACATGCAACGGCTTATTGACAATACTTTTCAGCGCTTTCACCGGTGCCCACCAGCCTTTCTTGAGGCTGGGCTTGAGCGCAAGTTTATACGTTGGTGACTCGTGATAGTAGTCGCACTCGTACCAAACTTGGCGAACAACCTCGACGTGTAAGATTTCGCCTTTCTGATCGGGCAGGTACAAAAGCACATCGGCGGTGATATGGCCAGTCCCTTGCACGCCTTGGATGAGCGGCGCCCATTGACCGTCGCTCCAAGTGCGCTGCTCGCCGGTTAGTTCGTCGCGGTAGCCCAATTCGGCGTCGAGCAAATCGGGGGCTAATGCGCCAACGGGCCAGTCATCGGGAACATTGTGGATACACTTTGCAAAGTTAGGGATATCCGGGCCAACGGCATCTGTGGACGGTTTGCCAACCGGGCACGTCAGAGGCTCGGGCAAATCGAGCAAGAATACTTTGGCCGTCGCCGCAATGTTAGCGTCAGTCTTGCCATCGGCGAGGGGTTTTCCAGTATCCACAGTCAGTTGGGCGTCTCCGGGCGGTTGCGCGAGCGAACCGGCAGCAATAGGAATCGAATCAGCACAGCCCACCAAGGCCGCCACTATCACACAACTCATTGCTATTGCGCGCTGTTTCTGCGGAAGTGGTGCCAGCCTTGCCATGACCGGCGCTACCGCAGCACGCCGGGCTGCGCCAGTTCAGCATACAACAACACGTTGGTGGCAATTGCCTTGCGGAACACGCCCAAGTGCAGGCTTTCGTTGGGGCCGTGGGCTGTCGTCTCAGGATCCATGACACCATTAAGAATTAGCGGCAAGCCCTCGAATCGATTTCCAAAAAGCGCAACAAACGGGATCGACCCACCCACGCCAATCTGCACCATTTCGGTGCCCCACACGGCGCGATAAGCACGATTCGCCGCCGCGAAAGCTGGCCCTTGCGGCTTGTACAGCCAGCCATCGCCGGTACCGGGCAGCAATTCCAACCGTGCAGCGATCTGAGGCGGGGCAACTTTGGCCACCTGTTGAGCAAGCAACTCATGCAGTTGCGCTGCTGTTTGGCGCGGCGCCAGCCGCACAGATAGCGTCGCCGTGGCTGTCGCGCGCAGGGCGTTCTTTTTGGTCTGTTGAGTGGGCAGGGTGGTCGCCACTACAGTGATGGCTGGTTGCAGCCACAGCCACTCCGCCCGCGGTCGCCCGCGATCGGGCAACGGCTCCAGATGATCGAGGATGTGGGCACCTTTGCGAACAACCGCGTCTGGAATCGGCACTGCGGCTGCGGCAGCAACCTGGTCCGCCGGCCACTGCACAAGTCCAACTGTCGGTCGGCCATCGGCATCAACCAAACCCGCAATAATCTTGCATAAACTCGTCGTAACGTCGGGCACCGCGTTGCCCCACAGCCCTGAATGCACGTCTGCCTCCAAGGCCTCGACATGCAACACCATTTCGCTCAGCCCGCGCAGCGAAATCGTCAGACCAGGGACGTCGGTCGACGGATTTTCACAATCGGTCAAGACCATGGCGTCTGCCACGAACACATTCGGAAATTCATCCATGTAGGCTTCAAGGTGCGACGACCCGCACTCTTCCTCGCCTTCGATCACCAAGCGCAAATTGCAGGGCAGCGTACCTTTGGTGGCCAGCCACGCCTGCATCGCCGCCAAATGGGAGACCCAACCGCCCATGTCGTCAGCTGCCCCGCGGGCATACAGGCGGTCGCCAATCACGGTCGGCTCGTGGGGCGGTGTGCGCCAGACTTCGCCCTTGACCGGCTGCAGGTCGAGGTGACCGTAGACCAGCACCGTTGGCGCCGCCGGACCGGCCTGATTCCACAGCGCAGTTACCATGGGATGGGCGCCGTCCACCTGCAAAACTCGACATTCACTGGGGTTTAGCGTGGAAAGATGCGTCGCAATTGCCTCTGCCAGTCGCGCCACGTCCGCGGTGTGGTCGGCATCGCAACTGATCGCTGGGATGCGCAAGAACGACCCGAGCAGCGCCACTGTGGCCTCAAATTGACCGGCGGCGTACTCGAGTGCGGGCTGGCAAGATGCATGCAGGCTTGCGGTTGAGACTGCGGATTGGGCAGGTACGGATGACATAGGCGGCTCCTTGGTCGGCAGAGTGCACCGGGTGAGGCGGGGAAGCAACCAGTCTGGCAACGCAGTTTTCTGCTCAAGACCGACTAAAAATCGCCGTCCGCAACTTGCAAGACGGTCAAACCCATGTCGCGCCACATGCGCACCACCTGATTGCGGTCGTCCAGCACGCACACCACCCGCCACTGGTCGCGAATGTGAGCGTCGAAGATTTCTCGTTTGATAATCGAGTCTTTGCGCGAGTCGCCCTGCGTTCGCATATGCAACGCGGCCACGGGCACTCCTACATGATCTTGTAGCCAGCGCAAGGTCGTTTGGCGACAACCGTCTGTTCGCCCAGAGCAAAAGACGACCGCATGGCCCGCTGCCTGCAACGCGCGAACCGTCGCAATCACCGCAGGATTGGGCTCGTCGAGCTCAACTCGCGCTTCATCAAACACGTTTCGGCGGGTAGCCAATGCCACCGTACCGTCGATGTCGACGATGATCGCCGCCGGGGCATCGGCGCGCGGCGCATAGCGGTCACCAACTGAATGCACTCCAGAACCGCTGTCAGTTGGCAAGGTCGGCCTATGTTCACGCTTCGCTTGGTGTTTCGCGCTCATTCGTTGAATAACATCCCCAGCATCAAGCGGTCCTCGTTCAAGACACCCAGCTACAGCAAATGAACGGGTTCACGGCCCAATTGAACACCGCAGCCCCGGTACACAACCACAGCCACGTGATCCGCAAACGCAAGCACTTCGGTCGCCGTCGCGTCGCCGCGGTTGACGATGGCCAGCGTGTGATTCATTGAAAGGCCAACTCGGCCGGTCCCATACCCCTTGGCCAAGCCGCAGCGCTCAATGAGCCACGCCGCCGACAGCTTGATCGTGCCATCTGCTCGAGGCCACTGCGGCGCGGTTTCGCCGGGTTGGGCCAAAACTGCGATGGCTTCCGTCGCTCCTGCAGAATCGAGCACCGGATTGACGAAAAACGATCCACACGAACGGCTGTTGGCATCCGCCGCGTCGATGACCATGCTCTTGGCTCGGCGCAGATTAAGCACAGTTTGGCGAACGTCGAGCAAGGAAGGCGAGTCGACAGCGGCCAACGCCTGTTTCACCTGGCTATACGCGGTACACGGCTGTCCACAAGGGTGCAGTTGGATGTCCAAACCTAACACCAGCCAGTGCCGCGGATTGCGTTTGAACAAGCTGTCGCGGTAGCTAAACTGGCATTCAGTTTGAGAAAGTGTCGAGAGTTTCTCGTTGTTTAGATCGAGAACCGACACGGCGGTGACCACTTCGGCGACCTCTTGACCGTAGGCTCCACAGTTTTGAATCGGCGCTGCCCCCGCTTGTCCCGGAATTGCAGATAAACACTCAATGCCTTGCCAGCCATGCTCCACGGCAAAGGCCACAACATCGTCCCATTGAGCCCCAGCCGCGATCCGCAGGCGCGCAACTTGCGGTGTCACCTCAAGGACTTCGATTCCCCGATCCGCCACCACTTGCGGCTGCAACACCACGCCCGCCAACCCTTCGTCCGCGATGACGACGTTGCTGCCACCGCCCAAGATCCAAACTGGCACGAGGTTTTGACGAGCAAAAGCCAAGGCATTGCGTGCATCTTGCGGGTGGCGCACTGGCCATAGCCAGCGTAGCGGGCCACCTACCGCCAGCGTTGTAAGCTGAGCCGCAGGCACATCGTGCACGACGTCATCGGCGAGTTCGACCATTGACTCAGCCGCCTAACCTTTAGCCAATTCGACAAGCAATTCAGTACCGTATTTGGCGACCGACTTGGGCCCCATGCCGTGGACCTGCAGCATGGCCTCACGGGTTTTGGGCCGCCGCGTTGCCAACTCGATCAGCGTGGCGTCTGTCATCACCACAAAAGCCGGCACCGCCTCCAGACGGGCCCGGGCTTTGCGCCACGCCTTGAGTTCGCCCACTAGCGGTAGATTGACCGGCATATCAGGCGAACTTTGTTGCTGTTTTTGCGAAGGCTTCGCCGTGCTGTGTTTTTTGGCCACCGGCTTGGTCGCCTTGGTCGCTGCCGGGGTGTCGTCGACGCGAATACCGGTGACCCAATCCAGAGGCAGTCGCGCTAACGGTGCCGCCAGCAGCGCGGTGCGAAAGCGAATGATTTGGCCATCTTTGTCCCACGTGTCATAGGTAGTTTCGACAACCCCGGCTCGTTCCATTCCATCGATGAGGGCGTCAAAGACCTTGCGGTCCAAGGCCATGGAAAAATCCTCGCGATGGACCTTGGCGAGGCTAACCGCGCGACTCGTCGGCAAGATCTCTGCAATTTTAAGCATTTGGCGCCGCTCGGCTGGGGTTGCATCGCGCACGCGCCGCACTTGAGAATCGTCAGGTTGGCAGCGGTCGCAAATCCCACAATTAGCGCGCTTGGCTTTGTCGCCAAAATACGCAACCAGGGCGTCCATTCGACAACCGGACGCCCGCGATAAGTCGTACAGAACCTCGCATTGGCCCTCGCGATGAGCCCGCTGTCGCAGGTAAGCGGCCTGCCAGTTCAGCGCAGAACCAGGTCGCACTTGGTCATCATTGTCAACGGTTACAGCCCCTATGCCCCACAGCTTCGCTAGGCACGCTTCAGCGGTGGCCAGCGCCAAACCGCTGTCGCGCAAGAGCTGCTCGCGCACCGAACCGGTGGTCGGCAACGCATCAAATACCGCCTGCACCATGGTCAACGGTGGGTAATCACGCTCAAAAAACGTCTGGTGGATCCTGAGATCGACGAACGAGTACAGCAATAGCCCTGCCGACGGCAAACCATCGCGACCGGCTCGACCGACTTCTTGGTAATAGCCTTCGACGGTGGCCGGCATGCCCAAGTGAACTACCGTGCGAATGTTGGCTTTGTCGATGCCCATCCCAAAGGCAACGGTGGCAACGACCACATCCGATTGACCTGCCGCAAAGCGGTCTTGCACGGCGCTGCGCGCGTCCGCTTCCATTCCAGCATGGTAGTAGTCCACTTTGAAGTGGCCTTTCCAAGCCGCAGCCGCTTCCTCGACCGTTCGGCGGCTCAGACAGTAGACAATTGCAGGCCGCCGTTCAGGGTTTTGCAGGACTTTGAGCGCCGCTGTGATGCGTTCAGCTGGATTGCGTTCGACCATTTCGAGCGCCAAGTTGTCGCGGGCAAAACCGCGGATAAAGCGTTCGCAGTCTGGCACTCCGAGCTGGTCGACAATGTCCTTTTGCACCCGCACCGTGGCCGTCGCCGTGAGCGCCACAATCGGACAATCACCGTTGGCGCGTAGTTCGGGCAGGCGTTCGCCCAACAGCCGGTAATCTGGACGAAAATCGTGTCCCCACATCGAAATGCAATGGGCTTCGTCAATCGCGATGAGTTTGGGCGGTCGCTGCATCAGGCGGGGCACAAAACCAGCTACCCGCAATCGTTCGGGCGCTACCAGCAGGAAATCGAGGTCGCCATCCAGCCAGCGCCGCAGTGCATACTGCGAATCACCGCGGCCTCGACCCGAGTGGATGCGCTCGCAGCGCAGACCCAACGCCTGCAGTTTGGCGTTTTGGTCCTCCATCAGGGCAATTAACGGCGATATCACCAAGGTAGGTCCGCGCAACAGCCCAGGAAGTTGATAACACAGCGATTTTCCGCCCCCGGTCGGCATCACCAACAGGGCGTCGCGTCCGGCAGTAACATGCTCAATGACTTCGCGTTGGTGGGGGCGAAACGACTGCAGGCGAAAGCGACTGCGCAGCGTGGCCAGCACTGGATCGGCCAGCGTCGGCGGCCCGTCGACCTTGGGTGCGGACAGGTCGTAGCGGGTCGGATCGGTAGCGTGCATGGCCGTAGTGGACAATAAGCCGGTTGGTTTGGCAACAGGAATAACGGAGCTTGTTGGCAAATTGGCCAGTGACGGCGCGTCGGCAAGCGCGCTAGACTGAGGCAGCTTTGAGCTGGAGGACCGATGCGAATTCGCGTTGCACTGCATCTATTGACGGCCGCCTTGGTGGCCGCCAGCTGCACGGCCGAACCGTCGGGCAATGCTGGCGTCGTACCCATTGATGCCGGAAGCGCTTTTGCCGCCGACGGCGCCTTGACCGCGGGGGACGCCGTCGCTTCCGCAGACACGGCAAGCAAGGCGGACACTGCAGACAGTGCTCCGAGCGAAATAGTCGCCGATGGCCAGACCGCCGACGTAATTGCAAACCCTGTCGACACCGCTGCAACTGGAGTTGATCAGATGGCAGGCGATGCCGCAGTTGTCGACAGCGCCCCTGTCGCGGATTCTGGCCCTGTTGTGGACGTCACCGTGGCCCCTGACGCCGCGCCAACCGCTGATGGCACAGTTGCCGGAGATGTTGGAGCACCGCAGGAAATTGGACCCAGCCCCAATCCTGCGGTCGACCAATGGGGGCCCTATCCTGTTGGAACCCGTGTGAAAAACTGGATCGACGCTTCGCGCAACAATCGGCCTGTAACCACCCGATTGTGGTACCCGATTGTAGAAAAGTCCGGCGACAAGGCTACCTATCTCGACGCGATTGTTATCAAAGTGGCTGGTAAAGCGATCGACAAAGGCAGCGCCGACAAGGCCAAAGGTCCGTTTCCAATCGTGATGTTTTCGCATGGTTTCAAGGGCATCAACTGGCAGTCCTATGATTTTACCGAGTATCTTGCCAGTCATGGCTACGTAGTTGCCGCACCCGATCACTTCGGCAACACCTTGCTGGACGTCTCGGTAACCAAGGAAGTCGAGTCCAAGTCGGCGCTGGAGCGACCTCTCGATTTGCGCTTCGCCTATGACGAATTGGTCAAACTCAATGGCGCTGGCGGCGGCGATTTCGAGGGCCTGCTCGACTTGGGCAAAGTCGCCGTGACCGGCCATTCCTTTGGCGGCTACACCGCACTGGTGGCCGGTGGCGGTACCGTCGACGTCGATTTTGCCAAAAAGGGCTGCGAAACGGCGAGCAACATGCTGTGCAAAGGCGGCTACATGAATTATTGGCCCAATGGCACAGTCATCAAATTGCCCAAGCCGATTCCTGGCCTCAAAGCTGCGATCTGTTTGGCCCCAGGCTTTCATGTCGCCTTTGGTAAACTGGGCCTCGCCACCGTGAACGTACCCACCATGGTCTTTGGCGGTTCGCTGGATGGCACCACCCCGGTCGCCAGCGATATCACCCCTATTTACAACGACTTGCCAGTCGCCAAAGCCAAAGTCGTCATTACTGGCGCTGGCCACATGAGCTACACCAACGTCTGCTCGCTGCCGCCGGCCCAGTTTGTGCCTGAACTCAAGGACATGTGCTTCAAGCCTGGCATGATTGACGGCGCCAAGGCCTTCGCTCTGACGGACGCTTACACCATGGCGTGGCTCAATCGCTGGCTCAAAGGCGACTTGGCGATGAATGCTTTGCTTACCAAGGAGTTGGGCAGCAAGTTTGCGGCTGCGCAAGTCTCCAACCAAGGATTTTGACAGCCGACGCGCAGCCCACCGTGCCTGCCGTCGCGTGCGTTTGCGACCGTTTGGCCGCACAATCTGGCCATGCCGAATCGCCTGCCTGACCTCGCCCACCCCTCTCCGCCTCCATTGCTTGCCGCGCCAGTGGGTGCCAGCGACGATGATGCGTTCTTGCTGTTGGTCGATTGGCTCGCGGCCCGCGGTTTGGCTTTGTATTCGCATCAGGAAGAAGCAATTCTCGAGCTGTATTCTGCACGCCATGTAGTGCTGGCGACGCCGACTGGTTCGGGCAAGTCGTTGGTCGCGCTGGCGATGCATTTTCGCGCGCTGTGTCAGGGCCAGCAGACCATCTACACGGCGCCGATCAAGGCCTTGGCTAACGAGAAGTTCTTCGACCTCTGCGCTACGTTTGGCGCGGCCAACGTCGGTTTGTTGACCGGTGACGCCACCGTGAACAAGACCGCGCCAATCCTGTGTTGCACCGCTGAAATCCTGATGCAGATGGCGCTGGAAGAGCAGGCGAGCGAGCGGCAGTGGCACGTCGCGATGGACGAGTTTCACTATTACGCCGACCGTGACCGCGGGATGGCCTGGCAGATTCCGCTGCTGCGCATGACTAACACCACGTTTCTGCTGATGTCGGCGACGCTGGGCGACATGACCTCGATTGCGGCCGATCTCAAGAGTCGCTCTGCCCGCGACGTCGCAATTGTGAGCAGTACCGCGCGGCCGGTGCCCTTGGCGTTTTCGTATGTCGAATTGCCATTGCAGGAGGTCGTCGTCGATCTGGCAAAATCGGCGAAAACCCCGTGTTATCTGGTACATTTTAGCCATCGCGATGCTTCGGAAACTGCCGGTGCACTGATGTCGGTGGACGTCTGCACCAAGGATGAGAAACGCCAACTGAGCGATGCACTTAACGGCGAACGCTGGCCCAGTCCGTATGGAAAGACCCTGCAACGCTTGCTCAAGCACGGCATTGGCCTGCACCACGCTGGCCTGTTGCCGCGGTATCGACGGTTGGTCGAGCGTTTGGCGCAACAGGGCTTGCTCAAAGTAATTTGCGGCACCGACACCCTGGGGATTGGCATCAACGTGCCGCTCAAGACCGTGGTCCTGACCCAGTTGTGCAAGTTCGACGGGGAGCACACGCGCCTGATTCAAGTGCGTGAATTTCATCAGATTTCTGGCAGAGCAGGGCGCAAAGGCTTTGACGAGCAAGGCTGGGTGATTGCGCTCGCGCCAGAACACGTTGTCGCCAACAAGCGGCTGGAGACCAAGGTTGGCCGCGACGGCAAAGCGGTGAAATTCGTGCGCCAAAAGCCGCCCGACAAAGGCTACGTGCCGTGGGACGAAACGGTGTTTTGGCGCTTGGTGCGCGGGCAACCCGAAACACTGCAGCCTGTTTTTGTGCTGACCGCCGGTCTGGTTTGCCAAGTGTTGCGCGGAAATCCTGAGCGCGCCGAGCTTGGGCTGCGCACGGTCGCCGACTTGATTGGGCGCAGCCACTTGCCCGTCGGCAGTCAACTTGGCCAGCGGCGCGAACTGGGCCGAATTGGCCGGTCGTTGCGCAAGATCGGGGTACTGCACAGCCGGGCGACGAGCCAAGGTGGCCGGGCGCGCCTCGACGCCGAACTGCAAGAGGATTTTTCGCTCCACCATGCCCTGTCGCTGTTCCTGGTTGAGAGTTTGGAGCATCTAGATCGCACGCATTTGGAGCAATTTGGTGAAGTTGACGCCCACGGCGCCGCCAACTCGGTGGCGACTGACGAGCGCGATGAGCTGTGGGCTGCCGATGTGCTCAGCGTGGCCGAAAGCATTTTGGAAAACCCCAACCAGGTGTTGCAGGCCCAAGTCCGCGAGGAAAAAGGGCGTATTGTCGGTGAACTCAAAGCGCAAGGGGTGCCCTACGAGGAGCGCATGGAACGCTTGGAAACGGTTACTTGGCCCAAGCCGCTGGCTGACTGGCTGTACGCCCGCCGTGAGCAGTTTGCCGAACAACACCCATGGATCGGCGAAGAGGCTGTGCGTCCTAAGGCGGTTGCGCGCCAACTGTATGAAAAATGGTCGACATTTGACGAAGCTGTTCGCGATTGGGGCCTTGAACCGGCCGAAGGCGTGCTGCTGCGCTACTTGTCGCAGGCGTATAAGACGCTGGTGCAAAATGTGCCGGAACGCTGGCGCTCGCCCCAAGTCTGGCAGTCCATTGGCTATTTGCGCGCGCTTCTGGCGGCCACCGACAGTTCGCTGGTTGAAGAGTGGGAAGCATTGCGCGACGGTCGCCAGTTTGCGCAGGGCGACGCCGATCCGCGGTCCTTGTTGCCCCAAAATCGTCGGGCCGCCGATCCCACCGCCGATCCAAAAGCACTGGCCGCCCGACTGCGCGCCGAGATGGTGCAATTTGCCAAAGTTCTTTGCGGCATAGACAGCGAAGCCATGGCGGAATTGGTCAGTTGGAGCAACGATTTCACCTCGGCTGACATGGCCGGCTGGAAACAGACTCTGCCTCAGCCGCTGGTCTGGGATCATCGCATGCGACTTAGTGAATTTTGCCAAGTGCGCCCACTTTCCGGCCGCCGGTGGCAGGTCGTTCAGACTTGTTTTGACGCCGAAGGCCCGATCGACGGGCCGATCGTGGCCGAGTTTGACGCCGATGACATGGATGCTCTGACCGCCCCGAGTCTATTGCGGATGGTGGGTGTCGGCGACGGTTGACGTCAGGGAGTTCGCTTGGCTTTGCCGCAGCAAAAGGAACCCTTGGGCTAACTGCAACAGGGGATAGGGCACTTCGCCGCCCAACGCCTCGTGAACGGGTTGCAGGCGCTTACTGTGATCGAGCCCTACAGCTTCAATGCAATGGAGCAGCTCATCGCTCAGCCATGGCCGCAAATGGGGCTGCGGATGCTCTATCAAATAGTCGAGCAGCCATTGGACCGTCGTGCCCGGCGAGCGATTGAGCAGCAAGCAGACGTCGCCAAGCGGTTCACCACGGGCAAAAGCGGCAAACGCAGCTTGCCGGGCAACACCGGAGACTTGCCTCGGTTCTGCTGCTGGACGGATTGACCGTTGCGGGCGTCGGGCTTGCTCGATCGGATCACCCGGTGGTGGCGCACTGCACAAATCAAGACCAAGGGCGCCAGCTTCGGCAGCGAGCTCCCGCAGAAGTTCTTCGCCGTATTCATGCAGTTTTCCGCAGCCGAAACCTTTGATCGTCAACAGCATTACCGCGTTATCCGGCCTGAGCGAACACAACTGCGCAAGCTGCCGGTCGGTCAAAACGAAATACGGCGGATAGCCACGCAGGCCGGCCATACGGCGACGGATTTTGCGCATCGCTTCAAACAAATGAGCCTGCGGGCTATCTACAGGCAATCCACCAAACGGCAGGCGTGGCGCGGCAATTGTCGGTTCGCTGATGGGTTCGCCCAGCCCGTTGGCCAAGGCGTCGATTGGCCTCGGTACGCGTAGGTAGGCGAGTTCGTTGGTTTGACCGCTGCTCATAGACAGGCTCCAGAGTGGCGAGGTGGGCCACTGCCGACGTCTTAGCAAAGAGCGTGCCAAGCGAGTGAACTACTGTAACAGCTAGATATTGCTTCGAAACTCCGCGCAGAATCAGCAATTGCGTCTGCCGTGCGTGATACCGATCGAGACCACTAAGTGAGACCACTAAGTGAGACCACTAAGGAACTGTCCTCAAATAATTCGATCGATCTGGGCAACACAGGAGCGGCGAGTCGGCCTTTGAGGACGCGAGCTTAGCGACCAACAATGCAAGCAAACGGAACCAGTCCCAGAATGACTTATTCTGGGACAGTTCCTAAGTGAGACCACAAAGCGAGACCACTGGCTGCGACAGTTGCCCGATTTCGTGTCTCGTTGGCAGTTGGTTCGTTCTGGACACGACACCTGTGGGTCCCTGACCGCAGTCAAGCCGCAACTTCACGCTGCATTGCCCGCGGTTGCAGCCCCAACCAAAACAGCCACAAGCCGAGCGCAAGCGGCGCGCCACCGATGATCACCAGACCCAAGGCCAATTCGACGAGCTGGTCGTGGAGCATTTTGGGATCGGCGGCAATCGCAGCCGTGACACCGAGGCACACCAGCCCGCCCCACGAGGACAGCAGCCCGCCACTGAGTAATTGAAGCCAACGGCGAAGCGAACGCCCCTGTGCTTGGTGTCGTTGTTGGTGTCCGGCGTTAAACGCAGGCCCTGCATCAGCCATCTGCACTGGGCTCGCCGGATTAATGGGCGGCAGGGTCGCCAGTTGCATGCGGTTCAAGCGGCCGACCAGTCGAACACAGGCAATCCAGCCGCCGATCACGATCGCCGGCGGAACCAACAACAGGGCCCCCGGCGCAGCTTCACCAGCGGCTTTGGCGAACATCAACGGAAAATCATAGCCGCCGTGCAGCGCAATCGGCACCACCAAAGCCAAAGTTAGGTTGCGGGCGCGTTCGGAGTCGGGGCCAAAGCGCGCCTGACCGACAAAATAACCCATCAGAGCGCCCCAACTGGCGTGTCCCGGCACCGCCAGCAACGCCCGCAACACCGCGACATCCATACCTCCTTGCGCGACGTACAGGATGTTTTCCAGCGTGGCAAAACCCAGCGACGCCGTTACCCCGTAAATGATGCCGTCCATGGATTCGTCAAAGGCCGGATGCCGACTGCAAAACCGCACTAACACCAGAAACTTGAACGACTCTTCGATCAGCGCAGCCGAAAAAAAGGCGCCGTTGATCGAGCTGGCCAAAGGCGCCATGGCCTTGCCACCCACCAGATATTCCTCTGCAATTTCAAGCAAAGCCGCCGCGACAGTCGTGTACGCACCGTATTTGAAAGTTTGCCACAGTACGCTACGCGGCTCAGGATTGGCATCGCGAGCGTGAAAGTACCAAAAAATCAGCAGACTTGGCACGACGGCCGCGCCCAATAAAGATAGGGACATCCGTCAACCTCGGCGGCGGCGGTCTACAGGCTCTTGTCGACTAGATACTGGGCCAAGTCTTGATAAAACTTCAGGTAATCAAAACCGTCAACGATCCCAGCGAGTTGCCCTACTTCGTCCATGTGATCCGCGGGCACGCAGCCGCGAAAATGGCCCCACTTGGCGGACTCCACCGTGACTAGACCGTCGTTGGGAACTTGGGCTCCGCCCACCGCCAACCAACTCGCCAGCAAGCCCGGTTCGACAATGTCGCCATGCGCAGGAACGGGTACGTCCCCACCTTCACAAGCGGGCTTGCCATTGGCAGTCAGGCCTGAGTAGCCCGCCCACGAATAGTAGGCCACGCGTGGGTCGTCTGGATGTGCCGCATTCCAAGCCGCCGACAGCTTTTCACTGCACTGCTCTAGCGCGGCCTTGACGTTGGCGTCGGTTTCGGGCGTGGTGTACATTTTGCCGGCGATTTGGGCAAAAGAATCCAAAAGTCCTGAGTCCTTACCTGGCAAATAGCCCAGCAATTGGTCGGCGACTTTGCTGCCCCTGTGCGGTGTGGAAATCGTGGTGATGGAGTCAACGCGGTCGCCGTACCCCAGCGCTGACACCAATTCGCGGACGTCGATGCCACCTTGGGAATGGCCCACCAGATTGACCTTAGCGGCGCAGGTACACGCTAAGATGGCGTCCACTTGCTTGGCCAATTGCTTGGCGCGCACCGCCGAACTGTTGAATGGGTCAGTCAGGGTGACGAAAACGGAAAAGCCATTGTCGCGCAAGTTCTTAGGAATTCCGAAGAAATAGTCGAGCAGGCCCATGTTGGTAAAGCCGCCCATGCCATGGACCAAAACCAGCGGAAATTTTGATTTGCCTTTTGGCTGCGCCAACAGACCGTCACACTGCGGCACACAGGCGGCCGCATCCGGCGCCTGCGCAGTTGTGGCTTCCTTGGCGCTATCGACGGCGTGATCGGTACTCACAGGCACATCGAACGTCTGCAAGTCGAACACCGCCGAATCCTGAACGGCATCTGCAGTCACGGCTACGGCCGCGGCGATTTCTGGATCCGAACACGCCACGCAGGTTGCCAGCAGCCAAACAGCATGGCCGAGGGGCAGGGTGTAGAGTGGGAAAAACTTTGGCAGTTTTGACCGCATGGCAGGCGGAACAATAGCCGATGGTGGGGCAGCGCTCAAGAGGCAACCCAAATTGACCATCGAAATCTTCGCGACCCCCGATTTGGGATGCCAGTGCTTTGTTGCTCGCTGTCACTCGACAAGGAGCAAGGAGCTTTTCTGTCAGGGGGTACTCTCGTACGTCCCTGACAGAAAAGTGACGCAGTGACGCCGAGATGCGCCCAAAGCGGGGGATCGCGGGCAATCGAGTGGCTTGCACGCGGTGGCTGGCCCGGCCACAATCAGCGTCGGGGCACTGATCTGCGCCAAGGTAACGGTGTGAAACAATGAAGAAGCCTGACGCAGCTACGGTAGCGTGGTACGACGACAGCGTGCCGGTCGATCCCCGCGCTAGTAAGGGTCAGATGTTTGGTCATCCCTGCGCTTTTGTGAATGGCAACATGTTCTTCGGTACTTTTGAGAACACACTTGTCGCCCGCGTCGGCCCCCAAAGGGCGGTGGCACTGGCGGCTGGTGGTCAAGTTGTGGTGTTTGAGCCCATGGCTGGCCGCGCGTGGAAGGATTACGTGCAAATTGCCGCCGGCAAACTCGAAAATGCCGAAATCAAGCACTTGGCGCGCGAAGCCTTAGACAACACTGCAAAATGCCAGCAAAGGAAAAGAAAGCCAAGGTTGCAAAAAAATAGCCAAACCGCGGCTAGGAGCGTGTCGGCGTATTCCGACTCGCTCCTAGCGCCGTCTGGCTAGACGGCGGCAACTTTCCGAAACTGCACGGATTCACTCCGGGCAGTTCTCGGACAGTTGAGAATAGTTGACTGGCTAGGAGCCTGTCGGATCGTAATAGATTCATTGTGTATAACCTGATAGACATTTCACAACCGATTGATTTCCGACAGGCTCTTAGTTGGTCATTCGGGCTGGGCGCCATCCGGCATCATCACTACCGCATCAGCGACACGGGCCGCCACATCGACGCGCAGGCGGGCGCCGGCCGGCACGCTGGTCGTTACCCACGAGTTGCCGCCGATAATCGCGCCCTTGCCGATGACGACGTCACCGCCCAAAATCGTGGCGTTGGCGTAAATTATCACATCATCTTCTAATGTTGGATGACGTTTCTGTGTTCGCATGGCGTCACCCTTTGGGATCGAGCGTGCGCCCAAAGTGACACCCTGATACAGGCGGCAGCGCGCGCCCATGACGGCCGTTTCGCCGACGACCACGCCGGTGCCGTGATCGATAAACAGCGCCGGTCCGATGCGCGCACCAGGATGCAAGTCGATGCCGGTGCGATGGTGGGCTTGCTCGGTCATCATCCGGGCCACCAGAGGCGCCGCTGCTAGCCACAAAGTATGCGCGAGGCGATGAGTGGCAATCGCAAAGAAGCCTGGGTAACACAAGATGATTTCCGCCCGAGAACGTGCAGCTGGGTCGCCATCGAGCGCAGCTTGAACGTCGGCTTCGAGGTCTAGGCGCAGTTGCGGCAGGTGTTCCAACACTGACACCGCGGTCTCGTGGGCTGTTTGGGCAACGTCGGCCGCCGCCATTGTGCGGTCACCGTACATTTCGCCGCGCTGCCCGTCCTCTCGCCCAGGCTGGGCACTCCATTCTGCGCTCAAAAGTAGGACCAAACGCTCGTACAGCTCATGGGCGCAACCTGCGAGCCCTTCGGCGCATGGGCGTGCACCCGAATACACCTCGGCAAATAATACCCGCCGGAACAGATCCAGCGTGAGGCTAATCTGCTCTGGATCCGGCAGCGATGGAGCGCCACGTTCAAGCCCCGACAAACCATGCAATTCTGCGGCTACTGCAAAGGCTACCGTCAGCGCAACCGTTTGCTTGTCTTTTTGCCAGTCTAAAAGCGGTGTATTCATAGATGATTCACCAAAGGCCTTGTCATGCGGATAGATAGCGTTCGCCCGAATCACACAAAAAGGTCACGACGCGCGATCCGGCGGCCAGAGACGCACAAATTTGCTGGGCTGCCCAGACGTTAGCGCCCGAACTGGGCCCCACCAACATGCCGTGGTTGTGAGCCAAAGCGGCAGCGGTCTGCAGCGCGTCGTCGTCGTGTACCGCCATTACCGTCGTGATCAAGCTGCGGTCGACCACCATCGGCACAAAACCGGCGCCAATCCCCTGAATGGCATGAGGTGCAAAGGGCTGGCTGGCAAACGCGCGCGCCTTACTCGGCTCCACCGCCACCACCCGAAGTTGTGGAAAATAGGCCTTCAGTGCACGGGCAGTACCGGTAATAGTGCCTCCCGTGCCAACACCGCCGACCAGCACATCCAACCGGTCGCCGACGTCGGCCAAGATTTCGCGCGCCGTGGTCTTTTCGTGCGCAGCCGGATTGTCGGGGTTCTCGAATTGCCATGTCATCAACGCGGCTTCGCCCAGCAACGCTTTGAGCTCGCGCGCTCGGCTTACCGCCCCAGCCATGCCAGCTTCTTTGGGCGTCAGCTCGACCCGGGCGCCGTAGGCTTTGAGAATTTTGCGGCGCTCCAAACTCATGTCCTCTGGCATGCACACGACGCACGAATAGCCGCGCTCCGCCGCCAGCATAGCCAGTGATATTCCAGTATTGCCACTTGTCGCTTCCAGAATAACCGCGCCTGGCCGCAGTTGTCCGCGGGCCTCGGCGGCATCGAGAATTTCGCGCACAGGGCGATCCTTGATCGAACCGCCGGGATTGAGGTAGTCAGCTTTTGCCAATAGTTCCACGCCGCTTGGCGCAAGCTTGCTCAAACGAATCAGCGGTGTCTGGCCGATACAGTCCGAAATCCGGTTGACAATTGCCATACTTGCCTCGAGCGACGCCCCACAGTGGCGCGGCTGCGCAGTTTAGCTGGCATTTGGCCGGTGGCCAATTCAGCAGCGCGTCGGCGTGGACATCCTAGCGTCGGTCCGCCGCAACCTTGCAGTTGCTGCTTTTGACAAAGGTCTGGTCAATCGCGATCCTAGGAGCCTGTCGGAAATCAATCGGTTGTGAAATATCTATCAGGTTATACACAATGAATCTATTACGATTCGACAGGCTCCTAGCCAGGCAACTATTCTCATCTGTCCGAGAACTACCCGGAGTGAATCCGTGCAGTTTCGGCCAGTTGCCGCCGCCTAGCCAGACGGCGCTAGGAGCGAGTCGGAATACTCCGACACGCTCCTAGGGGCCAGTCGCACCTTTTCCGGAGGCTCTATGCTCAAACCCTATAATTGCCGTTGTGGCCTGCGGTCACTCACTTGGGCCTGCATGGTGCTTACGCTGGCAGCTTGTTCTGAGGCGCCCAGTCCGGCAGCCGCTGCCGCCGCTGATGTGACGGTCGATTCTGCGGTCGCCGATACGCCGAGCGCTGACGTCGCGGATGTGACTGCCAAAGAAACTGCAGCCGACATCGCTCCAGACGTCTCTGCCAACCAAGCTTGTTGTACAAAAGCCAATGCAGTCTGTGGGTTTGTCGCCGGTTGCTTGACAAGTTGCGGCGGCTGTCCTGTGGGCACTGAGTGCAAAGCAGGAAAATGCGCGGGGAAACTGGTCAAGAAAAAACTCGGCGAAGGCTGCGGTCCTGACAAAACCTGCCGACCGCCTGCGAATAGCGCACCGCAGGCCGAGTTCAACGACTACTTCAATTGCCTCGACGCTCAGTGTGACAGCGCACGATGTTACTTAAGCGTGTGTTCCAAAGCGTGTGCAATGGGCAAAGACTCTGTCAACAATGGCGATGGCAGCCCGGGCCAAGACGGCATCGAAGACCCAGGCGTCACCGGCGAATGCGGCGGGGCAGTTGCTGGTCCCGCGGGCAGCGAGTTTCATTGCATCGAACAGGCTAAAATTCCAGATGTTGCCGCCGGAAAATCAAGCGCGGTGTGCATGGCGGGCTCGACGTTCAAGGCGTGCAAGGGCACAAGCGACTGCGACGCCAGTCAGGCGTGCGCTTTGCGTTACATTTTAGCTAGTTACGTCACCGTGTGCGTCGCGAAAATGCAAAATCCCAGCGCTAAACCTACTGGAGCGTATAGCGAGTCTTGCAATGGTGACCCCGTCAAGGGCGAGATTGCTTACTGCGCCAACAACCACTGCAGTAACGGCGGTAATTGCTTAGGATTTTGCAAGAGCGATGCCGATTGCGTGACCACGATGGGCGCTTGCCAAGCCGGTAAGTGCCTAGGCAGCGGCACGACGTGCCAAACCGACGTCGAATGCTCGGCGGCGCAGTGCGTCAAAGATCTCAAATATTACAGCAATGTCGCCAAGACTTTCGACCAGTGCCGCCCGCGCAAGTGTGCTTTGGACGGCGATTGCAAGGACAACGAATTCTACTGCCGTAACTGGTACAACGGCGTGCAAAACATCGATGGCGACCCCGATCCCGCCGACCCGACAAAGATCTTGCTACCCGGTTTCGACCCGTCGTGTGTGCGCAAGCAAAAAGGCGCCGCCAAGAAAGGCGAGGCTTGCGACCCGAACACCAACGACAGCGACACGTCCATCCCGATCTGCGCCAACCCTGCGGCGTGCTACAACGGTAGCTGCGGCGGCATGTGCAAAGTGGACACCGATTGCGCAAACGGCCAAAAGTGCGGTATCAGCGAAAACTCCTACGATTTGAGCGAACCAGCGGACGGCGACGGCGACGTGTTCTTGCCCAACGCCATCTGCCAGCCTATGCCCAATGCCAAAGGACCTTGCAAAACTTCAAAGGAATGTTCCGACCCGAGCGCACCGTTCTGTCGACCGTGGGAATATGCCATCAGTGGCCCCGCTGAAGTGACCGGCAGCACCGCGACCACCTACGCGACCGGCGGCTTGTGCATCAGTGCGGAGTCCAGTTTTGCCTTGCCGTTGGCCGAATGCGGTGTTTCGACCGGCGGCAAACTGTGCAAAAGTGGGGTGTGCTTGGGCACCAACGCTGGAAAAAACATGGGCTATTGCGGCGAGTTGTGCTCCAGTAGCGCGGATTGCCCTGCCAAAATGCTGTCCAACGGCGGCACTTACAAGTCCGTATGCCGGTCGTATTTTCGGGCGTGGGGCGGCACCGCGCAGCCCGAGGACGACCTGTATTTTCCCTTTTGCGGCACTGCCTACAAAGACAGTTCTCTTGCTGATTGCGCTGCGACCAAGAAGTGCGACAACGCCAAGGATTACTGCGCCGCACTGGCAGTTGCCTTCGGTCCTGATCAGCCTATCAAGATGGAATTCAAGTGCTTGTCGGCTTGGACTGCGACCCAAACCCCGGGCACCAAGAAGATCGGCGAAGCCTGCAACCCCAATCCAGCCGCAAATGCCGTGCCGGAATGCGCAAGTGGCTACGCCTGCCGCCAAGACGCCGAGAAAGGCAAAGGCTATTGCATGGGAGCCTGCAACGTCACTGCAGATTGCGAGCTTTCCAAGGGAGTTACGCCGACCGACGGCATGATGTGCGACACCGGGCACATGTTCATCCCGCGCCACGACAAGACCAAGGCCGGCATCGCACCGCTGTGTCTCAAGAAAAAAGCCTGCTTACCGTGCCAATGGGACACCGATTGCACCGCCAACTATCGCTGCACCAATCTGGGCGGCCCGTATTCGGCGGCTAACCAGCGCTGTGCAGCCCCGTGTGACGCCGACGGCGACTGCGACGCAGTGGGCGGCGGCAAGTGCGTGGCGCGCTTTGGGCACAATGGAGAGCCCCTCGGTGGCGGTAAAATCTGCAAGCCCGTGTGTACGCCGTTGTGAGCAAGCTAGGAGCCAGTCGGAAATCACACGCATTTTGAATGTCTATCCGGTTATACACAATGAATCTATTACGATTCGACAATCTCCTAGCCATTCAGATATTCTCAACTGGCCAAGAACTGCCCGGAGAACTGGCCCAATCAAATCCGTGCAGTTTCGGACAGTTGCCGCCGTCTAGCCAGGCGCCGCTAGGCTCGAGTCGGAATACTCCGACACGCTCCTAGACACGGTAACCGAAGTCCGAGATCAACTTTCGGCCGTCGCCGCGAGTCGGCTGCCCTGAGCCGCGACCTTGGCGACCCACGAAACGAGCATGAGATTGCCCAAGTCCGGTTGATGCCGGACTTGGGCGATCGAGTATAGCGCCTCGCTACTGAGGGCCTATCGCAGCCACAAGGCTTGCCAGTTGTGGTAGTGACTGGGCCCACCGTATCCGTCCAAGTATCCTGAATTATTGTAGTCTTTCTTCGGGACGACCTGCATCCACCAACAACTGTCGCCGTCGCCGCTATCGGGATCGCAGGTGTAGCTGAAGGCTGTGTACTTATTGTGCAAACCGTTGAAAGTGCCGCAGGTATCGGAAAGCACGCCGCCCAGTTTCTTGAAGTCTGAGCCGTTGGTGGTCGCGGTGAAGGGATCATGGTCTTGCTGCCAAATCGTGAATTTGGTGACCTGTTGGCCGGTCCAATCGCCGTTAATGCCGATTTGATAGCGCAAAGTGTAGGTCGCGCCTTGCTTAAAGGCGTCACGATGCTTGAGGATTGAGTAGCTGGCGTCGTTGGGCAGGTTGGCGTTGTAGTCGTTCCAATTGGCATCACTGAAAAAGAACTTCCATTTCGCCGACATCATCCGCGTCCAGCCGCCGCCATCGGTAGTCATGTCGCAGTACGCCTGAAAGGCGTCCGCGTTGGAGCCGCCGTTGGGATCGATCCAATACAAACCGTTGGTTTTGGAGTCGGTTTTTTCGAGGATCTGCTGGCACGTCTGACCCGGTGCCTTGGCATCACTGCCCAATGGAATGGCATAGGCGAAGGCCGAGAATTGTTTGCCATTACACACCATTAACGTGCTCTGGCTGGTATTGTAGTAAACCATGCCGATAGATTTCGCTTCACACGGTGCCGGATCCTTGTCTAGATTTTGCAACCGCAACATTTTCGCTTCGTTGCCCGCAAAGTCGAGGGTGCCACCCAAGCTACCTCCAGCGGCTAAGTCCTGAGATTTTAACCACTTATTCGAATTTGCCAGCGCGCCATAGCCAGTCAGGTCAGGGCCTCCCTGTAAATCAGCGTACTTGCCGGAAGTCGCGACTTTGGCCAGCTTGCCAGCGCTCACTAGGTCAGCCATCGCCGAGTCGGCCAGAGCGGTCGCGACGACACAGCCGGTGCACTGCAAATTCTTTGAAACATTAGCGGTTTTCGCTGAAACGGCCTCTTCCGCCACCGACGCCGAGTCGGCAAACTTCGCCGCGTCCGCTTGCTTGGCGGTGTTGGCGCCAAGAGCAAATGTGGCAGGCCCGCCAGCGCTATCTGAGCCGGCCCAATTGAAGCTGACATGATTAGCGCCGACGGCACCGAGCGCAATTTTTTCGCCTGTAATCGACGCCTTAGCGATGTCGTCACTGCCAACACAGCCACTGCACTGAAGATCATGGGCCTGAGCAGCAATCATGGAGTGCACCGTCGATGGCACGCGCAAAAGGGGTTGGCGGGGCAATTCGGGGTCGCCTGCTACGGTGATTCCCACCCAAGTTGGCTTGCCACCGGCAAAGACTGCGCTGTCGAGTTTGGTGACCGTCCCGCCCAAAGTGAGTGCGAAAATGCCGCCTTGCACTGGGACAGACAGAAAAGCCTCGGTCCACAACGGGGTACCACCCGTGGCAACGTCGTAAAACGCCACGCCCATGGCGTAACCACCGTCGGCCACGGCGCCACCTGCTGAGGAGGACAGACGCCCTTGCGCCGCTAGTTGAACTGGATCAGCGCTGGATGCAGAGGCTGTGAGCAGTCCAAACGCCACGCAAACGACAGAAATCAGCCGTGTAGGCATGAGACCTCCCCAAAATGATGACTAGGACAGACGCAAATTTCGTCTCGCTCGACGTGACTAATTTAGCGGAATCGCCGGGCCAAAACTGCGCCCGTTGACTTTAATATCGCGTTGACCCTGCGCCGGATCGGGCAATTTGGGCGGCGGTCGGCCAAACCGGTACACCGCATTCGCGGTAACGCCATACGCTTGGCCCTGGACGGCAACGGTAGCCACCAAGTCCGTCGTCGGCACTCGCTTTAGTTGCAGTTTGAGCGTGTGGCGAATCAGCTTGCTCTTGCCGTCCACGATCGTCTTGGGCAGGCTTTTGCCGATAATTTCCACGCCTTCGGGTACCGTCATCGTGACATCGAGCGGCAGCTTATTGATGATCGTCCGGCCGATTTCGAGTTTGACTACAATGGTCTGTCCGGCCCGCACTTCTGGCGGACCTGTCCACGTGGCGACCATCGGCGCCCGCATCGGATCGGCGGCGTGGGCCATGAGCGGCAGCGCAACGCCGCACAGGATCAACAAAAAAGCGAAGCGAATCATCGGTTACCTCAGTCGCAAATCGGAGACTTGCTGGGAAACGGCAATTGAGTGGCCGGTTTGGTGACCGCGTCGATCGCGGCGGCCGAAGCTCCTTCGCACAACAGCGCGTCGAGGTAATCGGCGACGAACGGCGCCGGATCGCCGGTGTTGACCAGGTCTTGCTTCTTGCATTTGCTCACTTCCCACGTGTGGCGGCTGTAGCCTCGTTTGGCGGCGTCGACCTGCAAGCGCGTGCTTGAAATGGCAAACAGAGCGTTCTTGACGCCAATCGTTGGCTGCGCGGCCAATTCCCAAATCATAGCAGCGACGTCATTTTCATCTTGCATCTGAATCAGACCCAGTGACGCTTTGGGCAACACCCACGGCAGATTGGGATACTTGCGCTGACCGATGTCGAGCCAAAAGAACGAGCCGTGCTGCTTGTCGTAATACCGAGAATCCTTGCGGATCAGCGCCGAAAATCCAGTGGCAAAGCCTTCGCTCCATGCCTGACCAGGCAGGGTCGGCACGCCGATGCAGTGGGCACCGCCTTCGTTGGGCGAAGTCGAAAAGCCGGCCATCACCCAGTGGCCGAATTCGTGCGCAGTGACCGGATCGGACCAAAAACTCTCATCTTGCGCCGTCATTGGCAGCCATGCCTGGGCCCACATTTCATAACCCAATGGTGATACTGGCGAATCACTAAAACAGGCCCCGCAATCCCAAGAAGTGTTGGAGCGCATCCACACGACCAGCGGCAGCGATAGGCCGGCCAAAATGGCGTTGGCTTGGGCGTGAACAAAGCGCAAATAGTCAAAAACCCGCAATACTCCGCTGCCTTGGGCCTGAGTAACGGTCACTTTGCTGCCCGAATCGAGCTTGGTTGGATCCACGGTCCACAGCCAAAACTTGGCTTCCGCGACTGCGGCGGGCTTGAGCGCCGTGTCTTGCTCGCCATCGCCTACTTCGGGCTTGGCGATGAGGTACTCAAAGCTGGCGCCGTCTTCAGTGACTTTTCCGGCGATCAGCATGATCATCGGCGCGTCATCGGCCCCGCTGGCGACATTGACGCTGAGCCAGCCCTCGGCGTCGGTCACGGCTGCATCGACCGTGGAGTAACCGTCGCCGTCTTTGCGCAGGGATAGCCCAAGCAACTGCGCCACTGGCGATTGTTCGGCGTTGGCGGCCCAGTCGCTCAGGGCGCCATTGGGGCTGCGAAATTCATACGCAACTTGGACTTTGTAGGCTTTGACTCCGGCCGGTAGGCAGGCAGCGCCAGCGGCGGTCTGCTTACATCCAGTAGCGCAACTGAACTCTTGCCACTGGCCGGCGTCACCGCATTGGCGGACCTTGTTGGCGCCTTGACACACGGTGGCGCCAGCGTCGCAAGTGCCTGCTTTTTGGGCACAAACAGCCTTGCCTTTGACCACAGTGCACTCTTTGAGTATGCCGCAGGCGGTCTGCACGACCTGTGGCTCGCCGACGCCGGTGACCACGATACACCGTTCAATGGTTGCGCTGTCCTTGCACACGCCATCGGTTGTTGTGGTGCCACAAGCGCTGGATTTCTTGTTGGCGGCGGTGGTGGGTACTGGCTCGGGCTCGCCAAACAGGCCGCCGCTGCTGCCATCGGGGTCACCGAATAGTGAGGCGCCGGTTGCAGGGTCAATCGCGGCAAAATCGCAACCGGCGACCCAAATCGCAGTGACGACCGCGGACCAGACCGACCGGTATCGGGTTGAATACGAATAGGAAGCGATCATGGCCCACCGTCGATCAGCGCAGACCATCGTGGCGCCGGTAGTCGTTGGCGTCAAGTGACCGGGTTCTTTGCCAAGGTCCGCGGCGATAACACAATGAGCGCGCCCACCTGGATTCGAACCAGGCACCCTCGGCTTAGAAGGCCGATGCTCTATCCACCTGAGCTATGGGCGCGGTGTATGAAGTGCAGACGCGCGGGTCGACAACGCCATGGGTGGGTGCCGAGACTGCATTAGTCCTCGCTAGCCCGCAACCTCGGATCATGCAATGCCGATGATAGCGCGCGCATCGCTGCGATTTCAGGTAATTGGGCAACACTTCTCGGCCCAAATTGGTCCGCCCGTTGTGCAGCACCAGTACTGAGCGCAATCGCAATCAACAGCGCCACAATGGTGAGTCCTGCGTATTTGATGCGCGACTCGGCTTGGGCCAAGGCCTGAGCGACCTCCATATCGCACATCAGGCAATACCGCACCAACGCCGCGGTCGCCGCAGCCACGATCAGGCACACCCAAAATGCGCCACTAGAAAGCCAAGCCAGCGGGTCATGAACGGCCGCGGCAAAGAACGAGGGGTCAATCGGTTTCTTGTCGATTGCGGCCATCAGCAAGCTCGCCAGGCGCAGCAACGTCACCACCATCCAAACCATGGCCAGCATGAGCGAAGCGCTGCGGGTCACGTCAGCCGTCGGACTGACTTCGCCTCCACTCGTCAGCGACATCACGCGCAAAGTGGTCGCCACGGCTTGGGCCAGCGCCACATCCGCAAGCACCGCCAGCATCAGCTCGTCGGTGCTTGCCGCCACCAAATCGCCGCGGGCAAACACTGTCAGTAGGCGCCATGTCAACAGGATTGCGGCCGCTAGCAACGTCCATCCGCTGGGCATCAACAACTGAAACACGCGGACAATCAAGTTCGGCGATGCCTTGAGTGGCACCCACATCGAGGAGGAGTTCTTTTCGGGCTTGCGCGTTCGCAGCAGCGGCTGCGGAGTCACACTGGTCGAAATCATCTCAATGCGCGGCATGGGCGCATTCAAATCGGCTTGAGGAACTTGGGCATCGGAGTCCGGTGATGTCACAAGGGTAGCACCTACGCCATGCGGCGCGTGGAAAGGTTACTTCAACAGGTCGGCACTAGCGATGGTTCGTCGCAGACCTGCCAAAAAAACTACTGATCCCACAATCGAGTCGAAAAATACCGTTCGCCAATGTCGCATAGCATCGTCACCACCACACCTGACTGCCCGCGCCTGGCCAAATCAATGGCAACGCGCAGCGCGGAGGCCACGCAGACACCTGACGACTGTCCGGCAAAAAGCCCTGCTTTGGCTAAGTCTTGGCTAACCTGCCAGGACTTGTCTTCGTCGACGTCCCAAGTTCGCGACGCCAAGGTCGTATCGTAGATCTCGGGCACATGGTCTCCCGGCGATCCTAACGGTTTAAGACCTTCAACACCAGGAAATGCATCTGGAATTAGCAACTCCACTGCAACTGCCGGGTTGAGCAGCTTGAGCCGCCGACCGATACCAGTAATGGTGCCGCCGGTGCCGACGCCAAACACGAAATGGGTGACCCGACCCTCGGTCTGCTGCCAAATTTCCATCGCGGTGCTATCGAAATGGGCGCGCCAATTGCCGTCATTGGAGTACTGATCGCAATAGAAATACTTGTCGGGGTCGGCCGCGACAATGCGCCGCACAGTTCGAATGGCCTCGTCGTAACCATCCTGCGCCGAAGTATGCGTAATCTTGGCACCGTGGGCCCGCAAGCGCTTGAGGCGCTCCTGACTGGCATTGTCGGGAATCACAATTTCAACCGCATAGCCAAGGGCGCCGCCGATCAAGGCGTAGGCAATCCCGGCATTGCCAGAACTCGAATCGATAATCGTCTTGCCCGCGGTCAGCCGCCCATCGGCAATCGCCTCGCTTAGCATGCGCAAAACGGGACGATCCTTGAGCGAGCCTCCGGGATTGAAGTACTCCACTTTGGCATACAATTGCACCCCTGGATGCAGATCGCGCCAGCGGTCGATAGGCACCAACGGAGTATTGCCGATCATGCGCAAGGCCGGTACGCGCTCCAGCAGCGGTTCGACTACAGGGTGCGGCTCGACGTGAGCATCGGGAATCTTTGGCGATGAACTTGACATACAATCCTGAACAATGCCGCGGCTTTGCTGGCGGATTTCGACGGCAATCCGCAACTTCTTACCCTGGTGGCATTGGCGTTTGGGCGGCTAGGAGCGTGTCGGAGTATTCCGGCTCGCTCCTAGCGCCGTCTGGCTAGACGGCGGCAACTGTCTGAAACTGCGCGGATTCACTCCGGGCAGTTCTCGGACAGTTGAGAATAGTTGACTGGCTAGGAGCCTGTCGGATCGTAATAGAT
>SHZD01000257.1 GCA_009692465.1 Myxococcales bacterium
TATTGCGATCCGACAGTCTCCTAGCTTCTCAGATATTCTCAACTGTCCAAGAACTGCCCGGAGTAAATCCGTGCAGTTTCGGACAGTTGCCGCCGTCTAGCCAGACGGCGCTAGGAGCGAGTCGGAATACTCCGACACGCTCCTAGAGACCCGACCAATTAACGCCGAACCTCAAAGAATTCCCAAACAAAACGGAGCGGCCTGACGCCAACCCGCAGGCCACTGAATAAGTGCCGCAGGCTCGCGACCCACAAAGCAAGCACTGAGACGCCGAGCAAATCTTATTTGCTCGGCTCTCTAGCAAGCAATGGGCCGAAGTGCAAAATCGACTATATTTTGCAGGGGCCCTAAGGTCAGCTACTTGGCCTCGGGCAACCGCTTTAGGTAACGGCTCTGCAAATAGCCGCCCTTGCCAATCGCACTACCGGTCAGCACATCGATGCGCATCCAGCCTTTTTGGGTGTCCAGATGCAGTTGCGCCAGCACGCCATCGTCGATAATCGCCATGTTTTCAGAAGACTCGCTCGCCGCTGACCGCAGCACGACGGAGTCGCGAGCCGCACCGTCGGGTACCGCCACCAAGTGGGTGGCCTTGGCCAAGCGTTTGGCCGATGTCAGGGCCTCGGCGCGTTCTGCGGTGAGCGTTTTGCGCTTGTCGTCTGCAGCCTTGCGATAGCGCTGCGGGATGTCTGCCAGCTTGTAGTGGCGCAAGGATTCCAAAGCGGCCTCGCCGGCATGCAAGACCCCTTGATCGCGACCGCGATTTTCGCGGACTTTTTCAATCGCCTCGTCCGTCGCTTTGGCTTGAGCGAGCATCGGTTGAAGCAGCTTATCGAGCTCTTCCGCGGACACTTCGGCCGCAGGCGCAACCCAAACGTCGGCAGCTGGGGCCGGCTCATCGCCCGCTTTTTCAGGCGCTTCGGCCAACTTTTCACCAGGATAATCGGTGAGCTTTTGCTCGACCTTCTTGCCCTCACCCGGCCGTTCGCCCAGCGCCTTGACCACCCCTTCGGGCAAGATCTTAGCCAGCGTGGCCATGCCGCCGGTCAGCAACCACAGAACTAACGCCGCCGCCAGCAAGCCGCCGCCGCCCAGCAGGCCGATCATCAGCCAATTGCGACCACCGTCGCCGCTTGAGTCGGGCGCACCGTGCTGGTGTTGAGCGGGCGCGGCCATTATTTCTGGCCCGCTTGCTGTTTCTTGCGGTTGGGGACGCAGTACTGCTGCTTGGTCGACTTGGTCTGGGCGTCGGCCTCCGAAAACGTCCAACAAAAGGCGCTGGCGCCACATACGGCGTCGTTTTCGCCGCTACAAGTGGTGGTGCACACCGGCTCAAGTCCAAAATAGGACAAGCAAATCGAGCGATCACACTGCGGATGGGCGCGCACCACGCACGAACTGGTGTCTTTGTCCTTGGCGGTAGAGTCCGAACAGATGCCCTTTTTGGTCACATCGTCATCCAGCCTACACACGACGTACAGCGCTTGGGTTTCGCAGGCATTGAGAACAGTCAGGGCGGTAGTGGCGGCCGTGAACAGAGCCAGAGCGGTCAACGAAAATCCGCCCAGTCCGATGATGTGGCTCTTGAACCAATTGGCTTTCGCCATCGCATCCCCATCTCAGCGCCGGCTTGCTACGGGCGGGCTACCTAAACGCACTGACTACCAACCGCTTGCTGGTGCTACCGAACTGCGCGCTTGCTACCCAACTACAGTGGCGACCAAGGGCAACACACGGCGCCGACTAGGGTAGCGCAGGACAAGCACCCCGCACAAGCACACCAACCTGCGATCCCCCGCTTTGGGCGCATCTCTGCGTCGCTGCGGCGCTTTCCTCCTTGCTCCTTGTCGAGCGACAGCGAGCGACAGGGCACTGGCATCCCAAATCGGGGGCCGCGGGGAATTTCGGTGGGGAATTTGAGAACAGCGCCATCAATTGGCGATCTCAATCCACACTGGCGCATGATCACTTGGTTTTTCGCCCTCGCGCACGTATTTGTCGACCCCGGCCGCGGTGACTTGGGCCGCCAGCGGTGGCGTGCACAGCCAGTGGTCAATGCGCAGGCCGTCGTTGCGTTGCAGCCCGACGTTACGGTAATCCCACCACGAAAACAGCCGCTGTTCGCCAAGCTGATCGCGCACGCTGTCGCGCAACCCCCATTGACCCAGTTGCCGCCATGCCGCACGGACCGCGGGAGTACACAGCACCGTGTCGCGCCACGCTGCCGGATAGCGCACGTCGAGATCGTCAGGGGCAATGTTGTAATCGCCACCGATGGCCAGCTTTTCTCCGGGCGTACAGTTGCGAACAAGATAGGCGTGCATGCGCTGCAACCATTTTAATTTATACGCATACTTATCGCTACCCACCTCTGAACCGTTGGGCACGTACACGCTGATCACCCGCACATCGCCGACGCGGCAATCCAGCCAGCGCGCCTGCGGGTCGTCGACGCCGTCGCCCAAGGACGTGGCCACCACCGCCAGATGCTGGCGCGCCAACACCGCGACCCCGTTGTAGGTCTTTTGCCCGACCAGCTGCACTTGGTAGCCAGTCATGGCGATTTCGGCGTACGGAAACTCCGATTCTTGCACTTTAAGTTCTTGCAAACACACGACGTCGGGCTGGGTGGCGTCCAGCCACGGCAACAACTGATCGAGGCGACTGCGGATGGAGTTGACGTTCCAAGTGACGAGACGCATGGGCACTGTCCTTTTTGGGGTGTAGGTGGCCTGCCGTTGCTGTGTAGGGGTTGTGTAGACACCCATTGAACAACATCGCTAAATAGTAGGTGAAATTAGGAAAACTGGCGTTATTGCAGTCCAAAATCAGACGCCGACCAGATCGCGATACAGCCGCCGGTGGTGTGCCATCACGGCAGTCGTAGTGACATGGGCGCGCACCCACGCTTGGGCAACCTGTCCCTGGCGCTGTAAAGCGGGTTGGTCGCTCAGGGCCGCCGCTAGGGCCATCCGCAAGGCATTGGGATCGGCCACCGGCACCAAATGCACGCCGCCACTGGCACCGCCGACCGCGGCTGCCACGTCCGGGACCCCGCCGACCGGGGTGACCACACAAGGCAGCCCGGCCGCCATTGCTTCCAACAGCACCGTGGGCAGGCCTTCCAAATGGCTGGGAAGACAGAACAAATCCGCCTGCCGGTAAGCGTGGCGCACCAAGTCTGGGGCGACACTGCCGGTGCGCAGCAGGCGACCCGCAGCGTGCAGTTCGGCCAGCGCGGCTTCCATGGCGACACCTTGTGCCGGGTCCAGCGCCGCGCCGGTGCCACCCACGCAAGCGAGCTCAACGTCGGGCAGACCCAGCACCGCTTGGGCCAGCTCAGTCAGGCCTTTCTTGGGCGTCATCGCGCCGACAAATAACACCCGTTGGCGGGTGTGCGGGGCAAAAAGCGGTACTGCGGTGACCGTCGGCGCCGGATCGAGTTCGGATTCTTCGACCATGTTCCAAGCGACTTGCACCGGCAAACCAGGCACTGTGCGGCGCAGGTGATCGCGCAGTTCGGTGGACAACACCAGCACCACCGACGCCAACCGCAGCGACGCCTCATAGGCCGCCCGCACACTGGGCCGCATGGCCTGATGCCACGCCACGATCTGGGTCGAAGCGTGGATATGCAGCACCGTCGGCACCCCAGCCGCCTTGCACACAGCCAACGCCAGCGCGTCGCGTGGGTGCGCCCAAAACCCGGTGGTGGTCAGATGGGCGACGTCGACCTGCCGGCGCGCCACCAAGCTCGCTAGCTGGGCCAAGGCCCGGCCGGCGACCTGCAAGCGATCCACCCGAAAACGGCCGGCTTCCGAAAAATCCAGCATCGTCGGCGCGATATTGACGGTGTGCACTTGCAAGTGATGGGCCGCGGCGGCGCGCTGATAGCGCAGGGTCCAACTGCCCACCCCGCCCGACGGCGGCGGCACCGGAGCCCACAGCGCGACCCGCAACGGAGGATGGGAACAAGCAGTCACGGCAGCCAGCAGGGCGAATGCGCCCGTGCGCAGGTTACAGCGCATTTCGCAGCGCGGTGCAAGCGCCGGTAGACCGCTGCAGCGGCGCTGCCTGAGCAACTGGGGGCCGCCGCTGATCCAAACCGCGCCAATTTGCAACCAATCGTTGACACGCGGCCGCCCGTACTGGCACAGTCGGTGCCCTTTTTGAACGGGCCCTCATCGACAGCCCTGCGCGAGAACCTAGTGGATTACAAGGCCTATTACCAAGACAAGACCATTTTGGTCACCGGCGGCTGTGGCGCCATCGGCAGCAATTTGGTCCGGGCGCTGGCCGAACACCAGCCGCGCCTGATTGTGGTGCTCGACGATTTGTCGAGTAGCAAACTGTGGAATTTGCCAAATGATCCCAAAGTGTTGTTCGTGCAGGGCTCCATCGCCGATGAGCTGATGCTCAAGCGCGTGTATTTGGAAAAACCCGATATTGTCTTTCATCTTGCCGCCTTTTTTGCCAATCAGAACTCGGTCGACTACCCCGAGCGCGACTTGGAGGTCAACGGGCTGGGCACGTTGCGCCTGCTGGAATACGCGGCGATGAACCGCACCAGCAAATTTGTGTTTGCGTCGTCGGGCTGTGCGATCTACGGCAAAGAGAATCCGCTGCCTTTTCGCGAAGAATTCGTATCGATGCATCTGACGACCCCGTACCAAATCACCAAGATGCTGGGCGAGTTGTATTGCAACTTCTTTTGGCACCACCACGGGCTTGCCATCGTTAAGCCGCGATTTTTCAATAGTTATGGGCCCGGCGAAGTGCCCGGTCAGTACCGCAACGTGATCCCCAACTTCATCTACTGGGCCTTGCAAGGCAAGCCGCTGGTCATCACCGGTACCGGCAAAGAAACCCGCGATTTCACCTGGGTCGGCGATATCAACGATGGCCTGTTGCGCGCCGGCGCGATGCCACAGGCTGTTGGCGAAGAGTTCAATCTGGCGTCGGGGACCGAGGTGGAAATCGGCTACCTAGCGGAATTAGTCATGCAATTGACTGGTTCCACCGCCGGAGTCCGCTATGGCCAGCGTCGCGTGTGGGACACCAAGTCGCGCTTGGTGGCCAGCGTCGAAAAAGCCCATCGCCTCATCGGTTACACCCCCACCTCGATGCCCTTTGAGGAAGGACTGCGCCAGACCGTCGAATGGGTCAAGGCCAACTGGCAGCGCATTGAACAAGACGCCGCCTTTACCCCCGGGGTGTCGTCCGCCAACCGCACCGTGATGCGCTGAGCCCGGATTGCGCACTAAGGAACTGTGACAGAACAAGTTGTTCTGTCACAGGGTTCCATTTGCTTGCTCGGTGGGTCGCAAGCTCGCGACTTTGCAAGGCGACTCGCCGCTCCGGCAAAAATCAAATCGATCGACTTAAATTGTCACAGTTCCTAATTCGCCGATCGTCCTGCCCGCACAATCACCATCCTAGGCGGGACGGCGAAGCGCCCAACCGCTGGCACTGAACTCGTGACCGACCGCCCCAAAAAGCTGCTGTTTGTGTTCGGCACCCGACCCGAGACGATCAAGCTTTTTCCGCTGATTGCCGCGGCAAAGGCCCAACCGCAGCGCTTTGAAGTGCAAGTGTGCGTCAGTGGTCAGCACCGGCAGATGCTCGACGCCTTCCTGCAGTTGTTTGCGATTGCCCCCGATGTCGATCTGGACGTCATGCAGCAGGGCCAAACCCTGTCGTCGCTGGCGGCGCGAGTGCTGGAGCGTCTGGATCCGGTTTTGGTGCATTTGGCGCCCGATGTGGTGCTAGTACAAGGCGACACCACCACCGCGATGGCGGCGGCGTTGGCAGCTTTTCATCGCCAGATTGCGGTCGGTCACGTCGAAGCCGGGCTGCGGACGTGGGATTTGGCGGCGCCGTTTCCCGAAGAACTCAATCGCCAAGTGGTCGGCCGCATTGCCCAGTATCACTTTGCCCCGACCGCGTGGGCCCGCGACAATTTGCTGCGCGAAGGCGTGGCCGCACAGCGCATTTGGGTGACGGGCAACACCGGCATCGACGCGGTGGCCCATGTGCGCCAACACTTATTGCCAAAGCTTAATGTGGCCGAGCGGTTTGCATTCTTGCGCCCCGACCAGCGCTTAATGCTGGTGACCGGTCACCGCCGCGAGAGTTTTGGCGCCGGTTTTGAGAGCCTGTGTCTGGCCATCGGCGATGCCATTGATCGGCATCCGGATTTGTGCGTGGTCTACCCCGTTCACCTCAACCCCAATGTGCAGGCGCCGGTGCAGCGCATCTTGGGGCCGGCGGTGGCGACCGGGCGCTTGCACCTGCTGCCGCCGGTGGATTATTTGGAATTCGCGGCGTTGTTGAATGCGGCCTACCTAGTGCTCACCGATTCGGGTGGCGTTCAGGAAGAGGCGCCGTCGTACGGCAAGCCGGCGCTGTGCATGCGCAGCGTGACCGAGCGGCCCGAGGGTGTGGAGGCGGGCGCGGTGCGGTTGGTGGGCACCGATCGGGCGGCGATCACCGCTGCGGTCGACCAATTGCTGACCGACGAACAGGCGTGGCGCAAGATGGCCGAAGTGCGCAATCCCTATGGGGATGGTCAGGCTAGCGGCCGCATTTTGGACGCACTAGGAGCGTGTCGGAGTATTCCGACTCGCTCCTAGCGCCGTCCGCCTAGACGGCGGCAACTGTCCGAAACTGCACGAATTTGATTGGGCCAGTTCTCCGAGCAGTTCTTTGACAGTTGAGAATATCTGAATGGCTAGGAGACTGTCAGATCGTAATAGATTCATTGTGTATAACCGGATAGACATTCAAAATGC
>SHZD01000258.1 GCA_009692465.1 Myxococcales bacterium
ACTGTCCGAAACTGCACGGATTCACTCCGGGCAGTTCTTGGACAGTTGAGAATATCTGTGAAGCTAGGAGACTGTCAGATCGCAATAGATTCATTGTGTATAACCGCAAAGATATTTCATAACCGATTGATTTCCGACAGGCTCCTAGGAGCGTGCCGGAGTATTCCGACTCGCTCCTAGCGCCGTCTGGCTAGACGGCGGCAACTGTCCGAAACTGCACGGATTCGCTCCGGGCTGTTCTCGGATAGTTGAGAATAGTTGACTGGCTATACTCGATCGCCGAAGTCCGGCATCAAATGCCGGACCGCCGATCTCGTGCTTGCTCAGTGGGTCACCAAGCTCGCGTCTGCTGCGCAGCCGACTCGCGGCTCCGGTCAAAGGTTGGTCTCGAATTTGGGTGACCATGGATTGCTTGGGTGTTCAGCGTGCTCTGGACCCAGACTAGCGGCGCGCAGATGCGCCAACGTCAGGCCGGTGGCGTTTAGGTCCCGGTCCGTGAGCAAGCCATAGCGCAATCCGGCTTGGACGACCCAAAACTCCATTCCTGCCACGGCCTTATCAACCAGTCGCACCTGCCCCGCCTGAGCTTGGTCGCGCTCGGCTCCGGACCCGGCCATCGCGGCCCGGGCATAGTCGGCGCACAGGCGCAGGGCCCGCTGCGCTTGCTCAGCCGTAGGCCCAAAGGCGGCCTGAATGGGCGCGATCTGATCGGGATGCAACACCCACTTGCCAGCAAAGCCCAGCCGACAGGCATCCGCGGCGTCGCGGTGGGCCAGATCGAGGGCCACTTGACGGGCGGCTACAGCGTCAGGCGTGAGCAAGCCGTCCTTGGGTCGCACCGGCAAGGCGGCGGTGACGGCATCGAGCGCGTGCTTACCGTGGGCGGCTGCAATGATAGGCAGCATTTGTCGCACCAGCAGTTGATCGGAAAGCCAAGTCTGCGCGTGCACTTGCGAGCCGATGCAGCGGGAAAAGTCATAGGCGCCAAACACCAACGCCGACACTAGTGGAATCGCCGCGATGGCCTGGGCGTGCAAAAACGCCCGTGGTGACTCGATCAGCACCTCCAGACGCGGCAATTTGGGCCAGCCGAGCGCGCGGCCGAGGGCGGCAACCAAATCAGCGATATCGGCGACTTCGGCGGCAGATTCCGACTTGGGGATGACAATGAAGTCCAATCGATGGCCGGCGGCTGCAAGGACCACGTCCAAGTCGTCGGCAAAATACGGGCTGCGTATGCTGTTGGGCCGAAAGCCGACCACCCGCGGCCCAAAATCGGTGGTCGCCAGCGCTTGAGCGCAGAACTGGCGGGCCAAGGCTTTGAAAGCCGGATGATCGGGCGCTGCGTCCTCCAAGTCGAAAAACAAGGCATCCACAGGCAGCAGAGCGGCCTTGGCCATCAATTGGAGCGAGTGGCTGTGCGCCATTTCGGGCTGCAGCGCCGCGCCACCGCGGTAGGCCGGCACCGACAGCACCCCGCGCCGATGGTAGGGGACGGCGCTGCCGCGCACCATTTCGACGGTTTTTTGGTGGTGGCTGGCGCGCTCACTCAGGGTTTGGCGCCAGATTTCAACGGGGTTCAAGACGAGACTCCAAGTGCCACGGCCAGCCGGCTGGGGGCTCGGCGGCAAAAGTCAGCCGTTCCGGCCTAGTTGGGTGGTCCACGGTCAGCGTTGCGGCCCACAACGCAATACTGCGATCCGGCAGTGCTCGCGGCGCACCGTAGCGCAGATCGCCGACAATCGGCCAGCCACGCGCCGCCAACTGCACCCGAATTTGATGCTTGCGGCCGGTTTGCAGCGTGATATCCAGCAAGGTCTGGTGGTGGCTGCGTTCCACCACCACATACCGCAGCACGGCCAACTGGCCGCCAACGGCAACCACGGCTGTCGAGCCGGCGCTGGGCAGCAGTTGGTCGATTAGCTCGGCGGTGTCGGGCTGGACATGGCCCCAAACCACGGCTCGGTAGCGCTTTTCGCAGGTGTGGCCGGCAAATTGCGCCGATAGCCGCGCCGCAGCCTTGGAGGTCCGCGCCAACACCAGCACCCCGCGCGCCGGTCGGTCCAGCCGATGAACCAAGCCACAATACACCGCGCCGGGCTTGCTAAATTGTCGACCGATCCACTCCTTGGCTAACGACAGCAGGTCAGGATCGCCCGAATCGTCGGCCTGCACCGGCAAGCCCGCAGGCTTATCCACGACCAACAAGTGGTTGTCGCAGTGGAGGATTTTCAGGGCAAGAGCGCTCATCGCTGAGCATTTTGCAGTAGAATTTTGCATTCGTCGCGTTTTCGATTGCAAGCGCCCAAACCGCCGTCGCGGCAACACCGGCGCCGTGGACCGTGCTCGCGGGGTCTGCGCCCAATTCGTCCGCCTAGGAGCGTGTCGGAGTATTCCGACTCGCTCCTAGCCCCGTGTGGCTAGACGGCGGCAACTGTCTGAAACTGAACGTATGCACTCCGGGCAGTTCTCGGACAGTTGAGAATAGTTGACTGGCTAGGAGCCTGTCAGATCGTAATAGATTCAGTGTATATAACCTGATAGACATTTCACAACCGATTGATTTCCGACAGGCTCCTAGTCTGTTTGCCGCCGCCCCACAGCGCGAGTACCCTAGCGTCATGCGTTTGTTGGCTGTCAAGTGGAGCGAACTAGGGGCCCGTGCAAATGTAAGTCGATTTTGCTTACTGGCCCGTTGCTGGCTTGGTGGGTCGCTAACTCGCGGCTTTACAAGCCGTCGGCACGCTCCGTTTCAATCGCGGATCGATCGGGTCATTCTTGGGCGTGCCCTAGGGCTGGCGGCGATCGCCTTTGCGGGCTGCGCAGAGCCCGAGCCGTTTCGCCAGATTTGCCGCGATCCTGTGACGCAAGCGTGCCAGCCGTGCAAGGGCAGCAATGCGTGCGTCGATCCGGTCGAATGTAAAGTGACCGCCTGCCCTGGCAATGGCTTCGCCCTAGATGCGACCGCCACGGCAGCCGACGCTGGCGCTGCGGATGGCAAAGGCGATGCCACGGCCACCCAGACTCAAGACGCCGCAACTAAAGCAGAAACGCTAGATGCGTTGTCTGATCTGCCGCCGACGATTGTCGATACAGATAGCGCGGTCACCGACAGCCCCGCGCCAAGTGACGTCGCCGCGCAAGCCAGCGACTGCGCCAACGGCCAACTCGACTGCATCGGCGCGGTCCCGCACCACTGTCAAAGCGGCAAGTGGCTGGCAATGAATCCATGCTCCGCCGATCTGCAATGCCAAAAGGGCCTGTGTGGCTGCAAAGACCCGTGCCCGGCCCTGAACTTGGTTCAGTGCGTCGACGGCGTGCCCGCGACCAAGATGTGCCAACTGACGTCCTCAGGGTGCCTGTCGTGGAACTTGCCGGTGGCCTGCAAGCCAACTGAGGTCTGCCAGGTGGGCCAGTGCCAACCGCCGTCAACCTGTAACCCCGCATGTCCAAGTGGAAAATTGTGTCAAAATAGCATGTGCATAGACGCCCCGTGCGTTCCCGCTTGCCCGGCGGGCCAGTCGTGCCAAGCCGGGGTGTGTGTGGCCAAAGGCGGCGGCAGTTTGAGCTGCGGTCAAATCGCCGCCTGTATCGGCAATTGCCCCGTCGCCGATGCCGGGTGCCCCGCCACCTGCAAGGGCCAGGGCAGCGACAGTGGCCTAGGTCTGTTGACGGCGTACCAAGGGTGCCTCAAGGCCGTGTGCAAGCCGCTAGCCGACGCCGGCAAGATCAACGAAACCATGCTGTGCATCTACACCAATTGCTTCAAAGAGCAGCAAGCCTGCACGGGTGCAGGAACGGCAGGTTGCAAGCAACTGAGCGACTGCATGGCTGGCTGCGGCGGGTCGGGCACCTGCACCACCTCGTGCAACACCATGGCCAGCCAGCAAGGCGGTATGGATTACTACGGCCTACTGACGTGTATTGACAATATTTGCGCGGGATTACAGGGCAGCGCCCAACTCAGTTGTGCCCAGCAGGGCTGCAAGGGCGGCTGGGACAAGTGCTATGGCAGCGGCCCGGCGCTGTACTCCACCTGCTTGCAGATCGCCCAGTGCCAAGGCAAATGTAGCGGTGATGTGACGTGCGCCAAAGCGTGCAAAGCCGCCGGCACCGCTGCCGCCCAAGCTGCAGTCGATGCTTTCGTGACCTGCCGCGACGGTAAGTGTGGGACTTACTGCACTAATCCCAACTCGCCCAACTGCATGCCGTGCGTGGAGATTTATTGCAGCAATGAGTTGGCGGCGTGCTCGATCTGACTGCGGAGCACCAGCCACCGTCGCACGCCTAGAGACCCGACCAATTAACGCCGAACCTCAAAGAATTCCCAAACAAAACAGAGCGGCCTGACGCCAACCCGCAGGCAATTGAATGAGTGCCGCAGGCTCGCGAGCCACAAAGCAAGCACTGAGACGCCGAGCAAATCGTATTTGATCGGCTCTCTAGCGGGCTTGGGCGCGGCACCGATTGCGCAAGTTACTGTCGCGAATGGACTCACAGGCTGACTTGCCGCCACCGGCCAACGCGCGGCACATGTTGCGGGCGTCACTGTCGCGGATCGACTCGCAAGCCGACTTGTTTTTGCCGGCCAGCGCCCGGCAGTGATTGCGCGCATCGCTATCGCGGATCGATTCGCAGGAACCTGCCGACGCTTTGCCACCGGCGACACCCCGGCATTGATTGCGCAAGTCATTGTTTTTGATGGATTCGCACGCGGACTTGTTGCCGCTGGCTTCGGCCCGGCACAGATTGCGGCGGTCGCTATCGCGAATAGACTCGCAAGCACCTTTGTCGCGCTTGGCGACGGCCCGGCAGTGGTTGCGCGCGTCGCTGTCGGAGATCGATTCGCAGTTGCTGGCGCTCGCCGGGGCGGAGATCATCAGGCTGCCCAAGAAAATCGCAATGAATTTAAACATGATCGCCTCAGTTTGTGGATCGCCAACTGCCTGCACCCTAGCGGCGCCGGGCCAAGCGGTCAATTAACTCGACTGCACGGTGAAAAATCGACTTCGCACCGGCAGGTCATTCACCAATTTGGTCTTGACGGCGGCGGCGAAATCGCGATCCTTAGCGGCCGCGCCGCACAGACGACGCGCTTTTTTGGGGCCAGATGAGTCGGTTGCCTACGCTTTGTATTGGTTTGTTGATGGCGGTGGGCTGCGAAAGTGGCGGCGTTGCCGGCACGGCCACCGCCCCATTGACCGCGCCGGATTCGGCACTGGCCAGCGACACCGCGGCGACAGACGGCGCGACGGCAACGGCGGATGCGGGCCAATCGGGGCAAACTGTTGAGTCGGACGCAGGTTCCGCGGTCGATGCTGGCGGTACTGACGGGCCCGCTACTGCGTTGGACGCGATCAGCGACACGGGAACCAGCGCGACCTATCCCAAGGATCTCAAATTGGGTTTAATGCCGTGGACAATGCAGCCCAAGGCTGAAACGACTCGCTGCCTGCTCAAGCGCCTCGACAACGTCGACACCGTGTGGGTGCATCAGATCGTCACCAAGATGGCCAAGGGCTCGCACCACTTGATCGTGTACCGCTCCGACGCCACCGAAGAGCAGTTGACTACCAAGGAGTGCACGCCATTTACCGAAACGCTGTCGGGCGGCAATGTTCCGCTGATGATCACGCAGATCGCCAATGAAACGTTGACTTTGCCTAAGGGCGTCGCGTTCAAGTTCTTGCCTAAACAGATGATTCGCTTGGAAGCGCACTACCTGAACTATTTCAAGGAGCCGATCGAGACCGGTGCCGACATTACGTTTGAGACTTTGCCGCCGGCCCAAGTCGAAAACGAAGCCGACATGCTGTTTTATGGCACACCCGACTTCGCGATCAAGGCCGGCAAGTCCCTTACAACCCCTTGGAATTACATTGATGTATGGCCAGGCACCAAAGTTTTTGCCGCGACTGGCCACACCCATCAGTACGGCACCGATGTCCAGATTGGGCTGGCCAAGGGCGGCACTTCAGTCGCTGCCGAAATGGTGTATCCGCCCAAAGACCAACCGTTCAACTGGGCCGAATCGCCGATGGCCCAGTACAATCCGCCGCTGGAGTTCAAAGCCAACGAAGGCTTTCAGTATCGCTGTTCGTGGTTCAATTCGTCGGCTAAGAACGTCGGCTTTGGCGAGTCAGCCAACCAAGAGATGTGTTTCTTTTGGGCCTACTACTACCCGTCCAAGGGCTACCGGATGTGCATCAATCCGGGCAAGTGGAAGGACCAAGCCCCCGATTTGATCACCGACCCGGTGTGCTGCCCCGATTCGCCGCTGTGTGGCCTGATCAAGAACTACATTTCCAAGGGTGGTTTTGGCGGCGGCTAGGGTGTGATCTGGCCCCGACCAAGCGACCCCGACCGGGCGATCGTGATTGGGCGACTCGGGCTGAGCGAGCCGGGCTGACCCGCACGACTCGATTCGGATTTTGGAGTCGGGAGGAGGCCAACGCTTGCGGCCGATCGGGTGGCGATCCCAGCAGATGACCCTGGATCGATTGCAATCGCTCAACTGGCCCAAGCCCGCGTTCGACTCCGGCACTCGTCCAGTCACGGCCAAAATCACGCCGAGTCGGGTCGATCTTGCCCGGCGGCCTGCTGGCTGGTGTTTGTGGGCTAGAGACCCGACCAATTAACGCCGAACCTCAAAGAATTCCCAAACAAAACGGAGCGGCCTGACGCCAACCCGCAGGCCACTGAATACGTGCCGCAGGCTCGCGACCCACAAAGCAAGCACTGAGACGCCGAGCAAATCTTATTTGATCGGCTC
>SHZD01000259.1 GCA_009692465.1 Myxococcales bacterium
AGTCGTAATTGGGGCGCAATACAATTTCGCCCCGGCACAAGGCGTCCAAGTGTGCGGCCATCAGTTCACTTTCCAAGCTGTCGGGATGGTCGTAGTTGAGCAGGCAGCGCGCTTCGTACTCCAGGTCCCCACGGTCGCGGTAGTAATGGTCGTGCTCGACCAGCGTGACGGACTCGCCGGCCAATTCGGCGACCACAGTGCGCGCGATGGTCGTTTTGCCCGCACCGGTGCCGCCAGCGATCCCGATAATCAGTGGCTTTTCTGTGGATTTGGTCGAGTCGCTCATGGCTGCTAGTACCCGGCTGGGCGGCAGGAGAACGATAACGCGAGCAATCGCCTCCGGCAATGCTTGGCCAGGGCGAACAGCGATAAACACCGACATGGCAACGGGCATTTGGCGGACCGCAATTAGCTCGTGCACCGCTATTCACTTTTAATTGCAGCGACTATCAGGTGCTGGCGCGCTTCTCACTTCCCCGTCCACGCCAAAACCGGCACACTGCTGATGGCCCGCAAGTGGGCCTGTTCGAGCGCGGTGCAGCCTGTGTCATCGAATTACTGCGGTCTGAGCGTGGTCGCGGCCGCCTTGTACGCCCTGACCTTGGGCGCGTCGCCGGTTGACGCTGCGCGCATCCAGATTCGCGCTCGCACTACCTTGACTGCGCAACTTGCCGCCCGCCAAGGACAACTTGAGATCGCGGGCCACTTGCGCGACCAACGCGGCTTGGCGGTTGCCAACGCGGATATTCAGGTCAGCATTTCCACCGAGTTGGGCGGGCGGTTGGCCCAGCCCGTTCACACCGACACCACCGGGCGTTACGTCGCCCGCTTTGGCCGCGCGCAACTGGGCATGGCTGAGCTGTATCACGGTAACGCCGCGTTTGCAGGCGACCTGTTGCGTGGGGAGGCGCGGGCGGAAGTGACCGTTGATCTGGCCCGCGACCAGCCCGCAGTCGAGGTGCTCCACCCCCAGCGGCGCTGGACCGTTCTTGCCGATGCGTGGACGACAGAACTGCTGGTGAGTATTGGCAATGTCCCCCTGCCCAACGTGCCATTGGAGCTGGCGCTGGACGGCCAGCCTGCGCTGCAATTGCGCACCAACGCCGATGGTCTGGCCCACGCCGCAGTGCCGATCAACGCCTTGCGCAAGGTGGGTCCGCATCGGGCGCGGGCCACTCTGCAGGCGACTCCGACTCGCAACGCCGCAATGGTAAACTGGCAATTCGATCTGATCGCCACCGTCGAGCTGGAACTCGCGGCTCAAGCCGGGGGTCACGGCGACAGCCGCTGTGGCCACGGCGACTGGTGCTTGCGCGGCCGAGCTAGCGTGCATGATGCCGCTGCGATCGTCGGCGCTGCCCGGGCGGTGGTCCAGCTGTACGCCGAACGCAAAGAAGTTGGTTCATTGGTGGCGGGCGAGGACGGTCAGTTTTCCGCCGTCCTACACGCCGCCGCCTTGCAGCCGTTTGCCCATCTGGGTCAAGTGCAGCTTGTTGCCCGTGCCACGGCCAATCTGCCTTGGACTGAGCCGGGTTGGAGTCAAGTGCTTGTGTTGCGGCCGCCGCCCCCAAGTCCTTGGCAGGAATGGGCGAGTTTGGGCGCGCTGGCTCTGGCGTTGGTTCTGTTGGCTTGGCGATTGCGCCGGGCTCGGCGCAAGTCGGAGGCCGACCAACTGCAAGCGCAAGCCGAACAAGCAGGTCTGCCGACCGAAACCATGATTGCCGGTGCCGACGGCCAACCGCCGTGCTTCGCCTTGCGGGCCAAGGTGGTTCACGGCGAACTGGGTCGTCCGGTGGCTTGCCGAGGGTTGTTGCGCGCACCAGGCGGGGCACTGACGGTCATCGTCAGCGACAACGGCCTTTTGCAAGCTGAAGATTTGGCCGCCGGTCCGTACAGCCTGAGCGTGACCTGCGACGAGCACGAACCGTTGCATCTGGAGTTTGTGGTGCCGCATCAGGGTCGAATGGACGGCTGCACGCTGTTGCCGCGCTCCTGCCGCGCCGTGGTTCGTGGCACGTTTGCTCAAGCTATTCGCCGACATACCGGAAGTCAGGTCGATTGGGGCCGCGAGACGCCGCGCCGGGCTGAATCGCGCTGGGCCGGTCACCTGCGCCGTGGTCGGGCCGAAATTCGGCTGGCGGTGCGCGCGGTGGAGCGAGCGTTGTATGGTCGCGCCACTGATACGGAGCAAATTCGCGATGTTGATAAGGCCATGACCCGCGTCGACGAGGCGAATCGCTGATGGCACGTTGGAGCCGCCGAGCCAACTGGGTGCGCGCCGTCCGTTTTTCGGTCGCTGCCGCCGTAGCAGCTACCAGTTTAGCAGTGGCAAGTATCGCCGATGCTGGCGTCGATTTTGCCGCAGATTCACAAGATTGGAACGGTCTGGCCGGCCTACTCACCGCCGCCAACGGCATTGACGTGGAGTTGGACACCGCTGGTGAGCTCGATTTTTCCCGACTCGACCGCCACTCGATTGTGGTCCTCTTGGGCCCGGACGCAGCGCCTACGGCTGAAAACATCGTTCAACTCAAGGCTTTTATCGACTCAGGTGGCAGGCTCATCGTCGCCGACGATTTTCGCAGCGGTCGGCAGTGGGCTGGGCCGTTTGGCATCGACTGGCTCGACCAACCCGGGCAGTCAAGCCGCGGTTACGACAACAATCGCGACTTGCCGATCGTGCGCATCACCGCTGATCCGCGCAGCACCGCCACGGCCCGCAGTTGGCATGGCCCGCAATCCAAATACACCCCAGCCGAATTCTTGGGCCACAACATCAAGGATGGCGTGGTGCTGAACCATCCAGCGGCATTGCGCTCAGCAGTAGCCGCCACCACTGCCGTTTGGGGCGTGTTCGATGGAATCGGCGGCGGCAGTTGGCTGATCGAAGCCGGTCGCGGTCGCGGCCGCGTCTTGGCCGTTGCCGACAGCAGCTTGCTGATTAACCAAATGATTTCTAGATTATACGACAACCGCCAATTTGCCGCCAACTTGTTGCGCTACTACTGCGTCGAGAACCGGTCGTGCAAAGTCACCTTGATTGCCAATTTACGCAGCGCCCGCGGCACCTTTAGCGCCAGCACGGACGATCGACCGACGTGGCGCAGCGGTCTGGACTGGCTGAGCACACTATTGGCCGAATTGGCCGAGCTGCTGCGCGGTCCGCTGGTTGCTCCTGCGCTATTGGCGATGGTTTTGCTGATGGTCGGGCTGCCGGTGTTGCGTCGCGCGCGCACGGCCCAAGCATTGTTGCCGCCGCGGGCCGAAACGCCGCGGCAGACCAGCGCGCTGGCCCAAAAACTGCAAGCCTGGCTGCGCGAGCCGATGGCTGATTACCGTAAGCCCGCTCAGCTGTTGGCTAATCAGTTGGAGCGTCTGCTGGAGCGAGTCGAGCCCAGTTTCGCCGCCGACCGCGCGCAGTTAGCCGCCGCGCCGCAGCGCCGTTCGGGATCGTGGCGGCGCGATGACGGCTTGGTCGACGGTCTGGTGCGCGGTGGACGCTGGTCGCAACAAGCGGGCCAGCGCCTGCGGCAGGTCTTGAACGATCTACGCCTTTTGGCGCAAGATCACGCGCCGATGGTCAGCCGTCAGCAGTTTGGGCAGCTGGCGGCGGAAGTCGAGTGGGCCGAATCGCTATTGCGCCATACAGTCCAACATACCCCGACCGGCCCGTCGTTACAAGTGTTGAATTCGACAGTGATTAGCCCGATGGACGACCGTCCCTTGCACTCTGGAGATCCATGACCCCTCACGGTGATAGCGGCGCGACGGCCACCCCAAAAGACTCAGAACCGCTCCCGGCGCTCGAGCGTGGCGTGTTGGGTCATGCGCGCTTGGCGCACGCTGGGGCCTTGCGCGATCGGGTCGTGGCCGAAGTGTCGAGGGTGTATATCGGCAATCCGCAAGTTGTAACCGTGCTTTTGGCCGCACTATTGGCCCGGGGTCACGTCTTGCTGGAAGGAGTGCCGGGGCTGGCCAAGACCACGCTGGCCAAAGCGATGGCCACGGCGCTGGGTTGCCAGTTTCGCCGCATCCAATTCACCCCCGACTTGCTGCCCGCTGATATTACGGGAACTTTCATTTTCAACCAAAAAATTCACGAGTTTGAGTTGCGGCGCGGGCCACTGTTCGCCCAAATGGTGCTCGCCGACGAAATCAATCGGGCGCCGGCCAAGACCCAAAGTGCACTGCTCGAAGCCATGCAAGAACGGCAGGTCACGATCGAGGGCCACACTCAGCCGCTGCCGGAGCCCTTTTTGGTGCTGGCGACCCAAAATCCGGTCGAACAAGAGGGCGTGTACCTGTTGCCCGAAGCGCAAATCGACCGCTTTTTGGTGCGCATACGCCTCGACTATCCGACTACCGCTGACGAAGTGCGGATGTTGCAGACCTACGACCGTCCGCTGGCGCAACTGCAAGCGGTGACCTCGATCGACGAAGTTCTTGATTTTGCGTCGATTATTGATTGCGTTCATGTAGAAGAGCGCCTGATGGGCTACATCGTGCGACTGGTGCAAGCGACGCGCCAGCATCCGCGGGTGGCGTTGGGGGCGAGTCCGCGGGCGAGCTTGGCGCTGCTGCGGTTGGCCAAGGCGTGGGCGCTGCTGTCCGGGCGCGAATTTGCCACTCCTGATGACGTTCGGGCCTTGGTCGGGCCGGCACTTGAGCACCGCATTATGGTCACCACCGACGCGGCCATCGAAGGCGTTACCGCGGCGGCGGTGGTGCACGACGTGGTAACGCGGACTAGAGTCATCGAGCCGGTCGCCGGGGTGGCCATGGCTGTCGACTTCGAATTCGGTTCGTAAGTCAGCATGTTACTGCCCTTTGGCCGTATGGTGCTCGGCGTGGGAATGGCGCTGGTGGCCGCTGGCCTGGCGCTTGCCGTGCCGGGTGCGGCGTTGGCTGGTTGCGTGGTGATCGGGGCGTTGCATTTGGAGATCCGGCGATTGCGGCGCGGTCTGCATCCGGGGCGGGCGCCGTGGCAAATTGCGGCCCAGTGTGAGGTTGTCGGCAAGCGCGTGACGGGTGAAGCGGGGACCGAGCGCTCGCACCGTGTCGGCCGCGAAGTGCCGATGTTGCTGCGCGTCGAGGTGCCACAGTCGACCGAAGGCGCTCGTTTTGACATCGACAAAGTGTGGACCAGCCCAGGGTTGACGCTTGGCGGCGATGGCACGGCGACTCTGATGCTGCGCGGGCCGACGTGCGGTCTGCATGTGGTGGTCTGCCCGCAAACGGCGGCGGTGCATCGGATTATTGGGGTTCAGGGCCGGTTGACGGACCCAAACGGCCTGCTGCAAGCTAACGTCTTTTTGCCAACTCCGTGCGAATTGGCGGTGTTGCCGCGCTCGTTGCCCATCGACTTGCGCTCGGTAGCTGAAACGCGGCGGATGTCGCCGCGCAGCGGCCAAGGTCAACGCCCCGACAAGGTGCCGGGCAGTGGCGACGATTTGCGCGAGCTGCGCGAGCACGCGGCCGGCGACCCATTCAAGCACATCGCGTGGAAGGCGTCGGCGTCGCGCGGGCGGTTGATGACCCGCAGTTTTGAGCGCGAACGCACCCGTTCGATGTACGTGGTGCTAGAAACCGGCGCGACCATGCGCGACGGGGTGGCGGGCAAAGGGCCACTGGATCAGGCCGCTGACTTGGTGCATTCGCTGGCCGAAGCGTGCGCGCGCACGCACGATCCCTTTGGGCTGTCGCTGGTGGACGGTCGCGTTTTGGATTCGCGCCCGGTTTTGGAAGGTTTGGCGGCGCTGGGCGCGACCGATCGCGCGCTGCTGGATATTCGACGGGCAGTAGCTGATGATCTGGCGCCGATGGACGAAGTGGCGTTGTTCTCGGTGGTTGCGCGCTATTTGGTGGCGGTGGAGCGGGCCCCCCTGCCGCTGCTGTTTGGCCAAGACGTGCCCAACTACGTGGCGGTCGCCGGTCCCCACTTGCGGCAACGCGTTGTAATGGCAGCCCTATCGCGTTTGCCACCGCGTGAACGTATGCCTTTGCTGCGCGGGCCAGAACCCAGCCAGCGCTCGGACTTGTCGATTTTGCGTCGATTTTGCCGCGCCAGCGACTTGCCTCTGCCGTATCGCGGCCAGCTGCCCGCGAGCCAGCGCATCGTCGGACTGGTCGCGGGGGTCAGAGCAGCCCTGATTGCGCGCAAAGGCCCGTTCGCGTTGATCGTCGTTTCCGATTTTCGCGGTCTTGCGGGCCAATTGGCACCGTTAATGACCAGCTTCGCCCAGGCCCGGCAGGCTGGGCACCGGGTGATGGCGGTGGCGGTACGTGAAATTGACGATGGCGAAGTGCTCGATATGGTTGCCGATGCCGAGGATGTCGATGCGGCGCGCGGCCTGTTGCGGGCGGACCACGCCGCTCGCCAGCAACTCTTGGATGAACTCGAAGAGGGCTGTCGCAAAGTGGGCGCGGTGTTTCAAGGCGATCCGAATCCCAAAGAGTTGGCGGCGCTGTGGCGGTATGGCTAGAGGCAAGGGCCGTCGCCACCGCCACCGCCGCCAAGGGCACCCCAGCGAGCCGCGGTGTGCCAAAAACACAGGATCGCGGGGTCCCAGGATTGCCCATCGAAATTCTCCGCGGCCCCCGATTTGGGATGCAGATCAAGGAGCAAGGAGCTTTTCTGTCAGGGGCGTACTCGCGTAGGTCCCTGACAGAAAAGCGACGCAGTGACGCCGAGATGCGCCCAAAACGGGGGATCGCGGGGTCTGTCGGCCGTTGCAGAGCACTCTCGGATGCCCTACGCTATCGCGC
>SHZD01000260.1 GCA_009692465.1 Myxococcales bacterium
CTATTGCGATCCGACAGTCTCCTAGCTTCTCAGATATTCTCAACTGTCCAAGAACTGCCCGGAGTAAATCCGTGCAGTTTCGGACAGTTGCCGCCGTCTAGCCAGACGGCGCTAGGAGCGAGTCGGAATACTCCGACACGCTCCTAGGCCCTGCATCACCAATGGGCGCAATGGCCGCCGCCGACGCGGTGGCCGCCAAGCCGCCTGCACCCGGGTCATTGGCCGCATGTGTGCTGTTGTACAAGGGTTTTGACACCTGCTGCGCCTACGAGCCCCAATCGGGCAGTTGGACCTTCAGCAATCAGCCGTGCTGGGGCGCCAACCAGTGCATGATCGACGTCGATTGCCCGGCTGGCTATGTGGAAATGAAAAGCATCGAAGGAAAATGCACTTGAAAACCAAATAACTACACGCCGTGCACGACCAAATCGATGGCGTGGGTGCCGGCTGGCGTCGCCTGTGGCGCTGGGCGGTTCCACTGTCCGACCGCGGCCGCGACCTCACGTCTGTTGCCCAAACCGGCGCCAACGCCTACCCTTGCGGGGTCAACCTCGGTACCGCCGCCGTCATGTCGATCGAAAACGACCACACCCTGGCCCCACCTGCACCGCTTCGCGTGGGTGACGGCAACGGGTCCACCGACAGCGCCCGATTTTGTCCGTTGTGTGACACCGGCAGCGACAGTGGCCAGTGCCCGGTCGACGGCATGGCCACGCTGTTGCGGCGACCGCCCAGTTTTGACGTCGCCACCATCGGCAGCGGGCTGGTCATCGGCGGTCGCTACGTCGTGCGCGGCGAACTGGGACGCGGCGGCTTTGGCGCAGTGTTTCGCTGCCAGCACACCGGCACCGGTCAGGATGTCGCAGTCAAAGTGCTGGCCGTGGCCGACGCCGGACCCGAGATGCTGGCGCGATTTTTTCGCGAAGCTCGGGTCACTGCCGGCCTAAAACATCCTAATACTATTCGCGTATTTGATTTCGGTCAGGACGACAATGGGCTGGTGTTTCTGGCGATGGAGCTGTTGGCCGGGCACGCTTTGGCCGATGAACTGCGTGCCCGCAAACACGCGGGCCGCGCTTTTGCTGAGCGCGAGGCCTGCGAAATCGCCATCGCCGTGTTGCGCAGCTTGGCCGAAGCGCACAGCGTAGGGCTGGTGCACCGCGATCTCAAGCCGCACAACATCTTTTTGCATCAGGTGGCCGGCGACGACCCGGTGGTCAAGGTCCTCGATTTTGGCATCGCCAAGTCCGAAGGCTCGGCGATGACCCAAACGGGCGCTGTTTTGGGCACCCCGGCGTACATGAGCGCTGAACAGGCCCAGAGCCTGCCCGTCGATGCGCGCAGCGATTTGTACAGTTTGGCAGTGGTGTTGTGGGAACTGGTGACCGGCGCACTGCCTTTTTCGGGCCAAACCCCGGTGCAAACGCTGTACATGCACGCGTTTACCCCGTTGCCGCCATTGGGGCCGTTGGCTAGGGAGCGCCTATCGCCGCCATTTGTAGCTGTAATCGAAAAAGCGCTTCAAAAACAGCCAGCCGACCGCTTTGCCGATGCCGCTGAAATGCGTACAGCGCTGGCGACCGCGCTAGGTCGCACCACCTCGGCGTCAGTGACGGTGACCCCCGCACTGGAGATGGCGGGCGCTGCGGCCGAAAGTGCCGCCACCGCCACTGGCCTGACTCCGGTGACGCGCCGGGATCAGCCTGACCAGTTGCCTGTTGCGGCCCGCCCATGGCCAGCGGAGGCAGCGATACCGGAACCGGCGTCAGCGCCAATTGCTGCGGTGTCCACGGCCGAAAACTGGCATGGCAAGGGCTATTTCGCCGCCGTCGGCGTAGGCTTTGCCTTGGTGCTGGCGGTATTATGGCGCGGGCAGTCGCCGCCACTGGCGCCTACTGGTGGGGCTGTAGCCAAGCCTGCGTCCCAACCCAGTGCCCCAGTCACCGTTTCCAGTGTAGCGCCTGCTGAGCTGCCCAAGGCCGCCACTACAGCTGACCGTGCGGCCTCCGCGACCTCGTCGGCGTCTACAGGGCCAAGCGCGGCACCCACTGGCCCAGATGCGGTCCTTGGCGGGCAGGATCCGTCTTTGCTTGGGCCAGATGCAGCCGGAGCAGCGCCAACCATGGCCGCGCCCGCTGGCGGCGCCCCACCGCCAGTGCCCAGCCCGCCAGTGCCCAGCCCGCCAGTGCCCAGCCCGCCAGTGCCCAACCCGCCAGTGCCCAGCCCGCCAGTGCCCAGCCCGCCAGTGCCCAACCCGCCAGTGCCCAGCCCGCCGGATAGTGTGCCGGCTAGGAAACGCCCATGCGATCCGTTCGATCCTTACTGCAAATAGTTGGTATTGCTTCGTTTATTTGCAGTTGTGGCGCACAGCTGGTCAAGTCGACCTCGACCGACCCCCAAAGCGCCGACGGTTCGGCCTCACCAACGCAGCCAGCGGCCGCCGCAATCGACGCCGGCTGCGCGGAGCCGCTAGTCGCCGAGCGCTCGTTTTACGAAGCGCAACGTCTCTACAAGCAAAGCCGGTTTGACGAAGCCGCGCCCACCTATTTGATTTCCTATGAAAAATGCCGCCAGACCCCGGTACTGTGCGCCGCCGGTCAGGCCTATTTCAAGGCCGCCAAATGCGAAAAAGCAGCGCTGCTGGTACAAAAGTGCCTCACTGCCGACGACCTGCAGTCCTCCGCGCGGATTGCCGGCGCCAAGTTGTTGGTGTTAGTCGAAAAATGCCGCGCTCCTGCGCAAGCGGTCGCCACCGGGCCGCGCCGATTGCGCGATAGCGGCAGCGACGACCCGTTGGACGCCGCAGCCCCGCCACCCGCAGAGCCCGAAGCCCCGTTTGCGCAGGCCCAGTGGACGGCACCGCCGGGACCATCAAAGTAAGTCATGCATTTCCATACCTATGTGCTGATTGCCGCAACGGTTGGACTCAGTGCCTTATCGGCGCCGGGCAGTGGCTGGAGCGCCGAACCGTCCAAGCACGGTGCCAAGGCCAAACCGGCGACTACGGATAGGCCCGTAGAATCAGCCAAGCCAGTGGACCCAGCCGATCTGGCCCAAGCGGCGACCGCGATTCAGCAAGCGTCGGCGCTTTTGCCGCAGGGTCAGTACGCCCAAGCCAAAGGGCTGGCCGAAAAAGCCATCGCGCTCATCGAAAAGGCGCTAGGCAAAGACGCAGTCCAAGTGGCCGAACCGCTCAGTATCTTGGGCGATTGCCTGCGGATGACCGGCGACATCGAACGCGGTGAGCAACTGCAGCGGCAAGCGCTGACCCTGTACGAACGCCACCAAGCCACCGACAACGCCTGGTATGCGGCGGTCCTGTATCGCTTGGCGGACGTGTTACGCATGCGCGGCAAGAACGTGGAAGCATTGGCTATTCAACAGCGGCTGGGCGAACTGTCGGTCAAGCTGCACGGGCCGAACAACCCCGGGCTGGCGGTGTGCCTGAGCGCCCAAGCCGAGCTGCAGCGCCTGACCGGGCACCTCGACAAGGCCATGCCGTTGCACGACAAAGCCATTGCTATGGCTCAGGCGACCTATGGGCCGCGCCACGCTTACACCGGCAGCTTGCTGCAAGCCCGCGCGTCCACGTTTGAGGCGTTGGGCCAATACCACAAGGCCGAGAGCGAATTTAGCGAAGCGCTGGCCATTTTGGAGCAAAATCTAGGCCAAGACCACACGTGGGTGGCGCAAGTGGCGCAAAACTTGGCCCTCGAAAAGGTCAATCTGGGCAAGTATGCGCAGGCCGACGCCCTGTATGCCCGCGCTTTGCGCATCAACGAGGCGACGTTGGGCCCGCAGCATCCGTTTGTGGCGGCGGTGTTGGTCAATCAGGCCCAGCTGGCGCTGATCCGCAACCACTACGGGATGGCCGAAAAGTTGCTGCGCCGCGCGCTTGACGTGCAGGTGACTGCCTATGGCGAGGAAAACGCCGATGTTGCCAATACCGCAGAGTTTTTCGCGGTGCTGCTGCAACGAACTGGCCAACTGGCCGACGCCTACAAGGTGCTGCGACAGGCGCTGGCGATTCGCGAGCGGACCCAAGGCAAAGACCATCCGCATCTGGCCAACCCGTTGATCGCTTTAGCAGATGTCGCCATGGATGACGGACAGGTGGAACAGGCAGAGGATCATGCTCACCGCGCCTTGGATTTGCTGCATCGCGCCCACGGCCTAGAGTCTGCGCAGACCCTGCCGGCTGCCAGTGTGCTGGCGCGCATCGACCAAGTGACCGGCGACAAACTGGCGTGGCGGGCGCGTCTGCACACAGCGGTGGTCATTCAAGAGGCAGCGCTGGGGCCCAACCATCCCAAAGTGGCGACGGCCAAAGGCAATTACGCCGCATCGTTGTTGCCGGAGCACGCCACCCAGGCCGCGGCCCTGTACCGCGAAGCGCTGGCCATCGACGAGCCGATTTTTGGGGCCGACAGCCTGAGGGTGGCAACCAATCTAGGTAATTTGGGCACGGCGCTAGCCGAGGCCGACTTGCCCAACCAAGCGCTGCCGTTGCTGGAGCGGGCGCTGGCCCTGGACCAAGTCTTGCGCGGCAAAGACCATCCGGTGGTGCTGGTCGACCTGTACAACATTGCCTGTGTCAAGCTGCAATTGGGCGAGTACGCGGCGGCAGAAAAGGGCTTGCGTGCCGTGTTGGCGCTGCAGGCCAAGCTGACCGATGGGGGCTCCGCGGCGGTATCGACTCGGCTGCGGTTGGCGCAACTGCTTGAACATCAAAAGAACTATCCGGCAGCACTCGAGTTGCGGCGCCAAGCGCAGGACACCGCGGACAAGTCGATGACCGACCTGCTGTGGACCGGGGACGAGTATCGAAAAATTAATGTCTTTATGCACTTGCGCAGCGAGGCCGACGCGGTGGTCGCCCATGCTGTGCGCATGCAACCGACCGACGCGGTGGCGGCGACGTTGGCTCTGCGCACCGTGCTGCGGCGCCACGGCCGGATTGTCGATGTACTGGCTGAAACAACGTCTCATTTGCGGCGGCGCCTGCAACCCGATGATCGTGCTGCCCTAGACGTCCTTGCCCAATCGCGCACCCAGTTGGCGACCTTGAGCCTGCGCGGCGCTGGCGATGGGGATCTGCAAGCGTGGCAGCAGGCGGTCGACAAACTCAAAACCGAGGTGGCTGGCCACGAGCAGGGAGTGTCTCGGCGCAGCGGCGCCTTTCGCGAACGGCTGGCGCAACCAGAAGTTGCCGCTGTGCAAGCTCTTTTGCCCGCCGATGCGGCACTGATTGAACTGATTGTCTACCAACCGCAGCTGCCACCGGCCACCCAGGGCTGGCATGAGCGCTTGGAGCCGCCGCGCTATGCCGCCGGTGTGTTGCCGGCCAAGGGGCCGCCGGTGTGGCGCGATTTGGGGCCGACCGCGGTTGTCGATGCGCTGGTGGTGGCGGCGCGGCGGGCCTTGAACAACCCCGACAGCGATCCGCGCGCGGCGCTGACCGCGGTGGCCCAGGCGGTGTGGTGGCCGCTAATGCCGGCGATCGGCAGCGCAACCGATCTGCGCGTGGCGCCCGATGGCGCCCTGCTGTTGCTGCCGTTTGCCGCGCTGCCCGACCAAAACGGCAAGTATGTGGTGCAGACGGCGACCCTGACCTACCTGACTAGCGGGCGCGACTTGTTGCGGCAAACGGCGCAAGTGCTCGCCCGCGAGCCGCCGCTGGTGGTCGCCAATCCGGCGTTTGATTGGGGCAATCAGGCCAAGGTGGCGCCGCCAGTGGTCAAGCCCGGTGATCTGCGCGGTCTACAGGTGCAAGCGCTGCCGGCAACGGCAGGCGAGGCGGAGGCGCTGGCCCAATTGTTCCCCGAGGCCAAAGTGCTGACCCAAGGCCAAGCGACCGAGGGCGCGCTGCGCAACGCCAAAGGTCCGCGCTTTTTGCACATTGCCACCCACGGCTTTTTTCAGGCCGCGGCGCGAGTGGCGGGGGCGGCGCAGTCTTCGCCTTTGCTGCGGTCGGGCTTGCTGCTCGCCGGTTTCAACGCCCATCCGCAGCACGGCGATGACGGGGCGCTTACGGCCTTGGAAGCGGCGTCCTTGGACTTGCACGGCACTCAGTTGGCGGTGCTGTCGGCCTGCAATACCGGGGTCGGCGACCTGCGGGCGGGCGACGGCGTGCAGGGGTTGCGGCGAGCGCTGGCGATTGCCGGGGCGCAGACGGTGGTGATGAGCCTATGGCCGGTCGACGACGAGGCGACGCGCGGACTGATGACGGCGCTGTACGGCGCATGGAAGGCCGGCAGCGGGCGGGCAGCGGCGTTGCGGCAGGCTCAGTTGCAGCTGTTGGGGCAGGCGCCGACGACGCACCCGTTCTTTTGGGCAGCGTTTTTGGCGGCTGGCGCAGCGAAGTAGCGACTTGGAATCGGGCAGTGAAGGCAGCGACCCAGGTGGCTGGCGCCAACCCGCGATCCCCCGCTTTGGGCGCATCTCGGCGTCACTGCGTCACTTTTCTGTCAGGGACGTACGAGAGTACGCCCCTGACAGAAAAGCTCCTTGCTCCTTGTCGAGCGATAGCGAGCGACAGCGAGCGACAGGGCACTGGCATCCCGAATCGGGGGCCGCGGGGAATTTCGGTGGTGAATTTGGGCAACGCGAGGGAAACTTGACCCGATTGCGCTAAATCAACTGGATTAGGCTCTGTCCCCAAATGACTCGTTCGAC
>SHZD01000261.1 GCA_009692465.1 Myxococcales bacterium
GCGGAGGCACTCTGACGACTGAGGCGCACTTGTAGTGCGTCACAAGGAGCAAGAGGGCTGACAACAAAGCATGGCGGGGTCGATGAGTCCAGCGAACTCATCGACGGGTTACGCGCAGCAGGCGTTTGAAGATAAACACCCTCTAAGGATCTGTCCTCAACTAACTCGATCGATCTGGGCAACACAGGAGCGGCGAGTCGGCCTTTGAGGACGCGAGCTTAGCGACCCACAAAGCAAGCACACGGAACCAGTCCCACAATGACTTATTCTGGGACAGTTCCTAATCGAGTCCGAAGCTCGAGCTACTGTTGGGTCGGCGCTGGCCGATCTCGAGCCGCTTCGCGCAAAAAAGCGACGACTTCGGCAATGACTCTGGGCCGATCGGCGATATCGGCGGGCAACTTGGGGTTGGCGGCGCCATAGCGAATGGCGGTTGGATTGTCGAGGAACTTTTCCAACCAGCCTTGTTGCCAATACTGAGTCACGCTGACTGGGGCGTTCAACTCGGGCCCACTGCCACCGCCGATGCCGTTGATCGCGTGGCAGCGCGCGCAATAGGCTTTAAAATGGACCAGTCCCGCTTGTGCCGCCGGCGAGGCATCCTTAGCCAAACTGATGGCCGTCGCGCCACTGGCAACGTTGCTCAAGTTGACGGCCTCGATACCAGTCACCCACGGATCGGGATCGGTGACATTGTTGTCAACTTGTGACTCCCATACCAAATAGAGCGGCCCAACCGGCGTCATGCGGCCGTTGTTTGCAGCCACGTGGACCACAAAATCGCGGCGGTCAGTGCGACCCCAGACCAGCCAAGCGCGCCGGGCAAGCAAGCGAGTGGTGGCAATGGTTACGGAACGGTCGCCGATGCTGCGCAACTCGACATAGGCCCAACGTTGCCAGTCTGGACCAAACGTCGAGTCGAGCAAGCCGGTGACTAAGCAACCCTCAAAGGCCACCTGTGCGCGTTCATTGGCGTCAAAAACGCGAGTTTGCTCGCCGCTCACTCGGCGCCCAAGCTCATTGTGATCAAGCACAATCACCAGAACATTGTCCTTGAGGAAGGCCAGTCTGTGCTTGCTGGCCGCCGGCTCGTCGTGCCCCGAACTGGCGGCGGCATCCGGATCGGCGCTATCTATCCAAGGAATATTCGGTAACTTATCGCAACCGGCGCCGCTAAGAGCCAAAAGCACCACAGCGACTGTTCGAAGGGTGGCAGCCAACTGGACTCCAAAGGTAGTTGTAGGCAGGTTCCGCGTGCCGCCAATCGGCTGTTGAGCAGACGCGAGCTTGGCGACCCACCCAGCAAGCGCGAGATCGCCGATCCAGCACATGGTGCCGGACTTGGGCGACCGCGTATAGCTTACGCCCAATCTGCCGAACGCAATACCAGCCCCTCAGCCGTAGCGGGTGCCAACTGGCCGAGCGCTCGCCGCGCCGTGTCGATCAGCGTAAAGCGAAAGTCGCCAGCAGACCGCAGCAGGCGCAAATCGCCAGCCGCCCCCGCCGCACTGCGGTAGAACATTAGGCTCTCTTCGGGCGCTCGGACCCGCAGCACCAAGAGCGGGTGGCGTTTGGTCAGCGCCTGTACGTCCGCCGAAACGCGACACTGGCCCCAATCGTAGTGGTTGCTTTCAAACGGTCGCTCCACGATCGCGGTCAGTGGCAATAGCCAAGCGTTCGCGGCTTCCTTTTCAATTTGCATGTCAAAACCACCAGTTTTGAGGATCGAATACACGTCTGGGGTGGTGCGGGTAAAGGCGGCGTCGAGCAAGCGCCAGTAGGCCTGGGTAAATCGGACACTCAGTTGCTTAGTGGCACCAAAATCGAGCACGCCGAGCTTTCCATCGGGTAATGCAATGTAATTGCCTGGATGCGGATCGGCGTGAATCACCCCTTGGCGCAAGAACGGTCCCCACGTCGCCGCCACCAGCTGGGCGCCAAGACGAAAGCGGTCCGCGCCGGAAGTCTCCTCGTTTTGAGCCGCCTGCAGCATGGTCGGCCCGCGCAGCCGTTCCATAGTCAGCATCCGGGTCGTGCTGAGGTCGCGGCGAAATTGCGGCACCACCAAATCGGGCCATGGCGTCAGGGCGTCGCGATACACCTCTGCTTGGTCCATTTCGGCCAAGTAGTCGAGCTCACGGCGCAGCACTGACGACAGTTCGTCAAAGTAGTGCCGACTTTCCAAAACTCCGCCGGCAATCGACAGCGTGCGGGCAATCGCCCCGGCATTGCGCAAATCTGACTCAATCGCCTTGTCGACCCCTGGGTACTGCACTTTGACCACGACATCGTCGCCGTCGTGGGTCACTGCGCCATGCACCTGGCCCATCGATGCCGCGGCCAAGGGTTCCTGGTCGAATTGCGCAAATAGTTCATGAGGATCGCCGCCCAGCTCGCCGCGAATCACCGCCTGAACTTGGGCCCATTTCATGCGCTGAGGCGCCTGATTGAGCAGCCGATGCAAGGCTTTGCGTGCATCTTCGGGGAAATTATCCTGATCGACCAAGCTGACAAACTGGCCAATCTTGGTGGCGACGCCCTTCATTTCGCCAAGGACTTCGACCAGTCGCTCGGCAGTTGGCTTGAGCGACTCGGCAATGGTGGCGTCATCGCTGCCCAACTTTTGGCGGGCCCGCGCGGCCAGCATATCGGCGGCAGTGCGCGCGCCGACCGTGGCAAACTTGGCCATGCGGGCAAGGCGGCCGCTACTGACGTGGTCACCGGCGGTCATACAAGTCTCTCTTCGCAGCCATGGCGTTAGGCAGTCTCAAATTCACCACCGAAATCTCCGCGAGCCCCGATTTGGGATGCCAGTGCCCTGTCGCTCGTTATCGCTCGACAAGGAGCAAGGGGCTTGACGACTGAGGCGTACTTATGTACGCAGCAGGGACGAAAGCGCCGCAGTGACGCCGAGATGCGCCCAAAGCGGGGAATCGCGGCAGTTGAACTAGGCAAGCTATCATGGCGCGGTGCCATCCGGACAATCGCCGTACAGCGGCAGGGTCATGTTGCTGTACACGGTAGGTTTGAGCTTGCCAGCGGTCACTGTCGCTTCTACGCTGCCATCGCGCGGCGTTTCGCCGTCAAAAGCCAGCGAAATCACGGTGTCGACCACAGTGCCGACCTTGGCCTTGGGCGCAATGAGCGGCAGCGGTTGGGTCACCGTGATGGTGCCAGAGTGGGGATAGCAAGCGGCGAAATTGCGGCGCACGGCGACCATCGCCACCCCGATTGTCGGGCCGTCAGCGGCCTGTTTGATAGTGCCGGTGCCATCCACCGTTAGGCCAACGCCGTTGGCATCAGTGGCGGGGTTACCTAGCCAACTGAGTGTGGTTTTACCGATTTGCAGGTCCACCACTTCCGTGGTGAGCGTCTTGTCCGCCGCCATGTGTAGTTTGACAGTGCCCACGAATTCTTGGCCGCGCACTTTGACGGCGCCCAGCTTGACGGTGCAAGTGGCAACGCCGTCGGCAGTGGCCAAAGTCAAGTCAACAAGACCCGAAGCTTGAAAGCCACTTATTTTACAGGTGTTCGACGGCAAGGTGATATTGATGGTCGCTGTGCTCGGCACATGAAAGGCGGCCAGACCTGAGCAGCCACTTTTGGCCTTCAAGGCGTGGGCATGGATGGCGTCGGCGAGTTGCCCTGCAGAGGCTTTGGGGTCCAAGGTGGTGTTTTCTGCCACTAGCGTTGAAGTGAGTAACTTGATCGCAATGAGCGCGGTAACACTGCCGCCCAGTGCGGCGGCACCCAGTGCGGCGGCTGGTCCATCAATAGTTTCCGCCGGTTCTGGGGCAGGCGGCGCGGGTTCAGCCGCACAGCCCGCCAGTTGTGCGAGGGCAAGCGCCAGCAGCCAGCTCGCGTGCCGGTGGCCAAAACCAGCGCGCCTACTGTCAAGGCGTGAATAGCCAGAGGCCTGAGCGCAGCGCAACCCTCGATCGGGTCCGCCGCCAGCGTCCAATAGCCTGACTTGGTGTGCTTGCACCGGTGCTGATGGCGGCGCGGCGAAAGCAGTTGTTAGACTTGAGAATAGTCGCGTCACTGCCCGAGCCTCCGGCTAGCAGTGTAGCTGCGCAATTGGCAGACGGCAACGCGCAACACCGACGAGCCGATGAGCCGACGAGCCGACGAGTTGCAAAGGGCGGTGCTCACCACGCCCTCGGTTGCCTGCTCCTGCTTGCCAAACTCCGACACCAAGCCTACAACGTGCCTGCACGCCCACGGCGGGCTGGCCTGAGGAATCGATGTTTCGTCACCCGTACTGCGCTCTGATTGCCTTCGCGCTAGCCGGTAGCGCGACTTTTGCGTGCACCAAGACTGCGCCTGAGCCTCTAAATGCCGCGCCATTGCCGGCGCCGACTTTGCCCGTCGCCGAGGGGATGATCGCTGCCGCCACCGACACCGGGGCGATGCCTGCCCATGGTTTGCTGCAAGGCGCGGCGGCCGACTCGCGCCTGCCCCCGGGTCATCCCCCAATTGGTGGCGGTGGTGCTGGCATGCCGCCGATGGCGCAACCGCAAGGCGAGCAAGCAGACGTGCCCGATTTTGCGGCGCCCGCGAGCTGGCAACAGATCCCGCCGCGACCGATGCTAGTCAAGGTCTACAAGCTGCCCAAAGAACCGACGGAAACGGATGCGGCCGAAGTTACGGTGTCGTTTTTGGGTGCCGGACTGCCACTGGCCATGAACGTGGCGCGCTGGTGCGGGCAGTTTCAACTAGCTGCTGGCGAAACCTGCGAAACTGCGGCAAAACAATCCCCAGTTGCTGGGGCCAAGCACCCGGCAACACTTGTCGAAATCGCTGGCACATGGCAGGCCGGCACACCGGAACCGGGCGGGTCCGCCGCCAAAACGGGCTGGAAAATGGCAGTTGTGGCCGTGGCTGCGCCGGATAAGACGTGGTATTTCAAGCTAGTTGGGCCCGGTAGTGCTGTGGATCGCTGGCAGAATGCCGTTGTGGCCATGGCCCAGAGCGCCCCTTAAGGAACTGTCCCAGAATAAGTCATTGTGGGACTGGTTCCGTTTGCTTGCTTTGTTGGTCGCTAAGCTCGCGTCCCCAAAGGCCGACTCGCCGCTCCTGTGTTGCCCAGATCGATCGAGTTCGTTGAGGACCGTTCCTTAAAGCCCAGCAGCCACTCGGCGCAGCGCGGCCGCTGGGGCGACATCGACGATCGTGCCATGAAACGGGATGACCCGCGCCAGATCCGGCACATCAGCCAAACGCAGCAGATGGTCGCGCAGTTTGCTGCGGTCGCTCATGAAAAGCAGGCGAAAGAGCGGGGCGACTTTGGGGCCACCGCCAAAGCCGAGCAAGCGAAACGGCCACGCCATCGACGCCGCCGGGCTGTGCTGCACGCAGTCGCTAAAAAGCAGCGACGTCCCGCTTTGGCTGCGGACAATGGCAACAGCGTCGCCGGTTTTGGTGCCGTCCATTTCTTCAAAGGTCACAACGGGATCGGGCGGCAGCTCCGCCAGTGTTCCGGTCAAGTCGAGTCGCTTGCGCAGCTTGGCGGCGTTGCTCGCGGGACCATAGGTCTTGAGCCCCAAGCGCGCGGCAAATGGCACGGCGTCGATAGCGTGTTGGTCATGGCCAACAACTAGCGCAGTCGGGGTGCCCCAGGCAGTCACTTCGTTTAGCTCAGCGTCACGCAGCGGGACGGCGTGAAAGAACACCAAAGTGCCGTCGCTGCGTTTGATGATGGCCATGCGACGGCGAATTCCGCCGGGTGTTGGCACGTCGCCTTCGACTAACCACAAGTTATCGTTTACTTTCTCAATGGGGGCCGTGGGGACTGACAGTCCAAGGGCGAGGTGCGGGCATAGTTGACTCCTTGTTTGGTAGCAGACAGGCCGATGGTAAGCGCAAAATAGGTCGGGCAGAAGACGCGCAGCGGCCCGAGATCCGAACCACCCGTCAAAATTCACCACCGAAATCTGCGCGAGCCCCGATTTCGGATGCAAATCAATGAGAAGAGAGGCCCCGAGCGAAATCGGCGGTCTGCGCCGTTGGGCACCAGCTAGGAGCGTGTCGGAGTATTCCGACTCGCTCCTAGCGCCGTCTGGCTAGACGGTGGCAACTGTCTGAAACTGCACGAATTTGATTGGGCCAGTTCTCCGGGCAGTTGTTGGACTGTTGAGAATATCTGAATGGCTAGAGAGCCGATCAAGTAAGATTTGCTCGGCGTCTCAGTGCTTGCTTTGTGGGTCGCGAGCCTGCGGCACTTATTCAGTGGCCTGCGGGTTGGCGTCAGGCCGCTCCGTTTTGTTTGGGAATTCTTTGAGGTTCGGCGTTAATTGGTCGGCTCTCTAGGTCAAGAGCTGGGGACTGGAGCGCCGACGCCGCAGGCTAGCGGTAACCACGCCGACTCAACCAAGCGTTTTGCTCCGAAAGCGCGGAATCGCGGGTCCGCCAGTCGCTTGCCCCGAAGCCCTCACCACAGGCACAGCCGAAGCCCTCACCACAGGCACACCCGAAGCCCTCACCACAGGCACACCCGAAGCCCTCACCACAGGCACACCCGAAGCCCTCACCACAGGCACACCCGAAGCCCTCACCACAGGCACAGCCGAAGCCCTCACCACAGGCACACCCGAAGCCCTCACCACAGGCACACCCGAAGCCCTCACCACAGGCACAG
>SHZD01000262.1 GCA_009692465.1 Myxococcales bacterium
CACCGATAATCCTGCGCTCAAGCACCCATAGCGGTGCGCGGTCTGCCCCGGCGCACGGCACCATGCCCTTAGCGATGCGGTTGCGCACGTCAAGGCCACAGCAAGGGAAGCCCAGCCATGTCGCACTTCACGACTGTCCAGACCAAAATCAACAACTTGATGCGGCTTGAACTCGTCCTTAAAGAGCTCGGATTTGCCTTTACCAAGGCAGAGGAGGGCCAACTGGTTCACGTCAAAGGCTATTTGGGCCAAAAGACCCAAGCTAAGATGGTGATCCATGCCAGCAAGACCTACGAGATTGGGGTCAATGTAGATGCCCAGACGGGCAATGTGACTTTTGTAGCCGACTGGGAATTTGTAGAAATGACAGCTGGTTACAGCCAAAGCGAGTTTACCCGCAAAATCGTGCAGCGCTACGCCTACCACACGGTCAAGGAAGAGGTCACTAAACGCGGCTACACGCTCGAGGAAGAAAAGGTCGACGAACAGCAGCATATTCACATTAAAGTCAGCAGTTGGGGCGATTAGGAGCCGTGTCATAACAAGGCATTCTGGGACGGATTGCGTTTGCTTGCGCCAATGGTCGCTGAGTTCGCGTCCTGAGACCGACTCGGCGCTCCTTAGGAACTGTCCCAGAATAAGTCATTGTGGGACTGGTTCCGTGTGCTGGCTTTGTTGGTCGCTAAGCTCGCGTCCCGAAAGACCGACTCGCCGCTCCTGTGTTGCCCAGATCGATCGAGTGATTTGAGGACAGTTCCTTACCAGAATCGGGTAGTTTCCTGACCGTTCCTTTGCGAATCGGAGTAAGCCATGGCTACGCGGCGCGAGATTCAGTTCACCATTGACGACAACGGCGAAGTCTCCATCAAAGTCCTTGGGGTCAAAGGCGACGAATGCGAACGCATTACCCGTGAGATTGAGTTGGCTTTAGGGGTCGTCAGCGAGCGCCGGCATACCAGCGAGTACTACCAACAGACCGACACCGGTGTAACGGTTGGCTCGGACCGCGCCGATGGCGAAAACACCTGAGCTGGCACCCCAATCGACCGCCATGAACGAAGCGTACGCCGACAAGCCCGACGAAGAACAAGAAGCGCGAGCCATCGACTTGCTTGGGCAGCCTTTTGCGTGGCCGTTGGCGCGCCGGCCCGCTCTCGCCCGGCGCCAAGGTGGCAACCGCTTTGCTCTTTTCGATTATTTGTACCAGAAAGACCATTTTTTCGTTATGGTTGCCCACAATTTCGTGGCCGATCGCCTGAGCGCCTGGGTGCAAAAGCGCAATTCGTTCAGCAACACCTACGCTCGGCCGATTCGCGAGGCCCGCGATTCGGAGCTTGATGATAAAACAGCGGATCGCATCAAGACCGATGTAATGCCACAGTTCAACTTGCGCAATATTGGCCGCTACGAAATGGCGGTCGACGTCGAGGCACCACTGCCGTGGCGGACCCGAAAGGGCATTGGTGGCGAGTTCGGCAAAGAGCTCACCGAAGTCCGGCAGGCGCGGCTGAACCCTCCGCAACCCTTGCAGATTTGGTCGGTAAATTACACCAAACGCTTGCGCGAGCAATTGCGGCGTCTGCTACTCGAGGACCCTTGGGAGCTCAAATACGGGCCGGAGGCCACCAGCGTTCATAGCGGGTTGGGCCGAACCTACATCGTGGCGGGCACGCATCCCGATGACGAACCGGGCGCTGACTTTTCGCCGGTGCTAATCCCGCGGCCGACCGAGTGGATCGCGCCGCCCAAGGGCACGCCGATGGAAGAGCGGCCGTTTGATATCGCGGTGGACGCCGCGCGGCTGGATGACAAGACCGGCGACAAATTCGAGCTCTAAAGGGCAGAGCAAGTCAAATTTGTGCGGGGTCGCCCAGCCGGATTCGAGAGTCGCCCAGCCGGATTCGAGGGTCGCCCAGCCGGATTCGAGGGTCGCCCAGCCGGATTCGAGGGTCGCCCAGCCGGATTCGAGAGTCGCCCAGCCGGATTCAAGAACGGCGATAGCCGGAATGTAAGCTCGAAATCCGGTCGCTGTGGTTGATCTTGGCTGTTCAAGGCAGCCCTGAGTCGCTCGGGTTCTACTGGCCGAGCAGCGCCTTGACCCAAGCGTAGAAGCCAAACTTGGCGATGTACTTGCCGCCTTCGCTGGTGCCTACGACTTGGCTGCCGCCGACAAAGGCCCGCGCTTCGTAATTTGCGCCCTTGCCAGCCAGCGTTGCCGAACCCATGCGCGCGGCAAATGCAGTCGGCTTGCAGCCCTCGTCGGTGGTGCCGTTGCAGGTGTCGTCAACGCCATCGCAGGCTTCCTTAACGGAGGGCACGACTTCAGTTTGGCACTTGGAGTCGATTTTACCGGCGACACAGGTCTGGTATCCGGCCTTGCAGGTGCCTTTGCCCTTGGTTCCAGGGTCGCCTGAGTAGCAGCCAGGGACCTTGATGGCGTCGTCCGGCGTGTACTTGCAGCCCGATTTGCTGTCACAGGTATCGGTGGTGCACGGATTGTTGTCGTCGCAGATCGGGCCTTCACCCGCCACGCACTTGCCGCCGCCACACTTGTCGCCAACGGTGCAGTTGTTACCGTCTTCACACGGGGTCGTCAGGGCGTCATAGACACAGGTGCCTTTGACCTTATCGCACGAATCTTTGGTGCACTCTTCGCTGTCGTCGCACGACTTCTTGGCGCCAGCGACACAGCCACCGGCTTTGCAGATATCGCCGACGGTGCAAGCGTTGTTGTCCGCATCGCAAGCGTCAGTGTTGTAATCGAACACGCAACCCTTGGTGGCATCGCACGAATCCTTGGTGCACGGATTCTTGTCGTCGCAAACAATCAGTTTGCCGGAGTTGCATTTGCCATCGGTGCAGGCGTCCTTGTCCGTACACACTGTTTTGTCAGCATCGCAGTCATTGCCGCTGGCCTTGTTGGTGGTGACGCACTGGCCGTTGCTCGGGTCGCAGGTCGTGGTCTTGCATTGGCCGTCGGAGGCCGTGCTGCATTCCACCACCGTGGCGGGGTTGACCTTGCACTGGTAGGGCGCGTTGGCTTTGTCGCAGAACAGGGTGCCGTTGCAGAAGTTGCCGTCTTCCTTGCTCTTGCAATCGCTGTCGGCGGTGCAGGCGCAAATGTTGGTCCCGGCTTTGCAAGTGCCGATCGAGCAGATGTCGCCCTGAGTGCACGGATTGCCATCGTCGCATTTCTCGACATTGTCGGGCTTGTTCTGGCAGCCGATCGCCGGATTGCAAATGTCGGTTGTGCACGGATTGTCGTCACTGCAACCACCCAGCGCCTTGGCTTTGCCGGGGTCGACGGTGGTGCCCGAGCAAATGCCACTGAGGCAGGTATCCTTGGCGGTGCAGGCGTCTTCGTCGTTGCACGGCGTCGTCAACGTCTTGTCGTGTTTGCAACCCTCGAGCGGATCACAGCTGTCTGCGGTGCAGGGCTTCTGGTCGTCGCATGCAATCACCAGACCAAAGCAGTCGCCCTTGCCTTGATCGCACTTATCCTTGTCCGTGCACAAGTTACCATCGTTACACGGGAAGGTGTCCTGGAATGAATACTTGCACTTGCCGTCGATCGTCGAGCATTTGCCCTTGGTGCATTGATCGGACGAATTGCACGGCTTGTTGCCGCCGGCCACACATTTGCCGGCCTTATCGCAGGCGTCGTTTTCTGTGCACAGGTTGTCGTCGGCATTGCACGATTTGCCCTCATCCGGTGCGTACTTGCAGCCATCTTTGGGGTCGCAGGAGTCCTTGGTGCAGTCGTTCTTGTCGTCGCAAACTTGCACTGCGCCGGACTTGCATTCGCCATTGACGCACTGATCATCTTTGGTGCAAACCGTGCCATCGGCGTCACACGTGCCGCTCTTGGCTGGGTTGTCGCAGCCGCCGCCGCCCTTGCACAAGTCGTCGGTGCACACCTTGTTGTCGATGCAGGTCGCCTCATCGGTTTGGCCGTTGCAGTCATTGTCCTTGCCGTCGCATTGCTCAGGGGTCGGATCGGGCGCGTAGCAGCTGGACAGTCCACCGCCCGCGGGTGCATTGGGCTTGCCGTCCGCGATGCAGGTGCGCTTGCCTTGGCACTTGGCGGTGCCAGCCAGCTTGTAGCAGGTGGTCGACAGTTCCAAAACAAGGGCGTAGGCGTTGCACGTGCAGGCGGCGGCGCCGACGACGACACATTGCTTGCTGGGCGCGCCGGCGACGTCCTTGGTGTCTTTGCATTCATAGCCGCTGGGGCAATCGCCGGAGACGGCGCAGCCGCTGCCACAAAATGCGCCGTTTTCACCTTGATCGACACAGCGAGCACCGGTGTCGAGTTTTTCACACTCTTGATTGGCGTTGCATGGATTGCACAGCGAGCCCCACTTAGGCACGCAGATGTCGACAGGTTCGCCGCCGCCAGACGAAATGCACTTCTCGTTGTCGCCGCACTTGGAAGTCGTACACAACTTAGCGCAGCGCAAGCCTTTTGGCGTAACAATACACTTTTGCGAATCGGTGCAATCGTTGTTTTGCTGGCAGGCGCAACCGGCGCCACCGGGACACGGATTGACTCCAGAATCGGCCGTTTCGACGGCAGCATCGCCGCTGACCTCGGTGGCAGTTGCCGAATCCGTGCCAGCATCGCCGCCGATATCCAGAGTGGTAACGACATCGGTGACAACGGTGTCCTCACCAGCGTCGGCCGTTACCACTAAACCGTCGGTGTTTTCACCGATGTCGGCGGTCGCGCTGCCATCGGGTTCGACTCCAGCTTCTTCGCCACAGCCCGTCGCCATGGCCACAGCTAGGGCGGTAGCCGTGGCAGCAAGCGCGCGGACCAGCGGGTGAAAAGTCAGGCACTCAAGTACTTTTGCAATGTTGCGCATGGCAATCTCCAATCTAATTCGCAGCGTGCCGCTCAGGCTATTTGACAGGTCCTGTCAAATCAAGTCAAGGCCTGCGCCGGGGACTGGCCCAGCGCAGTTCGCAAAGGGGGTGGCTACAAGCAGCAAGCGTAGGTGTACGTGGCACCGGGATTGATGTTGTTGCCGACCGAGCCATTTCCACATGAACTGCTAGCGCCATCGCAGTCTTCCATGTTGGAAGACCACGTGCCGCCGCCGGTGATGTAATTGATGTCGCGCAGGCGCTTGTTTTGCGACACGGTGCAAATGTGACCACCAGTGGTGGAACAGTCGCGGGCGGCGTTGATAAACGTCGTGCCCGAGTTGTTGACTTTGGTCACGCAGATTCCGCCTTGGTCGGCGGAGCCGGCAGGGCAGGCCAAACCGGTGCGGTTGCCGCCCTGGGCACAGCAGGCGAATGCTCCGGGGTCTTTCGCAAAGCGGACGTTGTCGGGTGTGGTGCCGCCGGCGGCTGCGCCGTAGTCCACTTGGCCATCGGTGTCGTCGGCACTGTTGGCCCAGAAGAACGTAGCGGAAATCTTGCCAGCGGTGCGCAGGATCACCAGCTCGGAGCGGCTACACAGGTCGGCGTTGAGCTCGGCACAATACGCCGCGGCGTAACCGAAGGAGGTGTCGGCAACATTATGAATTTGCATGACGCGGATGCCAACGTCGCTGGCATTGATCTTGACGATCTGGTCGGTGGCCCGTTGTGGCGTGACGTTGTAGCAGCAGGGTGCCAGCGCCGTCTCGCCTGTGCTGTGATCGTCGCCCATGGGCCCTACAGCCGCGTCCCACCAACTGGCGTCGTTGTCGGCGTACGAGTTGGTCCAGTTGGACCACTCGAAGTTGTTCTCAATGGCGCCGTGGCGGCGCAAGACCAAGGATTGCGCACCCGAGCACAAGTCCGCCTTCTTGGCATTGCAGTGGGCGATGGCCTCGGGCCAGTTCTTATAAATGCCGACGCCCGGGGTGCAGATGCCGCCGATGACCGCAGACTTGTCGCCATTGGGTTGGGCCGGGCACCAACTGTTTTCGAAGTTGACGTGGTCTTTGAAAGCGACGTTGCCGGTAATCCCGCCCGCGGTGCCGCCGACCTGCAAGGTGCCATCGACAATCAAGTTGCCCTTGATCTGAATCTTCTTGGTCGACAGTGTCTGAATCGCTACGCCCCAGCTAAACTTGCCGTCAGTCAAACTGCTCAACTGGTTCTTGAGCGGGTCTTTGACCGTGATCGACCAGGTACCCTTGGGATTCTTGCCGATCCAGTCTTTGTTCATATCGCCCACCGCAATCGCGGTGTCCTTGTTGAACGAGGTCTTTAGGGTCGTGCCGCTCTTGCTCTTGCTGTACAGAATGTACGGGGTTGCCATGCCGGGGCCGTACAATTCGATGGTCAAGCTTGAAACATCGCTGTTGAGCACATCGACGTCGACCCAAATCGCTTGGGCGGTGCCGATATCGGGAAAGTCCAACGAGGTGGAGACGCCAGCGCCGTTGCCGTCAGGGATGGCAAGATTGACGAGGCCGTTGGTCTTGTCGATAAACTGGTTGAAGATCAGGCCGTTGGAGATTTCATCGATGTAGTCCGCCGCCACCCCGCTGGGCCCGCAATCCAGCCCACCATCGGCTTTGAAGCCGATCAACACCAAGCCGGTCCCGCAGCTGGTGCCGACTTTGGCCAGCACCGGCTTGCCGGTCAAATCGCCGTAGGCACCGGTCTTGCCCGCGTCACTGATGGCTGGTTT
>SHZD01000263.1 GCA_009692465.1 Myxococcales bacterium
GTCGAACGAGTCATTTGGGGACAGAGCCTAATCCAGTTGATTTAGCGCAATCGGGTCAAGTTTCCCTCGCGTTGCCCAAATTCACCACCGAAATTCCCCGCGGCCCCCGATTCGGGATGCCAGTGCCCTGTCGCTCGCTGTCGCTCGCTGTCGCTCGCTGTCGCTCGCTGTCGCTCGCTGTCGCTCGACAAGGAGCAAGGAGCTTTTCTGTCAGGGGCGTACTCTCGTACGTCCCTGACAGAAAAATAACGCAGTGACGCCGAGATGCGCCCAAAGCGGGGGATCGCGGCCTAGATTCAGCGTTGCCCGACTAGACCCGCTGGGTTATAACCTCGCCCACGCCGATGCCGCCCCGCCCGCCTATCGCTATTACCGATTTTGCCGCCTTGACGGCCAACGGGCCGACGCGCGAGGACTTGCTCAGTGCGCTGCGGACCGGCACTTCGCCATTACAGCCGCCGTCCTTTGCCCTGCCATTTGCGACCGCGGTCGGCGAGATTGCGTTTGAGTTGCCGCATTTTGCCAACCCGCATCCCGGCTTTGACACCCGCATTGGCAAAATGATTGCGCATCTCACGCGCGCGTTGGCGCCTGCGATCGCCCATGCTCAGGCCCGCTACGGCGACAGGCGCATCGGCATTGCCTTGGGCACCAGCAACGCCGGCATGCCCGAAACTGAAGTCGCCGACGCCTACCGTCGCCAGCACGGCCAGTTGCCGGCTTACTCCTTTGAATTGCAGCACGCCTACGACAACGTGATCGGCGTCGTGCAAGCCCTCACTGGCGTTGCCGGACCAGCCGTCGTTATTTCAACAGCTTGCTCATCGGCAGCCAAAGTCTTCGCGACTGCCGAGCGCTGGCTGCGCGCTGGTTACGTCGACGCCATGCTAGTCGGCGGCGCCGATCCGCTGTGCCAAGTGACACTGCGCGGTTTTGCCGGTTTAGGGGTGTTGTCCGCGCAGCCGTGCCGCCCATTTTGCGCAGACCGCGACGGCATCAGCATCGGCGAAGGCGGAGCTCTTTTCCTGTTGGAACGCGGCGGGCCAGCCCAAGCGCTGGTCTTGGGCGTCGGCGAAAGTTCGGACGCCCACCACATCAGCGCGCCCCATCCCCAGGGTCAAGGCGCGGCACTGGCGATGCGGTTGGCTTTGCGGCGGGCCGGATTGCCAGCCACTGCCGTCGATTATGTCAATGCCCATGGCACGGCCACCGAGCTCAACGACAACGCTGAAGCCCAAGCGATTGTGGAGGTTTTAGGCCCGCAGGTGGCGGTTTCTTCAACTAAGGGCTACACCGGGCATCTGTTGGGTGCGGCTGGTGCAGTCGAGGCGGCAATTGCCGTGTTATGCCTACAGCATGGCCTGATTCCCGCATCGCTTGGTGCCGATCCAGTCGATAGTCTTTTGGAAATCAACGTGGCAACAGAGGCAAAACATCAGCCTGTGCGCGCAGTTGTCAGCAATTCATTCGCCTTCGGTGGCAACAACGCCTGCCTACTTTTGGGAGCGAGTCCATGCTGATGCGAGCGATGGCGGTCGGCTTGTGGGCCCCCGGAGTCGCCGATGGCCGCGTCTGGCTCACCGGTCGCCACTCGGATGTGCAAGGCCAGCCAGCCGCAGCCATTTTGCCGCCCATGGTCCGGCGACGCTCGAGCTTTCTCACCCGGATGCTGGCCGATGTTTTCGCCCAAATCACCACTACTACCGACCGCAGCAGCGTAGCCAGCGTGTACGCTTCGGCCTATGGCGAAACCGGCGCGCTAGCCGACTTGCTGGACCAGTTGGCCATTGAGGGCGAACTGTCGCCGATTCGGTTTTGCGGCAGTGTCCACAATGCCGCCAGCGGCCAAATCTCGATCGTTTGCGAAAACAAGGCGCTCACCACCTCGATCGCCGCTGGTCGCCACACGGTGGCTATGGCGCTGCTGGAAGCCCAGAGTCTGCTCGCCGACGGCATTGAACAAGTCGCAGTGGTGTGCGGCGACGTGTTGCCGCCACCGACGCTGTGCGATGCCCGCTTCGCCCCGCTGGCCGCTGGCCTCTTGTTGCGCGGCGGGCCGCCCGACGGCACTGAACTGGGCCTGCTGCGCGACCTGCTGGCAGACGACATGTTGACCGAATCGATCGCGCTCAACAGTGCACAGTGGAGCAATCCGTGCAGCGGCGCGCTGGTGCTGGTCGATACCTTGCTGCGCACTACCAGCATCCGCGTCGGCCTCAGTCCCGTTGGTCAACAGGGCTGGGGCATCGACGTGGTCGCCGCTTCAGGTCTACCGTTGGAGGTCGCGTGAGCGGTTTTGCAGCGGTGGCCACTTATGTTCCCCATCAAGCGCCGATGGTTTTGCTCGACGAGGTGCTGCAGGCCAGCGCCAACCACATGGTGTGCGCGTATACCGTGCGCCATGGCGCGCCGTTTGCGACTGCCAACGGCATCGAGGCGGTGGTAGTGCTGGAATACATGGCGCAAACCATCGCCGCGTTCGCGGGATACGAGGGTGCGCAACTGGGACTACCGCCCAAGCTCGGCTACCTGCTCGGGTGCCGTGCGCTCAAATTGACCATGGACTATGTGCCGATCGGCGCGCACTTGCGCATCGAGATTCGCCGGCTGTGGGGCGACAGCGCGCTCGGCAATTTTGCCTGCGAAGTCCATGACGCCAATGGGCTTGTTGCGGCGGCTCAGCTGACCGTAGCCCAGCCTGGGCCCGGCATGGCGCTGCCGGGCGACGACTAGAGAGCCGATCAAATAAGATTTGCTCGGCGTCTCAGTGCTTGCTTTGTGGCTCGCGAGCCTGCGGCACTTATGCAGTGGCCTGCGGGTTGGCGTCAGGCCGCTCTATTTTGTTTGGGAATTCTTTGAGGTTCGGCGTTAATGGGTCGGGTCTGCAGGCGAGGACGGCGGGGGATCGATGGCGCGAGCACTGGTTACTGGAGCAAGTCGCGGAATTGGCGCGGCAATTGCCAAAGCGTTTGCCGCGGCTGGCCACGACGTCGCCATCAACTACCGCAGCAATCACGCCGCGGCCCAAGCGGTGCAAGCGGCCATCCAAGCCAGTGGCGGCTCAGCAGAATTGGCCCCATTTGACGTCGCAAACGGCGATGCAACGCTGTTGGGCCTGCAAGCCTTGGATTACCTGGCCCGACCGTTCACGATTGTGGTCAACAACGCCGGCATTATTGCCGACGCCCCATTCCCCAGTTTAGAACGCGACGACTGGCAGGCGGTCACCCGCACCACGCTCGACGGTTTCTACAACGTCACCCGCCCGGTTGTCATGCCAATGGTTCGCGGCAAGTGGGGACGAATTATCAACATTTCTTCGGTATCCGGCGTAGTCGGCAATCGCGGTCAAACCAACTACTCTGCCGCCAAGGCCGGTCTGATCGGGGCTACGCGCTCACTGGCCCAAGAACTGGCCAAGCGCAACATCACCGTCAACGCCGTGGCCCCGGGGCTCATCGATACGGATATGGTCAAAGACGTGCCGCCCGAGTTCATTTCAGCCATTCCGATGCGGCGCATGGGTCGGCCGGAAGAAGTGGCCGCATTGGTCGCGTTTTTGGCTAGCGACGCCGCGGCGTACATTACCGGCCAAGTGATTGGGATTAATGGAGGATTGGCATGAGTCACCACCGCGTCGTCATCACCGGGGTTGGTCTGTGTAGTCCGATCGGCAACAGCTTGGACCAAGTTAGCCAATCACTTCAGCAATTACGCCACGGGATTGAGGTGATGCCGCAGTGGGCGCAGATTGGTCAATTGGCGACTCGCCTCGCCGCCCCGGTTCACGGTGTGGAAAAGTCAGCGTTTGCGCGCAAAAAGATTCGCACCATGGGTCGGGTCGCCTTGCTATCGGCGTGGGCGAGCGACCGCGCGCTGGCCGAAGCAGGCTTGAGCGAGGAGTTCTTGACCGGCGGGCAAGTGGGCTTGGCCTACGGCTCCACTCACGGCTCGACTTCGGAATTGCAAAATTTTGCCACCACGGTTTTTGGCACCAACAGTCTGGCTGGTTTGGAGTCGTCGGCCTACTTGACGTTCATGAGCCACACTTGTGCAGCTAACCTCGCGATGTACTACGGGATTACTGGCCGCATTATCACGACTTGCTCGGCGTGCGTGAGCTCCAGTCAAGCCATCGGCTACGGCTACGAGGCCATCAAATATGGCCACCAGCAGGCGATGGTCTGCGGCGGCGCCGAAGAATTGCACTTCACCCACGCTGGCGTTTTCGACATCATGTACGCCACTTCGACCAAGTTCAACGACCGGCCCGAGCTGAGCCCGCGGCCGTTCGACCAAGACCGCGACGGCTTGGTGGTCGGCGAAGGTGCCGCCACCGTCATTTTAGAGAGTTACGAGCGCGCCAAGGCCCGCGGCGCCCACATCTACGCCGAAATCTTGGGCTTTGGCACCAACTGCGACGGCCAGCATATCACCCGACCCAGCGCCGACGGCATGGCCGGGGCGATGCGCTTGGCACTGCAAGACGCCCAGCTCGACAAGTCCCAGATCGACTACATCAACGCCCATGGCACCGCCACCGAGTTGGGGGACATCGCCGAGAGCCAAGCGACGTTTGCCGTCCTCGGCGACCAGGCGCCGGTCAGCTCGACTAAAAGCTATACAGGCCATACACTTGGCGCTACCGGTGGCATTGAGGCCATCTTTTGCCTAGCGGCCATGCGCGATGGGTTCGTGCCGCCGACTCGCAATCTGGAGCAAGTAGACCCGCGCTGTGGGCCGTTGAACTATGTGCTAGGCGAGTGCAAGCCCGCAAACCTAAACCGGATTGTCAGCAACAACTTTGCGTTTGGTGGCATCAACACGTCGCTGATTTTGGGCCGAGTGTAGCGATGGCCGCTGGCACAGTCCTGCTTTTCGCCGGCCAAGGGGCGCAGTTTGTCGGCATGGGCCAGTCGCTGGCTCAGCAGCACACTGCGGCACGGGCTATTTTTGCCCAAGCTGATGATGCTCTTGAGTTTTCGCTGTCAAAGCTGTGCTGGCATGGCCCGCACGACCAGCTCACGCGGACCGAGTTTGCCCAGCCGGCGATCTTGACTCACTCCATGGCGGCGTGGGCGGTGGCGCAGGAGCGCGGCAACTTCCAAGTCTATGCTTCTGCTGGACATTCGCTTGGCGAGTGGAGCGCGTTGGTGGCGGCGGACGCTCTGGCCTTCGCCGATGCCGTTCGCCTAGTCCATTTGCGCGGGCAGCTGATGCAAGCTGCCGTTGCGCAAGGGCAGGGTGCGATGGCGGCCATTTTGGGCTTGTCCGCCGATCAAGTCGTCAGCGCCTGTAGCGAGGCAGCCCAGGGTCAAGTCGTCAGTGTGGCGGCCGACAACGACAGTGCCCATCTAGTGATAGCAGGCCACGCGCAAGCGGTGCACCGGGCCAGTGCGCTGTGCCTGAGCCGCGGTGCGCTGCGGGCGGTTGCGCTTGCGGTCAGTGCGCCCTTTCATTGCGCGTTGATGCAGCCGGCGGCGAGCGGTTTGGCGCTGGCTTTGGAAAATGTGACGCTGGCAACGCCTAGGTGGCCGGTGCGTTCGACGATCGTGCCGAACTGGCATGGTGCAGATGTGCCTATTCGCCAGGTGCTGGTGGATCAGTTGACAGCGCCCGTCCTGTGGCGCAGTGCCATTGCGGCGTTGGCAACAGCGGGTGCTACCGCTGCACTGGCGCCGGGTCCAACGGCCGCCGTGCCTGGGCTGGTCAAGCGCACGGCGCGCGGGCTCAAGGTGCATGTCCTTAGTGAGTCTAGTGATTTTGATGCATTGGAGGCCCTGTGAGCGAAAATGGCAGACCGGCGCGCGGCGTCGACATTCGCCAAATGGAAATTGGCGACTTGCCTGAAGTGTTTGAACTGGGCGAAGAGCTGTTCACGGCCGACCGCTGGAGCACGCTGTACCGAACATGGGACGAGTGCGAACTGGCTGAACTGTTCGCTAGTGAAGGTCAATTGTGTCTGGTCGCCGAACTAGATGACGCCATCGTTGGCTTCGCTTTGGGCACGGTGTTGGACAAGCGCGGCTCGGCCTGGTCCTACGGCCACCTGCTGTGGCTGGGCGTCGACACCACCATCGGTCGGCGGGGAATTGCTGGCCAATTGCTGGAGCGCATGACCGAGTTGTTTATCGAGGACGGCGCCCGCATTTTGTTGGTCGACACCGCGGCGGATAACGAGGCCGCGCTGGGCTTTTTCAAGAAGGCCGGATTCGGTGCCGAGGAACCGCATGTCTATCTTGCCAAAAACCTGACCGACAACCCCGAGTATAAGGCCCATCGCAAGCGCGAAAAACTGCGGGTTGCGGCGGCGCGGCGGCGAGCGCGCAAACGGCGTCTGGCTCGCAAGACCGGCCCACTGCCTTAAATTCAGCAACTAGGTTCGACCATCCAGCAGATTTGCGCTAATCAACCTTGGCCTAGAGCACCAAACATATTCCTGCCATGGCAAGCCGCGCCATGTGCACTGTCTGGCCAAAACTGAGTAATCCGACACCCAAATGCCATTGGTTTCCGTTGCAAAATGGAGCGGCGAGACGCCCCGGGCGATCGCTCGCGACCCACGAA
>SHZD01000264.1 GCA_009692465.1 Myxococcales bacterium
GTCGGGCAGCGGCGGCTCGACACCGCAGCGGCTGCGCAACAACTCCTCCTCGAACGGGGGATAGTAACGGCAAGCGCCCTCGCCATTTCAGGCCCACCCCCAAAATCATCCATTTCCTTTCGCCAGTCCATCCGGCAGCGTCAAGCGCAAGTCTGACGCAGCCCAAGAGCACCGTCAACAACCAAAATACACGTGAATTTTCAGACTTTAGACGCACCAATCCCACCCAGCGCCAGCAATCGCCACCCGCCGGGGTTTTACTGAATAAACTCTGCGCCCGCCCCCGGTCACGGCACGGTCGCCGACCAGCGCCGCGGCCCCACGTCCGAACGTGTCAGCGGTCTGCGGGTCAGGCCCAACGCGCCCACCTCGTCCGCTCCGACGTCCAAGGCGCCAGTGCGAGTCTGTTCGTCGAGGTCGGTAGCCACGGGCGCCGTGGCCACCGCGGCATTCAGCGCTGGACTGCCCGCTGCCGGGCGCATCAGGCCGTCTGCCGCTCGTTGCAAATTGGGGTCGACCTGGGCGAAGCCCGTCGTCGGCGTCCAGCCCAAGGGCGCGCCGCTGAACAGGTTGCCGGCGACCAGCGGCGCATCGAGCCCAAGGCCCAGTCGCACCACTGCGCCACGCGCCCCGGCGATCAGGTTGTTCGCGAGCACAACGTGCTTGGGCGCTTGTGGATTGTTGTCGGCGCCGAGCACCAGGCTTTGGTCGCAATCGACTATCGTGTTGAACGCCACCACCGCGTCCTGCACCAGGTCATAACCACCCGCAGCCGCGTTGGCTTCGCCCGACATCAGCACAATGCCGCCGCGGCTCGGGGCCGAGGTGCGCACGCCTTCGACGTAGTTGTTGATGACGCGGTGGCGGGCGCCGATTACCCTGATGCCGCCGGCATCGACCAGCCCGTCGGCGAGGAATATGTTGGCGTCAACGAGGCAGTCGCTGCCGTTGCGCAGCGTCAGTTGGCCCTGACAATGCCGAAAAGTATTGCCGCGGTAAACGTTGCCGCCGGACTTGTTGCTGACAATCTCGGCCTCGCCGCTCACCGCTTCGAACAGGTTGTCCTCGACGGTGGTGAACGAGGCGGTATCGGCCTGGTCGCCGGTGCCGATACGGATGGCTTCGTTGCCGTTAGCGCCTGCGGGCGGACGGTGGGCGAAAAGGTTATGGTCGATGGTGTCGTAGTCGGCCCGTGGCTCGGTCCGCCACACGACTAGCAGCGTGCCGGAGTTCGACTTGCCGGAGAACACGCAGTGATCGACGCGGTTGAACTGACCGTACAAACCGACCCACTTGCTCGCGGCCCCGTTGCCTTGGTCGCAGTCGATGATGGCCGACTCGGTCAATCGGCAGTGGTTACACCATGCGTTGCCGTTGCGCAGCGCAATGAGCGAACCGTCCACGGTCGTTGCGCCCTGCAGTCGCAAGCCTTGCAGGACGGCCCACGCGCCACCCACAGCCAACTGGGTGGGGCCAGAAAACACGACCTGACCGGGATGCTCCGCCGTGAGGACGACGGGTTGTGCCTCAGTGCCAGACACCGTGACCGCTAGGTGGACGCCAACATAGGCGCCATCGGCAAGGCAAATCGTGTCGCCCGGATGGCTGACGGTGGCCAACGCCTGCCAGCTCGCGATGTCGTGGGCGACGGCCGTGCACACCACCGGAGCCAACGGCGCCTCGGCCGGTGCCGCGCTGGCGTCCGCGCCCCATGGCACGTCGGCGCCGGGGTGGGCGGTCTGGCGGCCCGCAGTACAGGCCAGCACGGCGAGCAGCGGCCAGCCGCGCCAAGGTACGAATCGCATTTGGCTTCCCCGCCCGCGGCGGTCGCAAAGCAGCCGACGGTCTGAAGTTAGCATGTCACACGCGGCCGTAGCAATTGGGCGAACGGCCTACCCCAGGACGATCGCAACCAAACCCATGTCCCGGCAGCGGTTTCTGCAGGGAATCGGGCTGAACCGGCGAGCTTTATCAGCGCTGCTTGGCCTGACTACGGCAAGCGCGCTACACCACCGCTGGCAGCATCGAGCAGATCCGACTGAAATGCAAAGGCAAGCACGACATAGGGAGCCGCTTGACTGACATCGGCGCCAGTGCGGTAGCGGTGACTCAGGTACCAACTGGTGATGAGCAGGATGCTGGGCTTGTTGAACGCCTTGTAACCACGGTCGAAAAACGTGTACGCCGCGAGCAATCCGGCTCGGTGATGGCCGTTAGCGATGCCAGCCCCACTCTCTGTCGGCAGCAAAGAGGCCGCGTCGTAATGGGGCATCACCGAAGAAAGGCGGACTCCCGCCGTCAACTGGGCATCGCCAAGTGGCTTCTGGTATGAAATATCGAAGTCATTGGCGAACACCCAACCCTTGGCTGGGACAGCGACGTCAAGTGTCGCTTCGTACCAAACGCGATCGCCGCGCTGCATGGTCATGTCGAACCAGCCGAAAAAGGCCCTGTTGCGCACGGCAATCGGCCCTATTTTGGCTTGCACCAACGGCTCAAACGTGAGGTGCAGCCCTGAGCTCGAGTAGTTGGCAAGCGCACCCGCTGTGTTCGCCGCCATCTGGCGGTCAGAGAGTTCAGCCGACGCCGAGGCCGAGATTGCACAAAGGTAAAATTGCCGTGAAACCGCAAATACTCCGCCGAGAAGCGCAGGTTAACCAGCGACAGCGGTTGCACCTCAACCATCACAGCGCTGCGCAGCGAGGCGGGATTAACGCGCAAAAACGCGCCGGTCCACACGAAATTGTCGCGCAGCACCCGGTTGTCGTCCCGCTCGTACAGTTTGTGGGCAAATCCGAGTCGCGTTTGGTTCTCCAGCCCAGCTGGGTTGCGACGAAACAGCGTTAAATTGTTGATCACCAAGAGATTATCCGGAATCGTGGGATAGTAACTGCAAGCGCCCTCGCCATTTCCGCCCCGCCCCCAAAATCATCCATTTCGCGCCGCCAGACCATCCGGCAGCGTCAAGCGCAAGCCTGCCGCAGCCCAAGAACACCGTCAATAACCAAAATACACGTGAATTTTCAGACTTTAGACGCACCAATCCCACCCAGCGCCAGCAATCGCCACCCGCCTTCGCGGGTCCAAGCTTTGGCCCCGGGTCGAGAACGGCCGCTAGAACTGCGCCGTCGCTTTGCTATCTACGCAGCTTGATCGCACGGGTCGGCTTGCTCCCAGCCGTCCCAGTTGTCGTCCAAGTCGTCAGACAAGTCGGCAAGTGCCGGCTCGAAACTCCCAGGCGGCCCGCGGATCGCGACCGTCTCGCTGTCGTTGGCTTCGCCAGCTGCACGCCAGAGCTTGACGTGCTTTAAGATCCGCTCAGTCTCTTTGTTGTCGAGGATAGCGGCAATGACCCGACGCCTGCCGCCGCAGCTGCACGCCAGAATATCTAGTAAAAATGCGCGCTTGAGACAATCTGCCTAGGACATTTTGGTCGTGTATTTGTCGCCGTCGCATTCGTCACTGGCCACGCTGCCCTACCTTTCAGCCACCGAACCAACGAGTTTGATCTCGGACTTCGGCTCGGCGGCCAATTCTGTGGCACTTTCGGGGCTGGCTGCCACATCAGTGGGCTTCGGCGCACATTTCGCCTTGCCCTTTCGCTTGTTATGCGCCACCCACCGCCTCCAGCCGCTTCGCTGCGATCACTGGCCGGCACACATACCGCACCAAGTGTTCCAGTCGCTCGCGGGCAACTTCGTGGATTCGCACTTCTGCTTGCAAGTTGAAGCCGTCTAGATCCACGCAGTTGCGCGATTTCATCTTCGGCCGCGATGAGCTGCCGGTGACTGCTGGTGGTGCCGCACGCTCCAGTTCCTGCGGGCCAAACAGCGAGTATTGCGCCAGATTCGCCATCACCGGATCGGCAGGCCCCACTTTGCCATCGGCGTCTGCTCGCTTGGCGAAGAAGCGGTCGGCTTGGCGGGTGACACGCTTCGCGATGTCAGCGAGGAGATCCGCCACCAACTCCGTGTAAAGTCGCGGCGCTGGCAGAAATATCAGGCTCTCGGCAGTTCGGTGCCAGACGCCGTCTACGGCAAGTATGTGCCAGTGTGGAAAAATCCGGAGCGCGCCATCAAATCGCTGCAACACCGAGATCGCCGCAAACTGCGGGTCGACTGCGCCAGCGGCAAGGGCCTGGTCAACGTAGTGCTTCTCCAGCGCCCGTATGATGGCGGCCAAAACCCAGTTGCGGAACTCGCTGTTCCAAGCCAGAACGTAGCGAATGTGTGCAGGAAATGTCAGAACGTACTGCCGCACAGGCACGGCCGGAATCACCGAGTCCACTATGTGGGCCCCGAGCTCAGTCATCCGCTTGGCGATGAATCCGGGCCCCCGGTCGAGGTAGCACGCGGTGGCAGTTCACGGCGGCGATGCGCTGTCTGGGACTGCCCGCCAGGGTCCGGCTACGCAAGTGGGCACTTCCAAAACCGCCCAAGAGGGGTCCGGCTACGCAATCGTGGATGTCCAAAACCGCCCAAGAGGGGTCCGGCTACGCAATCGTGGATGTCCAAAACCGCCCAAGAGGGGTCCGGCTACCTAAAATAACTTTTGGGTTCAAGTCACCGGCTTCTTGCGCCGGCCACTGGGGAATTTGTAGAAGTTGCGGTCAAAGGTTCAACGCAAGCTGCCAGCCACGCGGTCAAGCACCGGATAGGCGCCCAATGGCTGCTAGTCATGGCAAAGTCTTTCGCGAGTCCATCCTGTCGCCCCGTCTGAGCGCCACCGCCGCCAACGCCAACACCACCGGCACCCACGCTGCGTGATAGCGAAACTGGCCATGAAACAACGCGTGAATCAATAGCCACGTCCACAGCACCGCCGTGCACGCCATCAGCCCGTCGGTATTCAGTGGTGAGCGCCGCCGCCAGACCGCCGCAAACGCCAAGGCCTTGGCCACAATCCACGCCAGCGTACACACCGCAAAGGCTGCCGGCCGCCACGCCAACAACGGCGGGTCGCGCAGGGCAAACGACGCCTCGTCGGTGTCTAGCGCCAGCAGGGCCAGCCACTTTTTGGGGATCAGCGCGACAAACTGCGCCGGATTGTCGGTGATCCACGCCTGGCCCATGCGGTTGGCGTTGTGAAAGACCTCAAGCTCAGTGTTGCCCGGCACTTCAAAGTCGATGGCGCCGTAGCGACCGGTCGCCTTGGGGTGGTTGCCGTAGACCAGCGTCATGGCGCTGCTGGTAGTGGTGATGAGGAACTGGCCCACTTGTCGTTGGTTGCGCAGACCCCACGGCACCAGCACCAGCACTGAACACGCGCAGACTACGGCCAGTTTCGGCAAGCGCCGCCAGCCCGCCCGACCATGCAGCACCAGCAAACCCGCCCACAGCCACGGCACCACCAAGGCATGGGAGCGGACGTACCCCGCCAGACCAAAACCAATGCCCGCTGCGATGGCCCAGCCCAGTGCGCGGCCAAACTTCGGCTGCGCCAGCGCGCGCAGGCAAAACACCAGCGACCACAGCAGCACCACGGTAAACAGCGGTTCGGTGGCCACGATGACGCTGCCCAGTACTTGGCTCGGCCACAGCGCCCACAGCCATGCCGCGAGCAGAGCTGCCGACTGGGCACGCGGCGGCAGTTGCTGCGGATCGTCATCGGCAGTCGCCAAGCGACCCGCCAAGAAATGCACCGCCGGCACCGCAACCGCGCCGAGCAACGCATGGAAGACCCCCGTCGCCAACGGCAACGGCAGACCGAGCAGGTGGAAAACCGCCAGAACCGCCGGCAGCGCAGGTGGGCGATAGGCGCTCGGCCCGGCCAGCCCGAACACGCCGGTTTGGGCCAGATGGATGCCTAAGTCGCAGTACTCCTGGAAGTCCGACATGGGCTTGGTCTGCGCGACGACGATCCACAGCAACCGCACGCCAAACGCCACCACCAGCGGCAGCAGCCAAGCGGGCTGGCGGCTGATGGGGACGGAAACCGCGGGCGCGGGCCGATTCAAGACCCAGTGCATCAGCCAGCCGACGCCCGCCAACTCGGCTACGCCCAAGGCGATTTTGAGCGCGCCGCCGTCCCACTCGTGCCAAGCGGTGGCGGCGACGCTCAGGACTGCCACCAGAAGCGCCGTGCGTAGGAGGACAAGGGTGGGCATGGATTGACTTTAGTTCCGATCGCATTTGCGGTCAACCGGGCGCAAACCCGAGAAATGGCGCTGGCGATTTTCCAAGCGATGTACTTCAATGGATTTGCAAGCGTTGGGCCGGCCGACTATGGCGTCATTTGGTCCCAGTTTCATCCAAGTGACCACAAAGCACCGCGTTTCAGAGATGCAGCCCGGTCAACCCAAATTCACCACCGAAATTCCCCGCGACCCCCGATTTGGGATGCCAGTGCCCTGTCGCTCGCTGTCGCTCGCTGTCGCTCGACAAGGAGCAAGGAGCTTTTCTGTCAGGGGCGTACTCTCGTACGTCCCTGACAGAAAAGTGACGCAGTGACGCCGAGATGCGCCCAAAGCGGGGGATCGCGGC
>SHZD01000265.1 GCA_009692465.1 Myxococcales bacterium
GACCGCGGTCTGTAGCCTAAACCAGGTGTCCCGACACCAAAATGCGATTGGTTTCCATCGGGAATGGAGCGGCGAGACGCCTCGGGCGCGAGTTCGCGACCCACGAAACAAGCAATGAGCACAGAATCAGGTGGAATCTGATCGGTGCTCTAGTGGTCACTGGCTGACTCAGTCACCAGGCCAATCCCACGTTCATTCAGCCACTTACGGACCTGAGTCACAATCGAATCTAGCGAGGCGCCAGGGGTAAACACCGCGGCGACTCCGGCGGCCTGCAACGCCGGCAAGTCACCGTCAGGGATAATACCGCCGACAAATACCGCAACGTCGCCAGCGCCTTGGGCTTTCAGCCCCGCCAACACCTTGGGCACTAGCGTGTTGTGGGCGCCAGACAGAATCGACAGGCCGACAATATCGACGTCTTCTTGAATGGCAGCATTGACAATCATATCGGGTGTTTGGTGCAGGCCGGTATAGATCACTTCAAAACCGGCATCGCGCAGTGCCCGCGCGACCACTTTGGCCCCGCGATCGTGGCCGTCAAGGCCAACTTTGCCCACCAATACGCGGCCGCGACGGCTGGTGGTTTTTGATTCGCCTTCAGTCATGGAGTCCTCTAGAAATGACGGTCGCGGTAACCGTGTTGTGGGTTGTCAAACCGATGTCACAGCTGCCAAATAAGTGAACCCTATGGATGCGCGCGGTTGGCGACGAGCACCTGCATTGCGGACTGCGAAAGCGTGCAAGTGAACGCCTCCAATCTCAGACCGCCATGGCCAAACTGCGGGCAATGACCAGTCGTTGAATTTCGCTGGTGCCCTCGTAGATTCTGCTCACGCGCACATCGCGCCAATTGCGTGCAATCACACTACTATCGTCAAACGCTTGCGCTCCCGCCAGTTGCATAGCCAGCTGACAGGCGAAATTGGCCGCCTCAGTCGCGGCGACCTTAGCCATCGCGGCTTCCTTGGTCATCTTGCGACCCTGATCGCGCAACCACGCTGCCTTTTGCACCAAAAGCCACGCGGCATCGAGGCGCAACGCCATGTCCGCCAGCCGAAACTGCGCAAGTTGGTCCGTCCCTTGGGCCTTGTCCACCTGGGCTCGTGCGGCCAAAATCGATGAAGTCTCGCGCAATGCGGCGTACCCCATGCCCAAAGCCTGAGCGCCGATCCCACAGCGGCCGCCGTCCAGCGCGGTCATTGCCACTTCAAATCCCTGACCCAAGGCACCCAGTCTGGCGGTGTCCGGTAGCATAACATCTTGAAATGACAACGATACCGTGGACGACCCGCGCAGTCCGAGCTTTTCTTCGTGGCGACCAACGGCAAACCCCGGCATAGTCGGTTCAACCAAGAACGCCGTAATTCCACGAGTGCCCTTAGTCGGGTCGGTCTTGGCCATCACCAAAATGACCCCAGCGACATCGCCAGAGGTAATCCACAGTTTGCTGCCATTGAGCATCCAGTGGTCGCCATGGCGGTCGGCACGGGTGGTCAAACTGCCAGCGTCGGAACCGGCGCCCGATTCAGACAGCGCAAAACTGCCAGCCAAGTAGCGGCCGCTGGTCAAGTTAACTAAATGCCTACGTTTTTGGTGTTCCGTGCCAAAACGCACGAGCATGTCGGCGACCATATTGGTCACCGCGACGGTAACGGTGGTCGAGGCGCAGGCACCAGCCAATTCGGCGATGGCAGCTACATAGGCCAAGGTGCTGCCGCCCAAACCACCGAATTCACGGTCGATTTTAATGCCGAGCAAGCCCGCCGCCCCCAAAGCGGCAATGGATTCGCGCGGAAATACACCACTGTCAGTGACCAGTGCGCGGGGCGCCAAGTGATCGGCAGCCGCTTGCCGGGCAATTGCAGCAATTTCAGAATCTTCTTGGTTGAGCCTAAACTGCATCGCCTAGTCCACTCCCACTTGCTCGGCTCATGCCCGCTAGAGACCCGACCAATTAACGCCGAACCTCAAAGAATTCCCAAACAAAACGGAGCGGCCTGACGCCAACCCGCAGGCAATTGAATAAGCGACGCACGCTCGCAACCCACAAAGCAAGCACTGAGACGCCGAGCAAATCCTATTTGATCGGCTCTCTAAGCATGCGCCGCGTACTCAGTCAGTGTTTCGCGCGCGATCACCAAGCGCTGAATTTCACTAGTGCCTTCATAGATTTCAGTAATGCGAGCATCGCGGACATGGCGCTCGGCGTTGTATTCTTTAACGTAACCATAACCGCCATGAATTTGCAGCGCTTTGTGACAAATTCGCGCCGCCGCTTCGCTCGCGTACAGTTTGGCCATGGCCGAAAACTTGCCGTATTTTTCGCCGGCATCCTTGGCCGCTGCCGCCCGCCAAATCAGCAAGCGCGCGGCTTCGATGTCGGTGGCCATGTCGGCGAGCATTTCTTGAATCGCCCCAAAGTCGCCGATGACCTTGCCGAAAGCCGAGCGTTCGCGGCTGTAGCGCAGGGCCTCTTCAAAGGCAATTCTTGCAATTCCAAGAGCTTGCGAGGCGATGCCAATCCGACCGCCATCCAATGTTGTCATGGCCACCTTAAAGCCGTCGCCCTCGTTACCCAAGCGGTTAGCAGCCGGAACGCGAGTGTCTTCAAAGACCAGCGAAGTGGTCGAGCTACCCTTGATGCCAAACTTGTCTTCGACTTTTCCGATTCCGTACGGCGACTGACGGCGGTCAACCACGAAAGCGCTGATGCCCTTGTGGCGTTCAACGGGGTTGCTGTGGGCGATGAGCACGCAAATTTGCGCTTCGGCGCCGTTGGTAATCCAGTTTTTGGTGCCGTTGATGACGTAGTCGTCGCCGTCGCGAATGGCCGTGGTGCGCATCCCGGCGGCGTCGCTGCCCGAACCGGGCTCCGATAGCGCGAAACAGCCGATAGTGCGGCCGGTGGCCAACGAAGGCAAAAAGGCTTTTTTCTGCGCGGTAGTGCCAAATGTCTTGATCGGGTCGCACACCAGCGAATTCTGCACGCTCATGATCACGCCACACGAGGCGCAACCGCGGCTGATTTCTTCCATCGCGATGGCATAGGCCAAGGTGTCGAGGCCCGCGCCGTCGTAGTCTTCGGGCACCGCCATGCCCAAAAGACCCATCGCGGCCATCTTGGCCACTTTGTCCGCAGGGAATTTGCCCTCTTTGTCGATCTTGTGCGCCGCCGGCAGCAGTTCCTTGTCCGCAAACGACCGAGCAGTTTGCTGAATTATTTCATGGGTTTCTGAAAGATCGAGATCCATGAGCTACCTATGCGCCAAATGCGGATCACTGCGCGGGGCCGCGAGTATAGGGCAATCAAAGACCAGAAGCATCTCGATCTGGAGCTGGGGACGGAACTGACGCTACCGAAGCCAAAACTCGATGTCTTGGACAGAGTTCACCGGCGAAGTGCTGTCCTCCAGCGTCATCGGCGAGCCATGAAACCACTGGGTACCGGCGGAACCTGAATCGCCGGTCTCCCAGTACAACAAGCTGCGGTGATTGAGGGCGGTGTCGAAACTGCGGCCGCAATTGTCGCAGTTTTCGTCCTTGGGGGTGTTCCAGTTGTAGCCGGTGTAGGCGGGCATCGGCTTGTCGTCAAACACCGTCAGGTTGTTCTTGCGGTCGAAAAAGGTCTTGCCGTCCTTGCTCATCCGCAAATAAGTAACCAATGGCAGCGTCTTTTTCTGCCGCCACATGCTGACGTCGGCGACCGGCCAGATCAGGATGCGATTTGGTGCACCAGTCCGCCGCGCCATGAACTGCAAAGTCGGCGCCAACAGCGGCACAAACAGATCCAGACGTGAAAACGCGGCCTTGCTCACAGGCGCGGCTGACGAATAGGTGCCAAAATCGTCAAACAGTGGCGCGAACAATTTGCCCACGGTCGCCTCTTTGGTGCCCTTGATAGTGCCGGCGTAGCCGACCAAGCTCCAGCCGCCGCCGTCGGTCGTCATGTCACATAAGCCCTTGAAAGGTACGGCGTTGCCCAGGCCGTCGGGATCCAGCCAGTACTCGCCGTCTTTGCTGGCGGGCGCGACCGTCAAGAGTTGTTTGCACGACTGCGCTGGATTGGTCTGTTGACCCAAGGTGCTGGTGCAGGTGCCGCTCTGGCAGACACCGCCGTTGGCGCACAGGCTGCCCGCGCCGCCGCAGATGTTGACGTCGCCACAGTCATCGGTGACCGCCGCGCCACAGGCAACTGCGTCTGGTTTGAGGCAATTTCCGCTGCACAAGCGCACTTTTTGCCACGCCTTGCCGGTGCAAAACCACAGGGTGCCGGCGACCGTCGACGCTAAGCGCCCGGCCTCTTTGGCGGTACACGGGTCTTTGGCGGGGTCTTGCACCCCTAAGTTGGCGTTTTTCAAAGCAGATGCCCCCAAGTCGACGCCGCCGCTTGCCGTCACGGCGCCAGTGACGTCAAGTTTGCCGTCGACGCTGCCACCCTTGCTGGATAAGAAGGCGTCGCTCGCCGATTTAGCTAAGTGTTCCAAGGTGATGCAGCCCGTACATTGCAAGGCTTTGGCGCTGGTGGCGACGTCGGCGGTTTTGGCGCTTGCCGCTTCGTCAGCAAAGGTGGCGGTGGTCGCCTGCTTAGCCGATTCAGCAATCTTGGCGCTGTTGGCCGCCAGCGCAAACGTCGCGGCGCCACCGGGAGAATCGCCGCCGGCCCAACTGAAGCTGACGTGATTGGCCCCGACCGCGCCGTTGGCGATTTTTTCGCCACTGACCGCCGCTTTGGCCAAATCGTCGGCACCGACACAGCCACTGCACTGCAAGTCGGCTGCGCTGTTGGCGATCGTGGCGTGGACCGCGTAGGGCGCTTTGCGCAGGGGTTGGCGCGTCAATTCGGGGTCAGCGCCCACGGTAATGCCCACCCATAGCGCTTTGCCACCGCCAAATGTGGCGCTGTCGAGCTTGGTCTCAACGGCGCCCAAAGGCAGTGCGAATACCCCACCAGTTACGGTGACGGCGATAAAAGACTCCTTAAACGCAAGGTTGCCTGCGGTGGCTGCGTCCCACAAGGCGATCGCCATCCCGTAGGTGCCATCGGCGACGGCGCCGCCACCTTGGGAGGTCAAGCGGCCCTGAGCGGCCAGCTCGACGGGTTCGGCGAGGGCCGGGCTGGACAGCAGGATCGTGGCCAGGCAGGCCAATGAGGTGCGACAAACAAGGTGCGGCATGGTGTCCTCGACAACGGCGGGCGAACCGCTCCAAAGCGCAGTTTGAGCATGTGGCGGGGCGTGGTCAAGGGTTACACCGACTTTGGCCAACTGAAACCCAAGAATCAACCGGATTGACGACACGGATCGCCAGCGTACACTTGCCACCTTTCATCAAGGAATTCGCTATGACACCGCCCGTCTCGGCCCCGCCAGCAGCCGCGACATTGGCTGGTTCGCCAACGTGCTGCGGCTGAGCGTCGCCTTTTTCACCAAGCGCCGGGTCGGGCGCGTGACGACGCCGGGCACCATCAAAAGCGACCATCCGTTCATTTTGGGCGGCGACAGCGCGATGGAGCAGGCGTTTTACTGGAGCAAGACGTTGCCCAAGAGCCTCAAAAACTTGGTGAGCCTGCGCGCCGCGACGCTCATCGGTTGTCCGTTTTGAGTGGACATCGGCTCTGCGTTCGGCAGGGCCAATGGTGTGACTGAAGACTAATTGTGGGGTCTGGCGCGCTACGCGGAACTGGAGATTTTTTCGCGGTTGGAGAAGGCAGCGCTGGCTTTGACAGATGAGATGTGTGTAACGCCTGCGGTGGTGGCCGAATCGACGTTTGCTGCGGTTCGCGCTCTGCTGTCGCCAGCGCAAGTGGTTGAGCTGCCAGGGATGATTGCGTGGGAAAACTACCGGTCGCGCTTCAATCGGGCGTTGGCGATTGGCAGCGACGGGTTTTCTGAGGGTGCGGTTTGCGTGATGCCGGTGCGGTAAGGAACTGTCCCAAAATAGGTCATTGTGGGACTGGTTCCGTTTGCTTGCTTTGTTGGTCGCTAACTCACGGCTTTGCAAGCCGCCTGCACGCTCGGTTCCTATCGCGGATCACTCGAGTAATTCTGGCTCGGGCCCTAGGAGCCTGTCGGAAATCAATCGGTTATAAAATGTCTATCAGGTTATACACAATGAATCTATTACGATCCGGCAGGCTCCTAGCCAGTCAACTATTCTCAACTGTCCGAGAACTGCCCGGAGTGAATCCGTGCAGTTTCGGACAGTTGCCGCCGTCTAGCCAGACGGCGCTAGGAGCGAGTCGGAATACTCCGACACGCTCCTAG
>SHZD01000266.1 GCA_009692465.1 Myxococcales bacterium
CGCAGTGGTGCACCGCAGAGCACCTGTCTGAGGCTCGCCATACGATCGGTCTAAGGCTCGCCATACGATCGGTCTAAGGCTCGCCATACGATCGCAATCACCACAAACCGTCAAGATGTGATCCGGTTGCGGAGTTTGCGATCGCCCTGTCGCGGTTGGTGTTCGCGGTCGCCCAGCGCCACCTGCTGTGCTATGCTCGGCCACTGCCCGATCACTGCGGGCGCGCCGACCAAGGACATGCCCCGTCGCTCTCCCGCTCATCTCAGTCAACCAGCCGCTATTTCGGCCGGCAACGTTGTCGTGCCCGACGCAGCTATGTTGCGTACTTGGTTGGAAAAAGTCGATAAATACCCAGTGCAATACTTGGGGACTCCGCACAGCCCGACTGGCGTCGCAATGTGGCTGCCGTCGCACTTGCAGACCGCCGAGATTGTGCGCGCTCACGGTATGGAATGGTTGGTTTTGCAAACGACCTTTTGCGCGCTACCCAAACGCAAGATGGCGGTCATGCCGCTGGTGGCCCACGCCAATTTGCAAATGGAAGGCGGGCGCTGGTTTCGGTTGGCCAGACCTGCGCGCTTGGTGTGCGCCTACGAGATCCCGGCGACGCTGCTCAATGAAACCGAATTCGGCAATGCTTGGGAGCGCTTTCGCCGCGAGGTGTTGACGCACGGCATTGAATTAACGCTACGCACGCGCGCAGAACCGTGGTTGGCGGTGTTGGCGACCAAGGGTCGATTGCCTCCGGTGCGCAGCCGCCGCCGCAGTGCGCCTGCCCGCGCGGAGATCGGATGAGCGACGACTTCATCGCCGAAGAACCGCCGTGGGGCGGTGAATGGCCAGCAGCTGGCATCGCGATCGACGTGCCGTCACCGGCTCCAGGGCCGCATTGGAAGGTGCTGCGCGGCTGGCTCACCGACTTTGGCTTTGAGATTGATCCGAATTTGCACGCTGAATTGGGCCTAGTGGGCTACTCGCTGCGAGTGCGCAACGCCATGATCGGGGTAGGTATTGTCAAACGTCCGTTTGGCCTGCACTTGGCAGTGACCGCGGTGTTGTGCCGCGGTATGGAGCGCGAGTCGGTGGCGATGGCCGCGCTCGATCAAGCCAATGCCTCTCTGCGCATTGGCCAGTTGCTCTATTATCCTGGACCACCGGCGGAATTGGCATTTTACGCCTCAACACCTTGGAACTTGTTGAGTGAAGAGGTGTTTCCGGCCTTCCTGTCGGCGATTTTTCGCGAAGTCGAAGAGACTTGTTTTGCCGCAGTTGCCGCGGTCCGGGGCTTTCATCCCGCCGACATGACGCAATTCTGGGAGCAGCTGGAGGCGATGGTCGACGACGCGGTGCGCAAACACGGCCAAGGGTCAGACGAACCAAGTGAAGCCGGGTCCAGCGAAACGGCAGACAGCGCCGCCGACACGGTCGCCCCGCCCAAGGCGTTAGCAGCGCCCAAACGCAATCTGCCGGCGCTGATCAAGCAACGGGTGGTCAAGGCCAGGAAGGCCAAGAAGGCGTCCGAGGGCTCAGGGACAGAGAGCTAAACCGGGGCACGGTGCGCAATTGGCACAACGGGACCGGTTCCAGAATGCCCTGTTCTAGTTAGCCGATGAAATAAGACTTGCTCGGCGTGTCCTTGCTTGCTTTGTGGGTCGCGAGCGATCGGCACTTATTCACTTGCCTGCGGGTTGGCGTCTCGCCGCTCCATTTTCGGTGGTGAATTGGGACCGGCCCTCAGCTCACAAAACGCTGCAGGCAACAAACCGGACTACGGCGCCACAGCCGGCGGCCGCAGCGGAACCACCACGGTCGCTGCCGCTGGTGCCTCAACCGGCGCCGGCGCCCGCCGTCCTTCCAACCCCTGCACCACCTTGGTGTCCATACGGCGCTGCGAGGCGATCAAGCGTTGCAGGCGCGCAGTCAGGTAGTCGATGGCTTCCATGCCCTTGACTGCGCCGCCGAGCTTGCGCGAAGTGGCCATGCCATCGGGGGCCGTTCCGGCGAACAGTGGAATCATATCCGAGGTGTAACCGGCAGCTGCCAGCCGATCCTTGTCGCGATCGAGGTCGTAGACCAACAAGCGCAAGCCATCGGCAGGTCCATTGAAGCGACCCGCCAGCACCGCGTCGTGAAAAATCTTGCACGGCTCGCACCAGCCAGCGCCGACATAGACCAGCAAGGCGCGGCCATCAGTCTGCGACTTGCTCCACTGCTCGCGCACTTGGGCGGCGACATCGCCCGTCGCTGGCGCGTCCACCCAGTCCACGCCCATGCCGGTGAGCATCCCGCGACGGCTTTCGGTCGGCACTGGCGCCAGCGATGCAGGCGAAGGCGCTTGGGCTGGTAGCGGCGGCGGCGCTGGCCTAGAGCAAGCGAAGGACGCCAATACCAGAATCAAATGGCTAACGTTTCGCAACATGAGTCGATGCCAGTGGCCGGCGGGGCTGCCGTCAGGGCCACGCAATTTACACGGCTTGGATTGTGTTGGCGAGCGCCTTAAGCGTCCGCGATCCCCCGCTTTGGGCGCATTTCGGCGCCGCGGCGTCACTTTTCTGTCAGGGACGTGCGAGAGTACGCCCCTGACAGAAAAGCTCCTTGCTCCGTGTCGAGCGACAGCGAGCGACAGCGAGCGACAGGGCACTGGCATCCCGAATCGGGGGCCGCGGAGAATTTTGATGGGCAATCCTGGGCGTCCGCGATTGCCAGCTTTCGGCGCAGCTGTGCGGCAGTGCGGCGCTCCTAGCGCACCAAACAGATTGCTGCCAGCGCAAGCACCACGGACCGCGGTCTGTAGCCCAAACTAGGTGTCCGGACACCAAAATGCGATTAGTTTTCATCGGGAATGGAGCGGCGAGACGCCGCGGGCGCGAGCTCGCGACCCACAAATCAAGCAATGAGCACACAATCAAATGGAATCTGCTCGGTGCTCCAGCGAATAGCGGCTTGCACTGAGTGCGATCCTACACAGTGGACCGGCTCGATTGCGAAGTTGAGCATGATTGCGAAGTTGAGCATGATTGCGAAGTTGAGCATGATTGCGAAGTTGAGCATGATTGCGAAGTTGAGCATGATTGCGAAGTTGAGCATGATTGCGAAGTTGAGCATGATTGCGAAATTCAGCGCCCGCGCAACAAGCTCGGCCACTAAATTGGCGAGCTATCATGGCCCCATCCGCCTCCGCGGACGGGTGACAATCTTTGGAGTCCGGGACGTCCGCGCAGGCGAACGGCGTTAAGATCGCCCGCCGTTTTAACGGCCGAGAGCGAAAAACTGGCTCGCATCCAACGCACCAATTAACCACCGGTCCTGACTTCACTCCCATCCAACCTGCGCTTTGACAACCCACCGCACCACAGGCAAAATCGCACCCTCTTGCCCTAGCGCCGCCCACGGTGCTGCTTGGAGCTCCGATGCGCCCCTACTCCTGGCTGACCCCGCTGGCAGCCGCACTGGCATCCTTCACCGCAGTTCCCGCTTTGGCCGCCGTCGCTGGCGTGCAGGGCCTGGTGACCACCGCTGGCGGCGGTCCAGTCGCCGATGGCACTTACGGTCTGACGTTTTCGCTGCTCGACGGCCCCGCTGGCAAAGCGGTGTTCAGCGAAGGGCCGATCCTGCTTGAAGTCAAAGGCGGGGTGTTCCACCACGCGCTCGGCAGCAAGACGCCGCTCGGCCCGGCGGAACTGGCGGCCGATCGCTGGCTGCAGTTGCAAATCGGCCTGGACCCCGCTTTGCCCGCAGTGCCAGTGAGGTCGGTGTTGCTGGCGGTGCGCGCCACAGTGGCCGAGGGCCTGCTGTGCAGCGGATGCTTGACGGCAGCCCACTTGGACCCGGCGGTGCTCAAGGATTATGCCAAGACCGCCGATCTGGCGCCGTTCGCCAAGACCGCAGACCTGCAAGTGTTCGCCCAAAAGGTCGGTCTAGCTGACTACGTCAAAGCAGCCGCGCTGGCCAAGGTGGCGGCCAGCGGCAGCTACAAAGACCTCAAGGATGTACCCCAATTCGCCGACGTCGCCACCAGTGGCAGTTACCTCGACTTGGCCAACCTGCCGATCATGGCCAAGCTCGGCAGCGCCTGCGGCACCAATCTGGTCATGCGCGGCATCAAAGCCGACGGCAGCTATGACTGCACGGCCGGCGGCGTCACCGCGGACACCTTGCCCAAAGACGGGCTGGATGAAATCAGCAATGGCTTGCTCACCAACCAGTTCAAGGAAGTCACAGCCAGCGCCAAGACGCCGCTGGACATCCCCGACAACTCCGGCGCTGGCGTCACTGACGCCATCACGGTGCCCGACCACGGCACCGCGCAGGGCGTGTTGGTGGCGGTCGATCTCATCAACTCTGACATCAGCAAGGTCAAGGTCAGCGTGTTTGACCCCGATGGCCTCGAATACGTGCTGCATGAACTGAGCGGCAGCGGCAACACCATCAAGAGCGTGTGGCCAACCACGACCAAATTGGTCAAGGGCGATCTCGGCACCTGGACCGGCATGAACGCCAAAGGCATCTGGAGCATCAAGGTCGCCGACTCCGCCGGTTTTCAGGGCGGCAAGGACGGCAAGCTCACCAGTTGGAGTGTGACCGTGCTCACCTTGTCGAACAAAAAAGTCGCGGCTACCGCGGGCTTCCAACTCGGCAATGCCGACACCGCGCCGGTGCCCTGCGCGACGTCTACCTTTGGCATGATGTACGCCAGCCCGATCGACAAGGCCTTTTACGTGTGCAACGGCAAGGAATACATGTCGTTCTCGCTGGTCCCCGTCGGCACGCTCGACAACCCGGCGTCGTCGTGCAAGGAAATTTTGACCAAAGCCCCGGCCAGCAAAGACGGCTGGTACTGGCTCAAGGCCGGGGCCGGCTCTGCGCAGGCGTGGTGCGACATGACCACCCAAGGCGGTGGCTGGACTCAGGTAGTGCGCTGCGCGGTGAGCGATAATTGCTTCGTGGGCGGCAAATTCCTGTACGTGCAAGACTGGTTGGCGGCCGACTTGGGCACGCCGGTCGTGGGCGACTCGTACATCCAGGGCAAATCGCTCGACGCCACGGTCAACGCCGCCAATGAGATGCTGGTCACGGTGTCGCACCCCAGCAATGGCACTGGCCACCTGCAGTACCCGCTGGTCAAGGGCTGGTTCTCATCGACCGGCTTCTTCGAGTCGGCGCCGTTGGCCCTTACCCGCATCGCCGCCAACGGTTCTAAGGCGAACTATTCGGCGCGCCTGTGCTTTGCGCCCACCAACACCATTCGCGTGCGCACTTTGCAGGGTGGGGTCGGCTTTACCTTGCTGGGCAATACGTCCGATTCACCGGGCAGCACCGCCAATGGCGCCTGCGACTACGGTTCGTGGGGTAGTCAAATATTGATCCGCGACTATTCCAATGGCCTGACCGCGAATTGGGGTGCGGGCCCGGTCAACGAGTGGAAGTCGCAGAGTCATGAGCATCGGATTTTGGTGCGGTAGGATTGGGCTTGGCGCTGGATCCTGCGCAGGACTAGTGCTTGACAGGTTGCCGCCCGACGCCTTCTCGAGCGCTTGCCGCGTCGGCCAGTTCGTCAGCGGACAATCCGTTTCCGCAACCGAACTGCGGATTACGCTGCGCGCACAATCAAGTCAGCACCGCAGCCATGCCGTGGCCCAACTTTGCGCAGTGCTGTCCGCTACCGAAACCACGTTTCCAAGAACCTGCCTCAAGATGCACTTTATCGTCGCTGACGCATAGATGGGGCCCCCAACTGGGCCTGCCAAAAGCGACAAATCGTTTTTGCAGTAAGTCAGGAGGTCTGGAGTCGTACTTGTTTGTCGGCAACGACGATGCCGGCCGCAATCTGGCCACCCTGCTGACGCTGGTCCATTCGGCGCAGGCGAGTGGCAAGAATCCGCGCGACGATCTGGCCGACCTCATGATCCGGTTGCCTGACCACAAGATGAGCCGGATCGGTGAACTGTTACCGCACAACTGGCTGTCGCCCGCAGAGCGCGCGCAAGCCGCGATGGAGGAGCAGGCTACGTCGTTGCCGGCTACGCCCTCGCCATCGGGCTAAACGGCCGAAACACTGCAACGCTGCAATTGACTGACCTGTCGGCGCACCGACTCGCATTTTGACGATGTCGACTAGGAGCCTGTCGGAAATCAATCGGTTATGAAATATCTTTGCGGTTAAACACAATGAATTTATTACGATCCGACAGGCTCCTAGCTTCTCAGATATTCTCAACTGTCCAAGAACTGCCCGGAGTGAATCCATGCAGTTTCGGACAGTT
>SHZD01000042.1 GCA_009692465.1 Myxococcales bacterium
CGCTCCTAGCGCCGTCTGGCTAGACGGCGGCAACTGTTCGAAACTGCACGGATTCACTCCGGGCAGTTCTCGGACAGTTGAGAATAGTTGACTGGCTAGGAGCCTGTCGGATCGTAATAGATTCATTGTGTATAACCTGATAGACATTTCACAACCGATTGTTTTCCGACGGGCTCCTAGAGAGCCGATCAAATAAGATTTGGTCGGCGTCTCAGTGCTTGCTTTGTGGGTCGCGAGCCTGCGGCACTTGTTCAGTGGCCTGCGGGTTGGCGTCAGGCCGCTCCGTTTTGTTTGGGAATTCTTTGAGGTTCGGCGTTAATTGGTCGGGTGTCTAGGGGCAAGGCAAAATCTGGTCCATTTTGCACCGCGGCCCAGTGCTGCCGTGACGGAACGCTGGCTCGGCGCCTTGCAGGCCGACTCGCCGCCAAATGGCTGATGCCGGTCGATGGAGCGCCGGGCTCAGCCGGACTAACGCAATTCAGCCAAACCCTTTTTGGCGAAGCCCAGGCCGTCCTGCACCAGCAACACTAAGAAGTTATTGAAAAAATCCGCCTGATTGAGCCCACCTTCACACACGATGGTGGCGTCCAACAGAAAAAACGGCTTTTCGCCCGGTTGCATCAGACTGGCTTTGTTCAGGAAGTGATCATTATTCCAGTTGTTGGAGAAAATCAGCGCACGCGCCAAGGCCGAGTCGCCCGCCGGTAGCGGCAGCGCCAACGGCACCACACCTTGAATCGCCCACACCGCGCCAGTCGCAGCTTTTACCCGTGGAATCAGCAGGATATTGAAATTGATGCCCGTCGCTTCGTCGCGAAACGGCACAATAACGCGACCCTGGTCGTCGACGGTGTGCTTGATGTTGAGTGCGGCAAACCAAGTGACGATGGCCTCTTTGGATGGCGCAACGGTAGCGGATTCGCCGCGCTTCTTCTTCATCTCGCCAATCGGGGCATTGCCGGCCTTGAGGTCTTGCGGCGCAATGCCGGCCAACTCTTTGCTACCACCGGAAATCCCAGGCGATGCTGCGGCTGCCGCGACGGGAGCCGCAGCTTTGGCTGGGCTACCCGCGAAGGCATTGGCGCCAAGGACAACCGCCCCAAGGGCTACACAAGTAACTGTAATTTTAATAAAACGAGCCGAAACAAAGCGAAACATGAGGACTCCTGCCAGCAGTACACGTGCCGAACGCATGGGGAAAGGTTGTGGTCGCCAAGTGGCAACTCCCATTAGATTCATCACTGCAGCTGTCAAGGGCGGACAAGACGACCTACAGCGTCGCGAAATGTAACGCGGTTCGCTGTGCGCCGCAACGGCCAGCCGCGTCCGCGATCCCCCGCTTTGGGCGCATCTAAGCGTCACTGCGCACCTTTTCTGTCAGGGACGTACGAAAGTACGCCCCTGACAGAAAAGCTCCTTGATCCTTGATCTGCATCCCAAATCGGGGGCCGCGGGAATTTCGGTGGTGAATTTGAGGCGTGGCGGGGGCGCGGCTGTGACGCGCATGATGAGCAAAGGCTTCACCAAAACAGGTTGCCTGCTGCGGACCGCCATTTGGCGTGCCACTGTCAATTTTGTTCAGGTTTTTTGCGGCGAACTGGCCGCTTGGTGATCCGGACAGCGGATCATTCGCACGTCGTCGCTGCGCAGCAGGCGAATCCGGCGACCACGGCGCTCGAGCTGCAACCAGTTCACCCAACAACCCGCAGCGAACGGCGGCGCTGTCACCCGAATCACCGCTACGGCGTCACGTAGATGCCGCTTGACTCGACCGTTGTCGTCGCGCAGTGGCTGCCAATCCGCATCGAGCGCGCGCACTTGTAGCAGCAAGCCCTGCAAGTCGCTCGGCGCAGCCGGGTGGTTTGCCCACATGCGCCGCACTTGCATTTCAACATCGGGCGCCGCAACGGAGGCCGGCAAACCGAAGCGGCGGGCACCGTTGGCCATTTCGTTGACAAGGCGATTGCGCGCGTCCCAAGCCGGCTGCAGCCATTCATCGCGCGGCAACAGTGCACTCACAGCAAGCCCGTGGGCCACGTACGGGCCAGCCTCTTGGTCCCAGTGCTCTTCAACCTGCACAAGCAGCAAAAACTGGTGCCAGCTCAACCGGCCATGCTGAGAGTAGCGTTGAGCAATCGCGCGCAACCACGGAGGCGGAGCCAGAAAAGTCCGCGCGTTGGCCAGCACCTGCCGCTGAATAATCGGCTTGGCTCGCCGCGCCAAATCGCACAACAGGCGGGCGCGACCGGCAATTTCGTTAGGAATTTTCGAATGCAGCGGGCGATTGGCCAGCTCGTTCAGGCGCAATTCGCAGGCCTCGACCACCGGTAGCAGGGCGGGCAGCCCTGGCCAAGCGGCTAGCGGCAACGCCACCGGATCGATGCGACTATCCGCGGCGGCATCCCATTTTTGCAACATCCCGAGCAGGCCTTGATGCTGGCGCGCCACCGTCTCGAACTCGGCGACAAACCGCGTTTGGCGGACCAGAGAGCGCTCCTCAGCCTCGCGTTTAGCCTGCTGCTGGCCCTCGAGCCCGGCCCTTTCCTGCGCTGCCTGCGCGGCCATTAGTACGGATTTATCGGTTGCGATGACCACTTGCGGAGCGGCGCAGCAACTCAACCCAGCAGTGGTCAGCGCCCATCCGACCCAATCGAGGCGACAACGCCGCATCAATTGATGAAACCCTTGAACAAATTGGTCCAGTGGCGCATACGTTTGAGCCAAAGGTCGCCTTCGGCAACGGTGGGCTCGATCTGACTTCCCTCGTGCAACTCGTTGAAGCTAGTCAGGATCACCCAATCGCTGGCGAGGGCCAGTTTCCAACTGTCGCGCAAGAAGTCGCCGTTGCGCCGATGCAGGTGGGTGCCCGCAAAACGGACATGGGTGTCGTCATACCCGGGCGTCACGGTTGCGACCGCCAGTTTGTCACCCAGCCGGGCATGTTGTTGGACTAAGCGCAAGTCTTCTGCATAGTTGGCCGGCGAATTGAAGCTGATGTAACTGTGCAGACCGTCGAACGCGGTCAGCCATTTGGGGTCCATGCGATCGCCGATGGCTAAAATGGGCAAGCCGTCCAATGCTTTGCGGTAACCATTGGCGTCGACGGTATCGAATACTCGGGTGTACACAAACACCACCTTTTGGCCGTGCATGGTCAGCCAGCCCGGATGCCGCATCGGCTCGGCCAGCAGATACACGAGCTGTTTGCGCAAATCATCCGCATTTTCAGCCGTTTCCAAATACACCGTCGCCGTCAACCCATCGTGTTCGGCCGCGTTGAGCACCGCTTTGACCAGAGCGTCCTGCCGCGCATCGCGCTGCCACAGCGACAGCACTAACGTATCGATGCCAGCCATTTTGGCCCACGAGGTGTGGGTGTGCAGTGTCGCCCCGTCCAGAGAGTCATAGAGCCCCAATACCGGAGGCAAATTGACGCCTTTGTGCGGTTCGGTCGGTTCCCAGTGCAACCATTTTTGGGTCGGACCCTGGGGGGTTCCCCACCAGCCATAGTAAAACGCCAGCACGCGCCGGCCCCAATCGCGGCGCGGCAATGGCAGGCTGAAGCGCGCGAGATCCAGCGAAATTAAGCGCAAATTACCGATCAGAGGGCCCATGCCCGTGCTCGAATCGGCGGCCAGCAGTCGTCCGCCAGAGGTCAGCTTGAGCTTGCAGTCACCCCCATTGCCACGGGTCACTGCCACCTGTAGCGGTGCGCCAGTCGGCATCACGGCAAGATCGAGGGTCAGCACCACTTTGCTCTGGTTGAGCAACGGCTTGCGAATGACGATGGCGTTGCCTTGCACCAGCGGTCCGGCCAATTCGACGCCGCCGCTGACGGTCAGGGTGCGGGTGAGCGGTTGCACGACAAGTCCGCGCAATTCGATGCGAACCCACTCCGCAGTGGCATCCACTTGCAAGCGCAGCGGCAACACGGTTTGTTGCGCGGTGGCCGGCTGGGCCGCGGTCAACCCATACCCAACGACCAACGCAAGCCAGCACCGTGCCCGCGATCCCCCGCTTTGGGCGCATCTCGGCGTCACTGCGTCACTTTTGTGTCAGGGACGCACGAGAGTACGCCCCTGACACAAAAGCTCCTTGCTCCTTGTCGAGCGACAGCGAGCGACAGGGCACTGGCATCCCAAATCGGGGGCCGCGGAGAATTTCGATGGGGAATCCTGGGTGCGATTGGCAATTGGGGCCGGACCTGGCCAGCACTACGGTGAGCAGATGGTGGTCGCGGACTAATTGCCCACACTGAGGCGCAATGTGCCGCTATTGCCGGCGTCGTCCCACGCGGTGATCAGCACTAGGTGAGCGCCTTTTTCGACCACGGCGCCCAAGTCAACGCCCCAGCCCTCTTGCAGGGCATCAAATACGCCGTCACTCGCGGCGGCGGTCACCGTCGGGTCGCCGTCCACGGAGACTTCCACTTTGACAATGCGCGACGCCGCGTCGGTGGCGACCCCAGTCAACACCCGGCCCTTGAGGTCAGCGCGCAGCTCAGGCTTGCCGCGGTCGACAAGAAAGGCTTTGGAAATTCGAGCAGTGGCCCGCGCATCCTGGGGCCCGTTGGCCACGATGTCGCTGACTTCGATGCGCAGTTCGTACCAACCGTCGGGCATATCGGCCGGGCTCAACTCCATAGATTTCTTGTCATACCACCGGTCGTGCAGCTTGATCCACTGCTTGGTGCCGCGCGGTCGATAGGTAACGACAAAGCTCAGAGTATCGCCATCGGGATCCTCAGCCGCCCAGCTCAAGGCTATGTTACCTTTGGTCTTATTGGCGGCAGCATCAATCTTGGTCACCATCGGCGCGCGATTGATGACTTGCCGACTCACTCGCATCTCGGTCAAATGCGCGCCGCTGCCAAATCGAACGCGAACCTGCAAGAAATTGGCCGTAGGGCTGGCAATTTGACCGTTTTTGGTGGCTTGCCACGGGCTCCACGTCTCGCTCGGCGGGTCCGAGAAGCCTGAACGGGACTCGATTTGCAGTTCGCCCTCGCCGACCAGGTCAACGCGACCCCACTGGGCCACGCCAGTTTCACTCAACACTTCAGTGGTATAGGTGGGCGAACTGCTGCCCTGCCCGACCAAATAGACCGCGGCGGACTTGCCGGTCAACAGGGTAGTCGCCCCGCTTGGACCGACTTCGAGGCCCAAAATCTCTTCTTCCTTGACATCAAAAAGGCTCTGCACGTCGCCAAAATCGTCGCCGATGACCACCCGGCCGCCGCGGGCAGCGCCGGCTACGACTTTGGAACCGACGACGCCCAAATCGCTCAGCATGCCCTCGGGCGAAATGTACATCCGCATCACCAGGCCATCTTCGCTGCGCTTCCACACCGCGCCCTTGCCCTTGGCCGCCCCCTCTTTGCCGGTCTTGCCCGCTGCTGGCGTCTTTGCCGGTGGCGCGCTGCCTGGCCGGTCGGTCGTCGGCTTCAGATTGGCCAGCGGCGCCGCAGTTTGGCCGCCGTTGACGGCCGCGTACCACGCTTTTCCAGCAAAAGCCAAGGCGCGCACTTCAGCGCCCGGAAACGAAGCCAGCGCCCGCACCGATTTTTCGCCGTCAATCCGCAGAAGCAACGCTTGATCGGCAGTCCCGGCATACAAAGCGTCGCCGCCGTCTTGCAACACCAGCACGTGGTCGGCACCCGATTCTGCGTATACTTTTGAGGTCTTGGCGGCAATGTCGATCGCATACACCTTGCCTCCCGGCCCGGTGCCAGCAAACAAGGTGTTGCCCTTTTTCACCAGTGCCCACACATGGTTGGCTTCCAGCTTGGCCAGATTGGTCACCTTGCCGTCGGCCGTCACCTGCACGACTTGGCCGCTGCCGACCAGTCCAGCGTAGACGCCGCCGCTGCCATCGAGCGCCAGCGAGGCGACCATCGGCGCCTCCACTTTGGCCACTTCGCGGGCCTTCGTGCCTTCGAGCACGAAAATCTTGCCGTGCAAGCCGGTCCCCAACCACAACTTGGCGCCGTCGCGCACTTTGCAGTGGATAAAATCGGCGTCCAGTTCAATGCGTTGCAAGCTGGGGGCCGCGCTCAGGCCCATCGTCGGATGCAAGGCGAGTCCGTCAAAGTTGCCGCGGCGAAAATCGGTGTCGTCGGCCCAAGTCCACAGAGCTGGCTGACTAGCCCACGCAGGGGTGGCCAAAAGTGCCGAGGTGGCCAAAAGTGCCGAAGTAGTCAGCCAAGCCGAGGTGGCCGCCAAACTCAAAAACCGCTTCATCGAAACCTCACGAATACATCTACTTACGTGGATAGTTCACGGTTTGACCCGCAATTTGAGGGTCGCGCTGCCATTGATGACCCACGGGGTGTCTTGAGCGACCCGCACGGTGTCCTTTCCTGTGCGAACCGAGACTTGATGGCCCGCCAGCTCGTCGCGCACGCCCATCGGTAGGCCGGTCAAGCGGGCGCCGCGCAACATCAGGGTCGGCTCGGGCATGGCCACCACCGCTGCCAACCGGCTGCGTGACGGCTGCGCGCGCAAAAAGTGGAGCAACGCGTCGACATTATTGGGTTCGGGAAACTCGGGCCCCATCGCCTTTTCGCTGCCGATTTGCACCGTCACCTGCGACCCGGCCAGATAAGCGGGCAGTGCCGGCAGCGTCAGGTTGACCACGGTCAGCGGCGGCTCGACATTGGGAATCATCAGCCCCACTTTAATCGGGATCGGCTGGCCAACTTCCACTTCCTCAGCGGCGGCGCGGACGAACTCCATAAAGGCTAGATTGCGCGTCTCGCTGACCACAATTTCAGCCTCGACGCTGCCGACGCGCAAGCGCTCAAATCCGTTAAAAGTAATTGCTTTGGCGTAGTTACCGACCACTGCGCCCATTTCGCCGACCCCTTGCATGCCAGACAACCCAGAAAACACATCGCGCGTTTCGACGACGCCATGGCCATCCACAAACATCTTGAGCTTGAGTTCGACGCCGACGCTCTCGGCCACCGGGGCGGCGACGCGCGCAGCATTGCCGATGATCATCGACGCCACCAGCGGGAAAAACGATGGCTGGTCAGTAGCTTCGACATTCCATACGTCGGTAGTTTTGAGTTCCTTATGCTTGACCGTCACCCGAAAAGGGATCATTTGTGCGCGAATGCCCACCCGACCTGCCACGGCTGGCAAGCGATCAATGTCCAAAATACCAATATCGTCCAAGGCGTTGCCCATCTTGAACGAACTGGATAGCGACGACAGAATCCACTGAATATCGGCGCCGCCGACCGGCAAGTGCACTTGCCCCAAACTCTTGAAAGGATGACCAAAGGCGATAAACTGGTCGCCGCGCACCCACGTAATGGTGCCGATGCCCGAAATCGACATATCGCCGCGGGCCAACGCCAGCGAAATCGCCGACCCGGGCTCATACGGGGGCGAAGGTTTGCGGGCGCCCTTGGACGAAGAAGAAGGCGCGGCGCCACCGGTCGCCATATGCACGTGATCAAAGCCGATCCCTTGCAGTTCGCCCTTGAGCGCCGCAAAGGCATCAGGATGAAACCCACTGACAACCAACGGAATTGCCACGGGTCGCATCTCGCTGCCATCGGGCATGCGCACCGCACTGGCGGGATCCAGACCGGCGACCTTTTTGACCGTAGTGAATTTCTGATTGATGGGCGGCGGCAGCAGCTTGCGGTCGAATTCGGGCAGCATGTCGGCGATCGGGGTGACGCCAGCGATCGGATCCTTGTTGAACGGAAAACCGTAGCTCAGCGCACCCGCGAGCAGATCGCCTTTGGTCGGGTCGACCACAAAAATCGGGCTACCCGACATGCCGGCGACGATCCCCGAGTGCTCGATATTGAGCCCAGCACAGCGAATCAAGATCAGGTCCTGCCGCGGCAGGGCGTAGTGCAGTACGCCGATGATTTCGACCTCAAACCGCTCGACCTTAGTGCCGCGCACCACCGTCAGGCCGTAGCCCTTCATGCCGGCCTTGAGCTCGCGGGCATCGATGGTCGCAGGTGGATTCTTGACGGCGACTTGCGCCACGGCTGCGGTCGCAGGCACCTGCGCCGCCACCATCAGCAACAAGGCCAAAACGTTGAAAATGCGAATCATCATGCGCTCACTTTGCCTTTGACCGCGCCGCAGTTGGGTCCAGCTGCACAGGGCCGGCCACCGCAACCGCTAGCGGGGCCCGCTCATTCCATGTTCGGGCTGGCTTGCGCGACCGACGGCGTTGGCCGTGAACGGTCGAGATGGCCCCAATTCAATGCCTAACGCCTGCACGTTAATGACTAGCGACCGCAACCGGCGCGCCAAGCGCCAGTTCAACCGCACTAGTTAGGGCCCGCTGGATTTGGTCGCGGCCGTCCGCCGTTTGCGCTTCGCAGCGCATCACCAACACCGGTCCAGTATTGGATGCCCGCACCAGACCCCAACCGTCGGCAAAATTAACCCGCACGCCGTCGATGTCGATGACGTCATGGGTGCGCTTGAATGCCGCGGCCACATGGCTAACGACAGAGAATTTTTGATCATCTGCGCAGTGCAGCCGAATCTCTGGGGTCGCAAATGTGTGTGGAACGTCGGCAAGCAATTCAGACATCGGCCGCGGGTCGCGGGACAGGATTTCCAACAATCGACAGGTAGTGTAGGTGGCATCATCAAAGCCGAAGTAGCGATGCTTATAGAAGATATGCCCACTCATCTCGCCGGCAAGCTGGGCCCCTTCCTGTTTCATGCGGTCCTTGATCAGGCTGTGGCCGACCTTGGACAACACCGGTCGGCCGCCGTGCTTGGCAATGTCGTCAAACAGGGTCTGGCTGCACTTGACCTCGCCGACGATCGCCGCCCCAGGCACGGCGCGCAGCACGGCGCGAGCTAGCAAAATCAAGAGCTTATCGCCCCAAAAGATCCCGCCTTTTTCGTCAATGACGCCAATGCGGTCGCCGTCGCCGTCGTAAGCAATACCCACATCGGCACCCGATTCCGCCACGGCCCGGCGCAAGTCGGCCAAGTTGGCTTCGACGGTCGGATCGGGATGGTGATTGGGGAAATTGCCGTCCGGTTCGACAAACAGACCGATCACTTCGCAGCCCAACCGGCGCACCAACGCCGGCGACGTCGGTCCAGTCGGCCCGTTGCCGCAGTCGATGACGACCTTGAGTTTGCGCGGGCCCAGTGTGATGTTGTTGGCAATCCAATCGCAATACGGGGTAGCAATATCAACATCTTGAACGCTGCCGACCCGGCCATTGCGGTGCAGATCGCCTGACAGGATACGCAACCGAAGCGCCGCGATCTCGTCGCCGTGCAAGCTAGCTTTGTTCAAGGTGATCTTGAAGCCGTTGTCAGCCGGTGGATTGTGGCTGCCGGTGACCATGACGCCGCCGCCGACATCGAGCGTAAAGGCGGCAAAGTACTGCATCGGGGTGGCACATACGCCGACGTCGATGATGTCGATTCCGGATTCCGTTAAGCCGGCGACCAAAGCGTCGCGCAAGCGTGGGCTCGACAGGCGGGCATCGCGGCCGATCGCGAGACGTGGCAACAGGTGGCGGGCCAACACTTCGCTGGCGACGGCTCTGCCAATGTTGCGCGCCACGTCGTCGCCGAGATCGCGGTCGGCGACGCCGCGAATGTCGTAGGCTCGGAAAATATGGGGATTCACGCCGACTCCAGCCCGCGCCAAGTCGACGGCGCGCCGCCGATGCTAGGCAGTTTGACTGGCCTCGGCAAGAGCCCGACTAAGCGTATTCGGTCTAGACGGAAGGGTTGGACTATTTTGGCTTACAGATCAGCGAGGTCGGCGTGCTTTGGACGCAGTTTTCGGTGTCGGCGCACTTCTTGACCACAGTTTTGTCGCCATCGGCAAGCATCGACGACGAACACTTGGTCGGGCTGGTGCCGGTACAGCCATAGACCTGCGCGATCTTGTAGCCAATTTCGCCTTCGCACGCGTACTTGTTGCCGACCACGAAAGTACTGCACGCGGTGCCAGCAGGCTTGAGCGTGTTCGAACCCTTGTCGCAGCACACGCCGTCGAGGCAGCAGTCGACTTTGGCTTTCAGCGCGCACTTGCCGGTGGTCATGGCGCAGGCTGCGGTTTCACACACGCCAGGTGCTGCGCTCGGGTCGTTGGCGCAGTCGTCGTCTGTTTGGCAACAGCCGGGCTTCTTGACCCCGGCGCACTGGCCGGCATCGTCGCACTTGGGCGTCGTCAAGCACGGTCCGGCGGAAGTGCAGACGCTGCCGGCGGTTTTGAGCGTCCACCCGGTCGGCTTGCTGGCATCGCAGACTTTGCAACCACCTGAACCCTCGGCGGCTTTGCCGTTGGCGACGCACTGGCCGTCGAGTGCGCAAAAGCCGACTTTGGCGGTCCATCCAGCCTTGTTCTTGCTCACATCACACAGTTGGCAGGCATCGGTGGGATTAACAGCCTTGTCGGCAATGCACTGCCCGTCGATGGCACAAAAGCCTGATTTGCCGGACCAAACGCTTGAAATAGCGGTAGGATCACAAACTTGGCAGATGCTGGCCGGATTGGGTTCGCCGGATTTGTAGCATTTGCCGTCGATGTAACAAGTGGTGGCCTTGGTCGACCACGCGGTAGTGCTTTTGGTGGTGTCGCAAACCGCACACACAGCGGCAGGATTGACCGCGCCCGAGCTGACACAATCGCCGTCGATCGCGCATTTTCCGGGCAGAGCGGTCCAGTTGTCTTGTTTTTTGGCCGGATCACAAGTCGCGCAGCCGCTGGAGATCGGGTCTTGGTCGCCAGCCTTGAGGCACTTGCCGTCGATCAGGCAGTTCTTGGTATTGATCTTGTTGACGCAAGCGCCCTTGTCGCAATAGTCCAAGGTGCAGTCGATGTTGTCGTTGCAATCTTTGGGTTGTTTGGTGCAGGTGCCTGAGATGCACTTGGCGGTGTTGCAGTCGTCGCCCGCCGGACACTCGCTGTCCTTTTGGCAACACGCCTTCATCGGTTGTTGAAAGCAGTAGCCGTTGGTCTTGTTGCAGGAATCCGAAGTGCAATCATTGCCATCGTCGCAATCGCCGTCTTTGCCGCACTTGCAGATTTGGGCAAAACCCGCGCAGCAGTTGCCTTCGCCCAAGCACAACACCGAGCAGTGGCAGGGATTGTCCTCCATGTAGATGCCGCAGTGGCCTTCGCAAGTGGTCACGACCGGCTTGGTTTGTGGCCCGCCATCTGCGCCCGTTTGGCCGTCGTCGGTGGTCTCACTGGTGCCAATCGCCTCGGATTGGCCTCCGTCCGCATTGCCTGCGTTGTCGGCAATTGGACCCAAGTCCAATACGGGCGGCACATCGGGTGCCGAAGTGGCGGTATCCAGCACTGCGCCGCCGGTTTGGCTGTCCTCTTGCTCAAAGCGAGAATTGCCATCGGGTTCGCCAACGCCGGTCTCAGGCAAAGTCGCGTCATCGACAGCCGCAGAGTCCTCACAACCCGCTGCGATCGCAGCCGCTGCTATCACTGGGAACCAAAATCGGAGCACGTATCCTCCCTTTGGGGCCAAAATATCAATAATTGTGCGGGTATCTGCAAAAAAACGGAGAGGGCGCCGTGGCCGACGCCGCGCCCCAAGTGTAACGGGTTGGAGTCGGCGACGCGACTACGGCCGGGCATCGCGCGGCCGCGGCTGGGTAGCCAGAGTCCCCCTAGGACCGTGCACAGCCAGCGCCGTCGCCGATCGTCCAATTGGCTGGTGGCCGCCTGGCGTTTCCTGGCACTAAGGGCTCGTGAAAAAATAACTCGATCGATCCGCGACTGGAACGGAGCGTGCAGGCGGCTTGCAAAGCCGCGAGTTAGCGACCGACCAAGCAAGCACTGGGCCGAGGTGCAAAATCGACTTGATTTTGCACGGGCCCTAACGCGCTATTTTTTGGCGCCGGCATTGATCCAGTTCTTCACCAAATCAGACAGTTCGGTACTGACGCCGCCACTGCCGAGCGGCATTTTGCTGCCGCAACCGTGGTTGGCGGTGCCGGTAATTTTGAGCCAGAAATGGCTGTCAATTGCGCTGCCCGGCTTGACGTAGACCTTGCCAATGCAGTTTGGGTTGTTGGGGGCTACATTGACAAATGCCGCATAGGCCGAGTCCGACGTCGAGCCCAAGCTGAGGCCGCCGGAGCCGCCGTGGCAGCCGGTGCAACCTTTGCCCTGAATGACTTTGCTGTAGACGTCGGCCCAAGTTGCCGGCGGCACGCAGCCGCCGATGGCGGCGTTCACGCAACCGGCAGTCGGGCTGCAACTGTCGGCGGTGCACACGTTGCCGTCATCGCAACTGGGCGCGGCACCGCCTTTGCAGGCGCCAAGGTCACAGGTGTCTTTGCTGGTGCACGCATTGCTGTCACTGCAACTGGCAGAATTATTTACTTTTTTGCAACCAGTGGCCTTGTCGCAACTGTCGGTAGTGCACACGTTGCCGTCGTCGCAGTTAACGGCAATTCCGGCGCACGAGCCGCCATCGCAGGCGTCCGATGTGGTGCAGGCACTGTTATCGTTGCAAGTCGCGGTGGTGTTGGCGTGGGTGCAGCCCTTGACCTTGTCGCACGCGTCGGTGGTGCACGGATTGGTGTCGTCGCAACTGGGCGCTGCCCCGCCGACACAGGCCTTATTTTGACACTTGTCGCTGCCGGTGCAGGCGTTGTTGTCGTCACAGCCTAAGCTATTCGCAGTGTTGGCGCAGCCACCGCTGCAAGAATCTGTAGTACAGGGATTATTGTCCTCGCAAGCGCCAGCATTGCCCTTGCAGACGCCGCCAGTGCACACATCGTTGGCGGTGCAGGCGTCATTGTCGTTGCAGGTTGAGGTGTTATTGACGTTGCTGCAACCGGAGGCCTTGGTGCAAGCGTCGGTCGTACACGGGTTGCTGTCGTCGCAACTGATGGCCGTGCCAGCGCACACGCCGTTGGCGCACACGTCGCCGGTGGTGCAGGCGTTGCTGTCGCCGCAGGTCAGCGTGTTCTGCGCGTTGACGCAGCCCTTGGCCTTGTCGCAGCTATCGGTGGTGCACACGCTGCTGTCAATGCAACTGATGGCTTTGCCTGCGCAACCTGCCGCTGCGCACACGTCGCCAGTGGTGCAGGCGCTGGCGTCGTCGCAGCCTGCGCTGTTGGCGGCGTGGGCGCAACCGGTCTTGGCGGCACAACTTTCGTCGGTACAGGGGTTGGCGTCGTCGCATTTGAGGACTGGGCCGCCGGTGCATAGGCCAGCCATGCAGACATCGGCGGTGGTGCAGGCGTTCTTGTCGTCACAGCCCAGCGTGTTGTTGGTCTGACCGCAGCCCTTGACCGTGTCGCATTTGTCGACCGTGCACACGTTGTTGTCGTTGCAGTCGGCGTTGACGGTGCACTTGGGCACGCAACCACTGATGGCGGCGTGAGTGCAGGCCCCGGTCGCGGTGGTGCAGGCATCGGTGGTGCAATCGTTTTTGTCGTCGCACGCGTTGGGTGGGCCCGCTTTGCAGGTGCTGACTGCGCAGGCGTCGCCGACGGTGCAGCCGTTGCCGTCCGAACACGCAGCGGCATTGGCTGTGGCCTTGCAACCGCTGGCGGCGGCGCAACTGTCGTCGGTACAGGCGTTGCCGTCGTCGCATTTGGTGGTGTTGCCGGCGCAGGTGCCGAAAAAGCACAAATCGCTGCTAGTGCAGGCATTGAGGTCGTTGCACAGAGCGGAATTAGTGGCATGGACGCAGCCACTGGTGGCATCGCAGCTATCGGTCGTGCACGGATTGCTGTCGTCACACGCCTTGGCTGTACCTGTGCATTTGCCGGCGGTGCAGGCGTCGCCGATCGTACACACGGCGCTATCGTCGCAAACGCCGCCTTCGTTGCCGGCCGCTTCCGCGCATAAGCCAGTGGCGGCAACGCAAGCGTTGGTCAAGCATGGGTTTTTGCTGGCTGTACAGGCGACAGTCGAGTTTGGTTTGGCGGCACACACCACAACTTTTTCCGATTTGTCGCAGAAAAACAAGCCATTGCACAGGTTGCCATCGTCTTTGGTTGAGCAGTCAGCGTCCGTTACGCAGGCTGGTGGCGCGGCTACGTCCAGCACTTCAGCGGCGGCGTCGACCGAATCGGGGGCAGTGGCGGTGTCAGGTGCGCTGGCGGTATCGACTGCGGTGTCAGGGCCCACTTCGGCCGCGACCTCGGCTGCCACATCGGCCAGCGCATCGGCGCCAGTGCTGCCGGTGTCCATCACGGAGTCTGGGGCGGAGTCTGGCGCGGCACTATCGGCATCGGCTGCTGCGATTTCGGCGGCAACATCGGGGGCGATGGCGGTGTCGACCAACGGCGGCGTATCGGCTGGTACTGCGTCCAGTTGGGCGTCGACGCTTGCAATTTCAGGGTCTTGACTGTCAGCGCTGGCGCTAGAATCGGAGCCTCGGGCGGCATCCGCCCCGGTATCGCTTGACCTCGACGCCGTTTCCGCCCCGGCTGAGTTCGCCGAATTGGCGTCGCTTCCAGCAGTATTGGTGCATCCAGCCCACACCAGAACAGCGCATGCGCGCGCAATCGCCCCGATTTTCATATGTCCCCCACAGCGCCAACCCGCGCACTCGGATTGCGCAAAGGCCAAGTTGGCGCGACTGCTCAATCCTACACAGGTCGGTGGCAAATACCAGCAACTTGGTCGCGGCGGATCGAAGTAGGCGCGCAATCTCAACCACGGCCAGGCCGATGTCGGTAGGGCGAGGCCATCTTGGCGGTGTTTGCGGTGCGACCAGCCCGCGACCGCCCGCTTTGGGCGCAACTGTGCGTCGCGGCGTCGCCTTTCTCCTTGATCTGCATCCCAAATCGGGGGCCGCGGAGAATTTCGATGGGGAATCCTGGCAGGGGCGACCGGGGCGACCGCAAGTACGGCTGTCTCAGACCGCCTAAGCCATTTCGACGGTGCTGGGGCTCCCAGCGGTTGGGCCACAAGTTGGGCGAATGCTGGCGCGGCGCCAGCACCGGGCCCCAACTTTTTTGGCGCGGCGCCAAAAAAGCCGCATCGAATGCGGCCGCCAGCGGTTAGGGTCCCTTTCGCGCTTTGCACCACCCATTTTCTTGACCTCCGTGCCCCCGCGGCACGATCACCGCAGCCCAGTGGCGCCCACCAGTGCACGGAGCCCCGATGCAAGACCACGACCTGCGCGCAGCCTTAGGAACTGCCAGAATAAGTCATTGTGGGACTGGTTCTGTTTGCTTGTTTTGTTGGTCGCTAAGCTCGCGTCCCCAAAGGTCGACTCGCCGCTCCTGTGTTGCCCAGATCGATCGAGTTAGTTGAGGACAGTTCCTTAGACGACGTCGCCGACGACGGCTGGTTTACCGTGTGCCGCTGTGATGCCGACCCGAGTCTGGTGGCCTTGGTCGCCGACCTGCCCAAATGGGTCGCCGAACTGGCCAAATGGGTCGCCGAACTGGCCAAACGGGTCGCCGACTGTGATAGCACCGTAGCCGCCAATACCCTGCACCGCACCACGGTGCGCGAACCGCTGGTCGCCGCGGTCAATGCCGAGCGCACCACCCTGCATGCAGCGCTGGTGCAGATTGCGGTCCAAGAAAAGTACGGCAAGAAGTGGGCCGACAGCTTCTTTCGCAAGGCGCGGCCGCGCAAGACGAGAGAGCCGATCAAATCCTATTTGATCGACTCTCTAGCGCAGATCGTCACCTTCGCGGACACCCAGGTCAAAGCCGTCGTGCTGGCCTGGCCAAACGTGGTAGACCCGCAGAACTTGCCCGACGTGTTGGCGGCGTTCACTTTTCCTGCGGATCGCGACAAAGTGCGGCGGGCGCTCAAGGGCAAGTGGGCCAGCCGCATTGGCTGTCTTGCGCTAGGGCCCGGCGCGCGTCACCACGAGGATCCAGCCGGGCAGCAGCTGTACGCGCTCGCCCCCGCCTGAACTTCGCGCCAAGTCGGCCCCGCCAGCACGCCCTCCAACACCAATTCGCGCGCGCCCGCCGAGAACCCTGCCCGCGCAAAGAGTGCCTTCGCGCCAGCGACGTCCAAGTCGCCGGGCCGCCGCCAGTCTTGCCAGAACACGAACTGGCCGCCCGGCTTGATCAGCCGCGCCACGCCCCGGAAGTAGGTTTCGGCCGTTTGCAGCGCGTGGGCCTCGTCGCGCAGTTGCATCGCCAGCGTCATCAAGCCCAGGTCGGCGCTGGCCGCCGGCAAATCATCGAGCGCGAGGTCGCGGTCGTGCTGACACACCCGCGTCTCGACCCTGGCCACCGAGGTGACGTCGCGCGCCAACTCCGCTGCGGCATGGCGCAATTGCCGCAGTTCACCCGCTTGCAGGTCGGTGGCGTACACCCTGCCACCCCGCCCGATGCGCTGGGCCAGCCGCAACGCATGCCAGCCGCGCCCCGCGCCTAGGTCCAGCGCAGTCATGCCTGGCGCGACCTGCAACGCCTCGTGGATGCGCAAGCGACCGGCAGCCACCGCGGCCTGCACGTCGTCGGTGCGGTAGTAGGCCGCATCGGGCACCTTGACGCGCGCGCCGTAGCAGTTTCCCCCCGAGCACACGGCGCCAGGGTCGCAAGACCAATCGGGCCGGCACGGGCAACCTTGAGTGCCTGGGTTTGCGCAGCCGGCTGGCAGTTCGGCCGCGGCTGCGTGGCCGTGGGCGGTGCTCAGCGCCTGGTCGCCACTGCCAGTGGCCCTGGGGGGCACGCGGCCAACAAGAGGACCAGGCACGCGAGGACGCTAGCCACAATGGGCCCATGCGGTCACACGAATCGTGGGTGGTCGGTGACGGAGGCCATGGCAGGTCGCTTGGTGGCAAGGTGGGCAGTATCCCGGCCGCGCTTGGTTCGGTCAACACGGCCAGAGATCGCACCCCACCTTTATTCAGACCCATGAGTATATTGAGGTTTGTCGGCTGGCGAGTTTCGAGTATCCACGCGCTGGGCTGGAGCCGCTCGACACCGCGTCCATCGCCGACGCTGCGCCGGGCACATGATCGGCTCCACCGCCAGTTCGCCTGCAATGTCATTGGTCTGAACAAAGTGGTCTGAACAAAGGGTGGGTCCCGCTGGGCCAGCGAATGCCTTGGCGCTGCCGATGTACCCACCAATCGCACCGCCAATCAACGCGGCGAAAATGCCTGCGAAGCGCGTGGTCGCGGCCGTGTCCGCGAACATGCTGGCAAAGCCAAGGATGCTGGCAAAGCCAAGGATCAGGCCGACCAGCGCGTGCATGGCCACGATGCTGTCCGCCTTGCGAAGCAACGTATCGGCGTGCTCCTAGATGATTTTCGGGTCATAACCGCGTGCCATTGTCTGCCCTCCCCGGTGAGGTGGGCAGGCTTGTCGGGAATCCGCATGCGGGTCAATGTTCGTGACGGCGACGGGCTACCTCATGCGTAACTGAGGCTACAGACGCGATGGAAAAAGAATGACGGAACTCGCCGCCAACATCGTGGACTCGGTGATTCCAGCCACGCCTGTGCGGCAGTTTGTACTGACGTTTCCGGCGCATACTCGGTGGGTTTTGGCGTGGAATGCTGAATTCAGGAACTGGGTGGTGGCCGCCATCATGGCAGCGCTGGTGAAGCACTACGGCGATCAAGGCGAAGTCGCTGGTGGCGTCTCTCCACAATTCGCAGCAATTTTAGTACTACAGCGGTTCGATGGGGCCCTAAGAGTCTTTATCACATTGGCCTATTTTGGCTGTTGACGGCGTGTGGCACCGAACGGCCGACGGGCGCAAGTTCCTGCCAGCCGCCCGACTTTATATGGATCTCGTAGCGGATCTGCTTGCCGACATCGTCAAACGGGTGACCCGGCAAGCCGATCGGTTCTTCGCCAAGCGCGCGAACGCCGATGCCCCAGCCGCGCCAGTCGATGCCAGAGCCGCGCCAGTCGATGCCAGAGCCGCGCCAGCCGATGCCAGAGCCGCGCCAGCCGATGCCAGAGCCGCGCCAGCCGATCCCGTAATTGCGAATCTGCTGCACTACTCGCTGTTTGGACCGCAGGAGTTGGAGCGAGTGGATCGACTTGATTTTGCACGGGCCCTAAAACGGCAACACTGTCCCCGCAGCCAATTTGCGCGTACAGTTCGCGGTGATGACGACGAGCCTGCCAATCCGAATGTCCGCGCGCCTGCCCCTCGTGGTCGCCTGCATCGCCGTCGCCACTGGCGGGCTTTATGGTTCACAATTTGCGCCTTTGGCCTACGCCGCCTCTGCCAAAGGCCCCTCGCAAAAAGACACCAAAGCGCGGGCGCAGGCGCTCAGTGCCGAGGCCAAAGAAGCCTTTAAGGCCATGCGCTACGACGACGCCGCCGACTTGTTTATGCAGGTCTATGACTTGGTCAAGAATGAGGCCAGCGTCTACAACGCCGCCCGCGCCAAAGAACTCGGCGGCAAGCTGGGTGAAGCCAAAGCCCTGTACGAATTGTTCTTGCGCATCAACAAAGCACCCCAAGGGCAGGCCGAAGCCGCCAAGCGCGTCGGCCAGATTGAAGAAACCCTGCGCCAGCAAGTCGAGGGCAAGGCCAAAGCCGAAGCGCAAGCCAAGGCCGCCGCGGAGGCCGACGTCAAAGCGCGCCAAGTCGCAGAAGCGCGGCTTAAAGAGGCCGAGGCCAAAGTCGCTGAGGCCGAAGCCCGCGCCAGACAAGAAACGGCGGCCAAAATCGAAGCAGAACAGCGAGCGCGCGCCAGCGACGCCGAGGCCAAAGCCCGAATCGCCGAACTGCGCGCCCGCGAGGCCGAAGCCAAACTAAAAGCGGTGCAAGACCGCGTAGATCGCAGCGGTGGACCGGTATTGACGCCGCCCACCACTGGCAGTGGTTCCAGTACGACGACGCGCCCGCCGACCGGACCTGTGTTGACGCCGCCGCTCGCGGTACCGGTGCCGGGCAAGGCGGTCCCGGCTAAGCTCGCAGCGCAACCCGAGCCCGCAGACGACAAGTCAACGCTGCTCGGCGGTGTGGTGTTAGCGGTGGACGGTGGCAGCCACATGCAACAATCAGCGCCCGAGGGGGCAGCGCGGCTGGACTTGGCCTGGGGGGTGGGCGCCACTGGCCACCTCGGCTTTGGGCCATCGACTACGCAGGCCTACGTCGCGCTGCTGGCCGGAGTCCGCTATTTTCAGTACGTTGGCTTTGACAGCACCGCCAATCCCAAACAAGCGCCTGACGGCTTGGCGTGGTCGATCGGCTTAGCCTTTCCGCGCTTGGCCGGCTTGCAGACCTACATTCAAAGCCATAGCGCGCAGATGCAGGCCGGCATCGGCGACTTTGAGTTCACCACCTTTGGGGTGCGGATGGCGGTGGCGCCCAAGACCGGATATTTTGCCTTTGGATTTGAAGGCTTGATCAATTCCAGTCGCGCCCAAACCGACATCGCCCTGACCGACGAGGTTGGCTACGGCCCGACCGCGCGCTTCTTTGTCGAGGCCGGCTTCAATCTGGCCAATGGCGGCTTGTCCAAATAGGGCCGCGGGGAAGGAACTGTGACAGAACAAGTTGTTCTGTCACAGGGTTCCATTTGCTGGCTAGGTGGGTCGCAAGCTCGCGACTTTGCAAGTCGACTCGCCGCTCCGGCAAAAATCAAATCGATCGACTTAAATTGTCACAGTTCCTAACGCCGACCGGCAAAACAGGGAACTGCGGCCTTGCCTGTCGATGCGGCCCACGATTGAATTGCTCTCGGGTCAGTGGACCCCGGTCGGCGCAGGCTGCCAGTGACTGAAATTAGCGCCCAAATCTTGGTTCTGGTCGCCGTCCTGACCACGTCAACGCTGTCGGGCGTGTTCGGGATGGCCGGCGGCTTGCTGTTGATGGGCGCCCTGTTGCTGGTCTTGCCGGTGCCCGCGGCGATGGTCGCCCATGGTGTGCTGCAGTTGACCGCCAATGGCAGCCGGGCGGTGCTGCATCGGCACCATCTCCAATGGCATGTGATCACTTGGTATAGCGGAGGATCGCTGCTGGCAGCTCTGGTGTTGCGCCAGTTCGCGGTCAACCCGTCCAAACCGTGGGTGCTGCTGGGTCTGGGCCTGCTGCCGACGCTGGTGTGGCTGCCACCGGCGGTGGTCAGTCTGGACGCCAGCCGCAACAAGCACGCGGTTTGCTGTGGTTTTGGGGTCACGGCCCTGCACATTGTCGCTGGGGTGGCGGGGCCGCTGCTGGACCTGTTTTTTGTGCGCACCAGCCTGCCCCGTCACGCGATCGTGGCCACCAAAGCCGCGACCCAAGTGCTGGCTCACGCGCTAAAGGTGCTGTTTTACGCCGGTGCGGTGGTCAGCGCGCCGCTGCCTGCCACGTTGCAGCCGCAGTGGTTAGTCGCCGCGATGGCGTTGGCACTGGTGGGCAGTTGGCTGGGCGCCAAAATCCTCGATCGGCTGAGCGATCGCTCGTTCATGCACTGGACCAAGGGGCTGGTGACCGCGGTGGGCGCTGTTTATTTGGGCCAGGCCCTCTGGCTGTTCAGCTAGAGAGCCGATCAAATACGATTTGCTCGGCGTCTCAGTGCTTGCTTTGTGGGTCGCGAGCCTGCGGCACTCATTCAATTGCCTGCGGGTTGGCGTCAGGCCGCTCGGTTTTGTCGGGGAATTCTTTGAGGTTCGGCGTTAATTGGTCGGGTCTCTAGCGCACCTGATTGCTACTCGGGCTTACAGCCGTCGCCGCCGCAAAAGTCTTTGATCTCACCAGTATCGAAAAAATGCCGCATCTGGTCGTTGTGACTCTTGAGACCATGAGCGCGATCGTGCGGGTCGTTGAGCGTACACGGCTTAAAGGTGCCCTTGGGGTCGCATAGCCCTTTGCCCAGACACGGCCCCTTGGCGTGCGGCAGCTTGGCATCGCCGCACTCGAAGCCGCCCTCGGGCCCCGGCGGCATGTTACCTTGAATAAACCAAGAGTTGCCAAAATCATAGCTGACCACTCCAGAGCCGACCACCGGATAAGCGCTTTCGGCGACCATCGGCACCGGCTTACCGTAGAACGGCAGCACTTTGTAGTAGCCAGACCGCATCGCCACCTCGACGGTGACGGCATCCACTTGAAAATCGCCGGGATGCACCACCGACAGCGCGTGATGCTTGGGGGTGTCGGCAAACGGTTCGGCCTCCAAGTGGCGCACGAAGGTGATCGGGTCGACGTAATCCCACAGGTTTTGAATCAGCGACAACAGCAGGACATATTCACTCCTTTTGGCGTAAAACGCCGACAGAACCATGCTGAACTCGTCAAAATCGACCGATCGCTCCAACAATAGGTGGTAGTTGAGCCCTGGTTGGCCAAAGTGGCCGCGGGTGACATCTTGGGCCGCCGCCAGCACCGTTTGCCCGTAAATGCCGCCTTGCGAATTGCCCTGCCAAAACATCTTGCCGGTACTCTTGATCTCGATCGGCTTGCCCAGGTGTTTGCTCAACGCGGCGCTGATAATCGCGGGTCCGTGCAGTTTCATGGTGCGCTGCAGCACCAGATGCTCCACCACCCCGGCCGTCACCCGTTCGGGCAGACAGGAAAAACGCGACAGATCCTGCAAGATTTGAAAAATCACGGTGCTGTCTTCGTTGCTCATCCCGATCATGCTGTTGGCGAAGTAGATGAATTTGTTGGTGCTGGCGTTGGGACCGACCCAGCCTTGGTAGGTTTCGTCGCCACTGCCGTTCAGACCATGGCCATAGTGCAGCAAGTCGTGCGCAGTGCCGTCCATGGCAGTTTTAGGAACGCGAATCCATACTTGAGCGTCGCGCCAGCCGTTTTGCTCCAGGACCCCGGCAGCATTGAAATTCCAGCGCGGACAGGTCGCGGTGTCGGCGCCCACGCCGGGCAAGTCCTTCATAAAATTGGGAGCTTTGAAGGTGCCGCGCAAGGTGTGCGCGATATCCGGGTCGGCGCTGCCGTCCGTCTTGGCGGCAAAAGTCGTAAACGTCAGCGCGGCACCCTGATCGCCAATGGCGGCCAGCGCCTTGTCGCGCATTTGCAGCAGCGGTCCGTGCAGGGCTTGTTGCGAATAGGTCGAAAAGTCCCAAGCCAAGGTCAGTTCGTCTTTGGCGATGCCTTCCTTGGCTAAGATGGCAAAAATCTCGTCAAACCGGGCTTGGCGCTTGGCCAATTGCGTCCCCGCCGTTTTGCCTTCGATCAAAGCGGCAAACGCCGGCGAGCGGGCAATTTTGCCGCCCTTGGTGTCCTTAAGCTGGCGAAACGCCACAATATTGCGGGTGGCATAGTCCAAAATGACCGCTGGGCGCACAAACAACACTTGGGTGGTGGGATCAATCTTATCGGCCGCATTGGGCCGCACGTCCAGTTCGGCAAAGTGGGCGACGCGGCGCTTGACGGCCCCGGTCTTGTCGACTTCAAGCCACACAATCGGCGAGGCCTTGTCTACTGATTTATCGATGGATTTTTGCCCGGCCATCGCAACTGTATCGACGTTGGGGAATTGCACGACCAGCGATGCCGCCACTGAGAAGCCATCCAGACGCTGGTAGGCGGTGGTATCGACCTGCACGCCGACGTTGTTTTTGGGCAAGGCGCCCTTGGCGAACTGTAGGCGCCAACCGGTGGCAGTGGTCTTGTCTTCGACTTGGAAGTGGCTGGACGGAAACGGCATCGCGCAAGTCAGCGGCTGAAGCGGGTCGCAGGCGGGATCGCCAAATGGATCGGTGGCCACGCTGTCGTTGGGCGGCGCCTCCCCCAGATCAGCGGCGGCGTCGGCTTTGGCCGCAGCTGAATCAGCAACTGTGACGGCATCGACGCCTACGGCTGCATCGGCCGCGCTGTGCTGGCCGGCGTCTTTGCAACTGGTGACGCCAATTGAGGCCAACACCACGAGGCCAAAACCAGCCCAATTGAGGACCATACCTGCACACAGCATTGAATAAGTTGTCACTGTCGACTCCGATCGGGGCAATCCGGCGGCCAGTGTAGCCCAGCCGGGCCAACCGGCAAATCGATGCTGGGCAAGTCATACTCGCCACTGCGCTGGCATTTGCGGCGCAGCGTTGGCAACTGGGCACGCCTCGGCCAAGATAGTGCGGCGGCACTGTGGCCGTGTGAAGCGCCCAAGGACCGCGATTCCCCGCTTTGGGCGCATCTCAGCTTCACTGCGGCGCTTTCCTCCTAGACAGTTCGCAGGACTGTCTCATTGGCGTACACAAGTACGCCTCAGTGGTCAAGCCCCTTGCTCCTTGTCGAGCGTCAGCGAGCGACCGAGCACTGGCATCCCAAATCGGGGCTCGCGGAGATTTCGGTGGTGAATTTGAGGAGGACTGCCATGCCCCACGCCGTTGCCATTTGCCCGAGCATCCTGTCCGCCGATTTTGCCAATCTAGCCAACGAGTGTGCTCAGGTCACCACCGGCGGTGCCGACATGCTGCACGTCGATGTGATGGATGGCCGCTTTGTGCCCAACTTGACCATCGGCGCGCCGGTGGTGGGCTCGCTGGCCAAAGTGACGTCGTTGCCGCTGGATTGCCACCTGATGGTCCACGAGCCCGACCACTTGCTCGGCGACTTTGCCAAAGCCGGCGCCAAGCGGCTCAGTGTCCACATTGAGGCCTGCCGCCACCTGCACCGCACCGTGCAGCGAGTGCGCAGCTTGGGCATGTCGCCCGGGGTGGCAGTCAATCCGCATACGTCGTTTTCGATGGTGGAGCCCATCTTGCGCGAGGTCGATTTTGTGCTGGTGATGAGCGTCAATCCCGGCTTTGGCGGCCAGTCGTTTATTGGTTCGGTGTTGGACAAAGTGCGGGCGATCGACGACTGGCGCCGCGATCACCGCCCCAATTTGCGCATCCAAATCGACGGTGGCATCACCGTCGACACCATTGGCGAGGCGCGCCAAGCCGGCGTCGATTGGTTTGTCGCCGGTTCGGCTATTTTCGGCAAGAAAGATCGCGCGGCGGCGATTGCGGCGCTGCGGTTGGCGGCTGGCTAGCTGTTCGACTGCCAATTCAGCGACCAGCAGCACCACCCGCTCAACCACCCTTGGAGGCCCCGGCTTCCAGGTGGGCAAAGAACGCCGCCAGACGCGTTCGGTAATTTTCCACAGCATCTTCAAAGGTTTTTGCCCGCGACAGGTCGTTGGGCGCCGCCGCAAAATGGCCCAGAGCATCGCTGGCCGTCTTGGCATAGCCACACAACAGCGCCACCACCCGGAAAATGTCGGCCAAATCGCCAGCAAACTGTTTGTGGCCGGCAACTTCGGTGTAGACTTGGCCCAACGCTTCGTAATTGGTGGCCATTGTCTTGGCAGTCACCGCGACCTCCGTCGCCGGAATCCCCCCTGTGCGCAACGCATGGCCTGAGCTGGCAATCGCAAAATGGCCATGCAGTACAGCGATCACCGATGAACGAGCGAGGGCTTGCAGCAGCGAGCCGCCGGGGTCTGGCGACTGCGCATCCTTGGGCGGGCCAGCCGCCAGCGCTTTGTCGATGGTCGCAATCAACTTGGCCAAGGTGGCATCGGCGCGCAGGGGTTGAGCTTTGGGATCTGGCGCTGGAGTTTTTGCGGGCGCCGGTTCGCCCTTGGTTGCTGCTGGCGCCTTTTCTGCTGGCGCGGGTGCCTGCGGCTTGGCTTTGGCTGGCTTGGCGGCCACTGCGGGTGTCACCATCAAAACCAACGCTGTAAACACGGCGATCGGGAGCAGGTTATGCAGCAACATGCGAACTCTCAACGGCATTACCGCCGCAGTGTAGGTTGAAAACGGGCGACGCTGGGCATCCGTTTGTAGGTGACGCGAGCCACGCGCCACGCTTGGTGTGCGCTGGGCCGCACTGCTTGCGGTGCAACGACTAAGGATGTGTCCTTAAATAACTCGATCGACTCGCGCAACACTGGAGCGGCGAGTCGGCCTTTGAGGCCGCGAGCTTAGCGACCCACAAAGCAAGCAAACGGAACCAGTCTCAGAATGACTTATTCTGGGACAGTTCCTAATCGTGGCCGTGCCACGGCAGGCGCAAACCGCCAGAGTCGCGCGCCGCCACCGTGGTGCGCAATGTAGTCAAAAACTCCGCAAGCGCCGCTTCGGCCGCCACCGACGCGCGGCCGTGGCTGATGGCAAAACTGGCGGTGCGGACAAAGGCTGGCCCGGAATGCGGTGCAGAAAACTCCAAGTAAACGTCCCAATCTTGGGGCAATTTGCGCAGATGCTGGCGCAGAGCTGCTCCGGAGCGCACCGCTGCGGTCAACTGCCAGCCCACTTGGGCGGCCAGGTCTTCGATACCCAACGCCTGCAGCGTGAGTTGCCAACGCCTCAACTCCTGACCATCCAGTTGCAGGTCTTGATCGCCTTTGGCAGGGGCCAAACTAGCGAGGGCGACGGGTTGCAGCACGCTCTCTTCCCAACCAAAAGCTTCGATATAGGGGTGTTGCAGGCCATTGCAGCCCTGTTTGCCCCACGCACAGGCAGTGCGATAAATGCAGGAATACCGCGGCACCGTCGGCCAAAACGTCGGCTCCACCAGCGTCGTCGGCTGACTGTCATCGTGTTTTGGGTGATGATGCTGCAGCAGGCAACGCGGAAACCACTTGACCAAGGCCGGCAGCTTTTGCGCATCGCACAGGTCAAAAGCGCGCAGCAAGTGCGGTTGGACGTCGCCGACGCGCGCCATCGCCAGCCGGGTGTCGGGCCGATCGACGCGCAAATGCAGCGTCCAAAATGACATCTGATCGGGACGCAAGGGCGCAAGTAACTGAACAATATCGATTAAATGCTCGTAGTTGTCGGTGCAAATGCAGGTGTTGGTCAACAGCGCCGCCGACGACGCGGACACAGCCTCCAAACCCTTGACGATGGCCCGAAAGGCGCCGTTGCGTTGGGTAATTTTGGCGGTGCTGGCTTCATCCCAGCCGTGAACGCTGACAAAAAACTCGTTGACGCCGGCGGCGATTAAGCTGTCCAAGTAGGCGCGGTCGTGCAACCGGGTGCCGTTGGTCTGAATGCGGATGTGTTGGACCCCGGGCACTTGGCGGGCAATGGCAATGTAGTCGAATAGTTCTGGCTCAAGGGTCGCTTCACCGCCGGACAAGATGATGCGGGTGACGCCGCGAAACAATTCGGGCCACTGCAACCAACTGCGAAAGGTCGCCGGGGTGATGCCCTCCAAGCGGTCGAGGCCGTCTTCGACCAGACAGAAGGTGCAGGCGAGGTTGCAGTGAAAACCGAAAGTAATGAGCAGGTTTTCGCTGTGAGCTAACCGCGGCGCTTCGTGGGCAGCCCATTGGACGGCACCGCCGGACCATGCGGGCGGGGGCACGACGGGGCGCTGGGCCGAAGTTGCGGTACTAGAAAGTGGCATACACGCCTGTTTTACCAAAAGCAATCGGTGGTTCGCCGTCGATGCTGGTGTCCGACCGCGCAAAATCGACGCCAAGATCGAACTGCACATGCTGCAGGAACGGCGCCGCCGCCTCAAACCACAGCCGAAACAGCGGCGGCCAGCGATGACGCCGCAGCAGCCACGCCACTTGAGCGACGTGGACGCGCTGAAAGTAAATGGTATCGCCCTTGCGTTTGCGCGCCAGCCAGATGCGCCAAGCCTGATGCAATTGAGGCGGAATCAAGCGCGCCAAGGTCCGCGGATGCCGCGGGGCATGAACGCTGGTGGCCAGCGCGGCCAACAACTGCGGCGTTTGGCCATCCACTTCAAAGTGGCGATAGTGATTTTCCAGTTCCAGCTGCCGACCGCGCACCGACCACGACAGGTCGACACCCTCTTGATACAGGCGCACATGCAGCGGTCGTTCGCAGCGCAACTGAGCGGCGGTGACTTCAAGCGAAAAAAACGTCCACGCCAGGTCAGCCGGTGGTTGCGCGTCGATGACCATCGGGGCAAACGCTGGACGGACCAGATCGAGGCTCAGCTGCGGCGGCACATGATCGCGGCGGTAAAAATAGAACTCCCACCACAACTCGTCACTGTCGGGCCGGTTTTTCACCCCCCAAACGGTGCATTGCGGCCCCAAGACGGCAGTTAAGCGCTCGATCAGTGCCCGACCTTGAACGCCGACGTTCATTTGGCTAAACGAGTGCTGCAAGGCGACCACGCTCTGGGCGCGCCGCAGCGGATTGGGCTGCGCCGCATAGGGCATCAGGCAAAAGTCGTACAGAGTCTGACGGTCGCTCGGCTCGTCGCGATCCACACCGATTGGGGCCACGTAGCCCGTATCAGCCAACAGCGCGGCGACTACGGGCGAAGTGGGATCGGCGCTGCGCCAATCGGGCAAAGCGGTGGCGGCCAAAGCTGCGGTCGGCACGGATGGGCGAGTACCATGGGTCACAGTGAGCACGCGCAAGCAGTTTTGTCTTTGGCAGCGGGCAGTTCAGAGCAGGTCGTCTGGGCACTGCGACCGCTGGCCGCACCGGAAGCTATACATGGTCACCCAAATTCGAGATCAACCTTGGACCGGAGCCGCGAGTCGGCTGCGCAGCAGACGCGAGCTTGGCGACCCACTGAGCAAGCACGAGATCGGCGGTCCGGCATTTGATGCCGGACTTCGGCGATCGAGCATAGCATAGCGGAGGCGCTGGCGGTGGGGCCACAACGAGGTGCTCTGCGCGGATCACCGACTGACGGTAATTTCGTTCGCGGTGTCTCGGCCCAGCGCAGTCACTACCAAGTAACCAGCGGCCTGCAAACCTTGCACCAACTCCGGCAAAATCGCCTCCAACTGGGCCAAAATCGCTGGGTCGGGCTGGCCGCGGTGGCTGACCTGCACCCCCCAAAGCGTGCGCCACGCCTTGCCACAGGCAGTCGCCGTGCAAAACTCCAGCACGATTTCAGCGCTTGGAGCCGTCAACGTCGCCAACACGGCGCGTTCGGCGGTCTGGGCCGCAGCACTGAGTGACCACCGGCCATCGCTGAGCCCAGCGACCAACGTGCAGAGCGCGACAAATTTGCCCGAATGCAGAGGCAGCGTGTACTGGCGATTCGAAGGCGGGCGCACGGCTGGTTGTCGGGGTGGCAGCGCCGCCGGAAAACTCCAATAATCCACCGACACATCGCCGCCGACTGCCAGCGCGCAGTCGGTAAGCCATTGGACCGCTTTGGCTAATTCGCCTGCTGGCCATGAAGCACACGAGCGCATGCGCAAGGTAACTGGGTCAAAATCGCAGTTGGCGCCCGCCGCTGCCCGCGTCATCAGGCCATCGGGCAGCACCAAGCAGTGGTAGACGTGAACGCGCACACACGGCAACGCCACCGCGTAATGCAGCGAACGCTTGAAACCATCGAAGCAATCGCCAGGCAGGCCGACAATCAGTTCCACATCCGCGTCGGCAATGTCGGACAGGCGCCGCAAGTTGGTTTCAAACTTGGCCTGATCGTGCGGCCGCTGCAGACTGCGCAACACCTGCGGATCGGCGGACTGCAGGCCCACGCCCAAGCGTCCGCAGCGAATCCGCTCCAGAAAGGCAAAGTCCTCGTCGCGCAGTTGGGCACAATAGATCTCAGTGGCCAGTGGATATCGGGCGAAAAAGCCAACCCGAGCTTCGGCTTGCATCAAATTGTGCAGCGCTCGGCGATTCAAGTTGAGCCCAGCGTCGACCACGAAGGCGCCGATAGCGCCCAAGTCGAGATAGGCCTGCAGTTCTGCCGCCAAATACGCAGTGGAAAACACGCGGTTGGCTTGCGACCACACTCCCCATTCGCAAAACGAGCAGGCCAGCGGGCAGCCGCGAAACGTCTCCAGAGAACCCGATCGGCCGCGCGGCGCGATGCCCATTTGATACGGCGACGGCAAACTGTCCAGCGCGGGCAAAATCGCGACAGGCGGCGACCGCCAGCCATCGCCGAGACGCACAGCAACACCGACAATCGAGCCCCAAGCGTCGATGCCTTCGGCCTGCGCCAGCGCCCGCATCGGCGTTTCGCCCTCGCTGACCACCAGCGCGTCGATCGCCCAGCGCCAACGCGCAAAGTAGGGATGATCGAGCATCGCCGGTCGCGCCGATGGCCCACCCAACACAATTGCGGTCGCCGGTCGCGTCCTCTTTAAGTCAGCGGCGACCACCAGCAACACTGGCAGCGACCACACGTAGGCCGAACCTCCGACCAAATCCGGTTCAAAGGCGATAAGTTCTGCGGAGATCGCTGCCGCGTCTGCGCCATCGAAATCGAAAAGGCGGACCTGACAGTCGGCCAGCGGCGGTTGCAGCAAGGCAGCATAAACCCGCCACGCCCCAGCGCTAAACGGGGCGAACGTTTCGGTGCGCGGCTCATCGGCCCAGTGATTGAGGCAGACGATCGCGATTTTGCGCGGGATGGGCATGGGTCGGCGCTGTGTGGGTGGAGTCCGGCTGCAGAAGACGCCAACTAGTGTGCCCGCTGGGACATGTTCCGGCAAGGACGGCTTGGTCTGCGATCCCCCGCCTTGGGCGCATCTGTGCGTCGCTGCGGCGCTTTCCTCCTAGACAGTTCGCAGGACTGTCTCATTGGCGTACGCAAGTACGCCTCAGTCGTCAAGCCCCTTGCTCCTTGTCGAGCGACAGCGAGCGACAGGGCACTGGCATCCCAAATCGGGGGTCGCAGGGAGTTTCGGTGGTGAATTTGGGTGGTTGAGCCACGAGGGGCCTGAAGTGTTCACGGTTACACCAAGCGCCAACTGCGCGGCCCAGATAGCCGATAGTTGCGCATAACCCCCTAATTGCGGCAAGGTCAGCGGCGGCACGCTGAGCCCAAGGTATTTTCCACCCTAGGAGCCTGTCGGAAAACAATCGGTTGTGAAATATCTATCAGGTTATACACAATGAATCTATTACGATCTGACAGGCTCCTAGCTTGTCAACTATTCGAAACTGTCCGAGAACTGCTCGGAGTGAATCCGTGCAGTTTCTGACAGTTGCCACCGTCTAGCCAGACGGCGCTGGGAGCGAGTCGGAATACTCCGACACGCTCCTAGTCATGGAGTCCGTGATGAGCAGCCTCAAAGGCCAAACCGCGATAGTGACCGGCGCTTCCAGCGGTATCGGTCAATGGTGCGCACGAGTGTTGGCCGAACAAGGCGCGGACTTGGTGTTGGTGGCGCGCCGACTCGATCGCCTCGAAAAACTGGGCGCTGAACTGACCAAGAGCTTTGGGATCCGCACCCAAACGCTGGCGCTTGATTTGAGCGAAACCACCGCCGCCCAGCGCTTGTTTGACGCTACCGAAGGCCAGGGGCGTACCATCGACATCTTGGTCAACAACGCCGGTTTTGGCACGCAAAACCCGTTTGCTGACATCGGTTGGGAAAAAACCAGCGAGCAACTCCAACTCAATGTCATTGCGCTTACCGAACTGACTTGGCGTTTTGTGCGGCCGATGCGCGAGCGCAACCGCGGCTACATCCTCAATGTGGCGTCGATCGGCGCTTTCATGCCGGTCCCCGGTTACGCCACTTACGGGGCAGGCAAGGCCTATGTGCGCAATTTCAGTGAGGCCGTAGCCCACGAGCTGCGCGCGACCCAGGTGCGGGTGTGCTGCCTGTGCCCCGGCGCCACTGCTACCGAATTCTTGCAGGTTTCGGGCCAAACGGTGCCCGGCTGGCAAAAAATGGCGTTCATGTCGGCCGAACGCTGCGCGCGCATTGGCATTGCCGCCATGTTGAACGGCAAACGTTTGGTGATCAGTGGCTGGGACAATGCGGTGGGAATGTGGCTGCTGCGCTTCTTACCGCGGCGGCTGATCACTTGGATCGCGGCAAAATTTATGGAGAATTGACGGTCGATCGCTCTGGATCGACTGCTATGGCGTGAGGCGAAAAATGCGATTACTTCTACTAGTTTTACTGGTGCTGGTTGGCGCGATCGGCTGCGATAGCGGCGTCAATGGCAAGGCTCCGCGCCTGGAGGATGCCAAGGCGCTCAAGAAGTTGATTGCCGACGTCGATACGGTCGGTAAGTTGCTGGGCGAATACGAAAAACAACTGGGCAAGGTGACGCCCGAATTCGTGCCGACTGAGGATCAGCGCAAGAAACTGCTGTCGTTGTGGTCGCCGTATTTGGACCACATGCGGGCTCTGCAGTCCTACCAGCTCAAGTTTTTGCGGGGCTGGCGCCAAGCGGGCTCACCGGCGCTGCAAACTCAAGCGTTGGCGGCAGGGATGGTGGCGCTGGCGGCCCAAACCGATACCAACCTCAAGTTTATCCGGGCGTTTCACAAACTCGAGCAGTTTCAGGCCATCCTCAATGACCCGTCGCCGCAGTACGGGGTGGGCGGCAATGAACTGGACGCGATTGTGCTGCGGATGGCCAAACCGCAGACGCGAATGCTGTTGCAAGTAGGGGTGGAGGCGCTGCAGCGGCGGGTTGTGCACATCAATGACACCAAGGTCAAGGAAAACGTGGCCTTTACCGAGCTCGCTAACAAGGCGCTCGAGTACGCCCTCAAGGCAGAAGAGGCCTACAACCGCCAAGTCATTGCGGTGATGATGATGGGGTTCACTACGACTATCACCAATCAACTCAATGAGCTATCCGGCGCGCTGATCACGGACATTGCCGAGTGGCTGGGCGACACTCGGCTGCGCGCCACCGGCAAGAGCCTGATTACCGCCGAACAAGTCGAGTGGCTGGCGACTCAATGCCAACCTGGTGATATCATTGTCGAGCGCCGCAATTGGTACCTATCGAACTTGGGCTTGCCTGGCTTTTGGCCACACGCTGAGTTTTACACCGGCACCCCTGCCGACTTGGCCAAGACGCTCGATGGGGATCCAGAAGTCAAGAAAATCTACGGCGATACCGGCGTAACTGGCTATTTACAAAATAATTTCTCCGATCGGTGGAAGGAGTATGTAGCGCTGGCTCACGACGGCAAAGCGCATCGGCTGATCGAAGCGGTGTCCGAAGGGGTGCAGTTCTCGAGCTTGGAAGAAGGCTGCCTAGCGGACTACGTCGGCGTGTTGCGTCCGCGCTTGAGCAAGGTCGACAAGGCCCGCGCCGTGGTCAGCGCTTTTAGCAATCTGGGCAAGCCGTACGATTTTGACTTTGACTTTCTCACGCAATCGACTCTGGTGTGCAGCGAAGTTGTCTATGTAGCTTATTTGGCAGAAAAAAACGGTAGCACTGGCCTGTCATTCCCGCTCGAAGAAGTGATGGGCCGTAAGACGCTGCCGCCGACCAATTTTGTGCAACTGTTCGACACTCAGTTTGGCACCAAGGATCAACAGCTTGATTTTGTAGCGTTTTTAGATGGTCGGGAGTCCACAAAAACCGCCATAAAGGCTACTGAAGCCGACTTTCGGGCGTCGTGGCGGCGGGCCAAGTGGGATTTGTCGCAGCAGTAGCGTTCGCTAAAAGTAACGCAATACTGGGCCCTTAGGGTCAATGGTTGGCGAACGTATGAATTGGAAATCAATGCCAGCAGTTTTCGTCAATGGCGCACTCGTTGTTGCAGGAGGAGCATTGGTTGCCGGTTCCTCCGCGTGCTCGATGGCCACATTGGGCAGCGCCAAGCCGGTCGACGTCGGCGAAACCCAGTTTGTAGTGGCTCCAGCGTTCTCGCGCATCGGCTTGGCGAAATCCGCACGGCCGGGCGCGCAATTCGAGGTCGGCGGTCGCCACGGCCTGACCGAAAACGTCGACATTGGCGCGCGATTGTGGCTGCCGATGCCGGGCTACACCTTGGATTCGCGCATCGCCCTGAAAAAGGCGCAAGCCGCAGACAAGGGTCTGGACGTCTCGCTCAACCCCGGACTGATGTACATCTATGCCCCTGGTGGCGACACCAACGCGTCGCCCTTGCATTTCGCAACCATCCAACTGGCGGTGCTGTTCGGTATTCACATGGCCGGTGGCAAGCAGTTGGTGATCGGACCCAAGCTGACCGACATCCTATCCGCCGACACCAGCACGGAATTTGGAAGCACTTTCAACATGTTGATTGCAGGCACCTCAGTAGGCTATGTGTGGCCGATCACCCGCAACTTCACCTTGGTGCCTGAAGTTTCCGTCGGAATGGCGGTACTGGGTGCGGTAACCGGCTTTGGCTCGGACCTCGGCAACAACGGCAACGTGCTGCAGTTTTCGCTGGGTATGCTGTTTGGCGGCACCAAGGGGCCCGAACTGCGGTGCGTCGAAGTCCCCGTCGTGCCGGCGGCTGCGGTCGTGCCGGCTGAGGCGACTAGCCCGACGACCACGCCCTAGCGAGCCGATCAAATAAGATTTGCTCGGCGTCTCAGTGCTTGCTTTGTGGGTCGCGAGCCTGCGGCACGTATTCAGTGGCCTGCGGGTTGGCGTCAGGCCGCTCCGTTTTGTTTGGGAATTCTTTGAGGTTCGGCGTTAATTGGTCGGGTC
>SHZD01000043.1 GCA_009692465.1 Myxococcales bacterium
ACACGGCCAGCCCAGACACGGCCAGCCCAGACACGGCCAGCCCAGACACGGCCAGCCCAGACACGGCCAGCCCAGACACGGCCAGCCCAGACACGGCCAGCCCAGACACAGAGCGCCCCAGACACAGAGCGCCCCAGACACAGACCGCCCCAGATACGGAGCCAATCATGATCAAAAAAATCACAGTTCTAGCAGTCACGGTGGCGGTCTTGGGTGCCGCTGGTAGCGCAGTCGCCGAAGAGAAGTCGAAATTCTATGACTTTTCGGATCAGTTGATTGACGGTGAAATCAAGAAGCCGACGACGTTGGTTCTCGATGTGCGCCAGCGGGCCAAGTTCGACAAGTTGCTCAAACTCAAGAAGTCCTTTCGGCCAGCTCTGCTCGACACCGCCAAAGAGCGGATGCTCAAGTAAGCGCAATCTAAGCGTCTATTTGCGCAATCGAGCCGCCCCTATTTGCGCAATTGGGCCGCCCCTATCTGCGCAATTGAGCCGCCCCGGCCCATCCAGAGGCAGCGGTTGCGCGGCGACAAACTGGCCTCACCATCAGCGACCCGGGATTCGGCGGACGGCAGCCCCCATGCCGCCCGCGCACGAACCGCTACTGCGGGCCGACACACCCCACCACACTAACGTTTTCACATTGCGCCGCTGCGCGTCTTGGGTACACTAGCCAACTTGCCCCGCGTTGGCCTTTTGCCTGCGCCCGAGCCTGAGGTTCACTATGCACGCCCAATTTACCGCCGCCTTTGGATTGCGGATGGTTTCCTTGCTGTCCCTGCTGACTGTGGCTGGCCTGACCAGTAGTGCTTGTTCCTCGGGCGCCCCCACCGGCAACGGCAGCTCCAGCGGCACCAACGGTCAGGGCAGTGGCACGTCGACCAACGGCAGCGGCAGCGGCAGCGGCAGCGGCTCAGGCACTATCAAGACCGACAATGATCAAGCCGTGGCCGTGCGCGAAGTCTCCAAGACAGTCGGCAACGGCGCGAAACTGGCTATTTCAACGGGTGAATTGGCCCAAGGCGCCACCACAACTCGGGTGCTGACGGTCTCCAACAGCGGTAGTTTCAGTAGTTTGACGGTGACCAAGCTGGCCTTTGAGTACGCGCCGACTCCGATTGAAGGCGACAAGCCGGCCTTTGCGTGTGCCGTGGTCAAAGACGCCACTGAAACCCCGTGCTCCGCGTTTACCGGCATCGATCTGTTTCCGGCCGGCAAGGGTTCGCCTAGCTCATTCTCGATCAACATCACGTTTCTCAAGTACGCCGACGCCGCCCAGCGCAGCGCCACCTTGCGGGTGGTGAGCAACGACGTCAAAGGCAACAAGGACTACGCGATCAGCTTTTACACCACCTCTGGTCAAGCCCGCATCGGCGTCCAACCGCAGCAAATCGACTTTGGCTACGTTCCGGTCGGCACCTCGCCGGTGTCCGCTGCGGCCGTGCTCAATATCGGCAGCTCAGATTTGGTGATTACCCAAGTGGACTTGTCGCAACTGGACAAGGAATTCTTCAAGGTCGTGTGGAACGGCAAAGAGTTTGCGACCGGCGGTCCGGTCAATCTCGAACCGCCCGCAATTATAAAACCCAGTGATTCTATTGAGTTTTCGGTGCTGTTTACTGCCAAGGACGACAAGCCGCGTTCCTACGATATTCGCATGCTGACCAACGACGCCAGCTTGACCGTCGACGGCGTCGGGGTCAAACGGGTGCCGGTCAAGGTCAATTCGACGGGGCCGTGCTTGCTGTTGTCGCCCAAGGCCGTGGTGTTCGGTGCCACCCCGGTGGGTCAGGCCAAAGAACAGATCCTGATGGTCAAATCGTGCGGCGACGAAGCGGTGGTGATTTCCAAAATCGCCTTCGACACCCCGCCTGGGGCCGGCAATTTCGCCGTCAAATGGGAATTGCTCAAGCCCACCGCAGCCGAACCGACCTCTGACGCCCCGCTCAAACTGGCACCCAACGCTAGCGCCGCTCTGACCTTGATCTACACGCCGACCAAGTTGTCGCCGACCAGTGCCACCGGCACCGTCACCCAAGACACCGCGAGCTTGACCGTCACTTCCAATACCGCGGCGGGCACCGCCAAAGCGACACTGGAAGGCTATGGCGCTTCGGGCGACTGTCCGACCCCGAGCATCACCATTGCCGAAGGCGACACGGTGACCCCGCAGACCGCGCTGCACATGGACGGCAAACAGAGCTACGCGACCGGCGGAACCATTGCCAAATTCCAATGGGAAGTCGAGCAGGCCAAGGGCTCAGTCAGCCTGTTTGCCCCCAATGCCACCAGCAGCGCCGTGACATTTCAGCCCAATGTCGCTGGCGACTACACCTTTCGCTTACATGTTTGGGATCAGGGCGGCAAAAAATCATGCGCGCCGGCCGAAAAGAAGGTCAAAGTCATTCCCGATCAGGCCATTCACGTCGAACTTATCTGGAAAACCCCGGGCGACAAGGACGAAACCGACTCAGGACCGGGCGTCGGCACCGACCTCGACTTGCACTTTGCCCACCAATACGCTGCCGGGCAGGACTACGACGGTGACAAGAAGCCCGATCCGTGGTTCGCCGGTCAGTACGACTGTTTTTGGTTTAATTGCGGCAACGGCAATACCGTTGAGTGGGGCAGCTACGATCCCAACGTCGATGACGATCCGAGCTTGGATCGCGACGACACCGACGGCGCCGGACCCGAGAATCTCAACCTGACGCTACCCGAAGACGGCAAGACCTACAGCGTCGGCGTGCACTACTACAACGATTTTGGCTTGGGCAAATCCAAAGCGATTATCCGCATTTATATCTACGGCGTGTTGCAGTTTGAAGTGACTTCTCCCGATTTGATTAAGGGCGATATGTGGTACGTGGCCAAGATCGGCTGGCCGCAGGCAGAAATTGAGTCGGCCCAAAAGGCGGCCGGCGATACCACCCCGTTTATTACCAAGAAGTACCCGGCGCCCTCTCTCGATTAGGCCCGATCACGAGCACTGTCCCCACGAAGTCATGGCGGAACCGGTTCCGTTTGCTTGCTTTGTGGGACGTTACGCTCGCGCCCCCCACAGGACGACTCGCCGCTCCTTGTAAACGCCAGTGATCGGGTTGTTTCGTGACCGTTCTTTGGCCCACCGCGAACGGGCTTGGTGCCCTTTCAATCACGCTATCTTAGCCGCGGGTTGGCTGGCCGCCGCTCATCCCTCTGGTTTTTACGTCCTCGGAGGTCACATGCCCCGTCAGGTTTTGTCCGCTCGCCCGCGGTGGTTCGCCGCCGCCCTGCCACTGAGTTTGGCCATCGCGGTCGCCTGTTCGAACACCCCCGACGGTTCTGGCAGCGGCGCCGACGCCGGTGGCTTGCCGCCGACCGAGAAAATCTGCTCCGGCACCATCTGCATCGACGCCGACGTCCGCATTGGGGTCAGCCCGACCAAGCTGTTGTTCGCCGACCTCGGGGCTGGCACCACCAGCGATCGCAAGGTCACCGTCACCCACATTGGCAACAACAGCACGCTGCGAGTCTCGGCCGCCAGTTTTGAGCCGGCCACCGACGAAGTCAGCGTGGTTGACTTTGCCCAGTTTGACTTGCTCCCCGGCAAAAGCCACAGCCTGACCGTTCGTTACGCCCCCAAGCAGCCGGGCAGCAAGAAGTTGTCGCTGATTTTGACCAACAACGATATCAAAGCGACCAAGCGCAAGTTCCCAGTGCCCATCGAAGTCGCCCCTGGTCAAGCGCTGCTGCAGGTGTCGCCCGATCCGCTGGACTTTGGCAACGTCGCCGCCAAGCAAACCCAAAAGTTGCAAGCCGATCTTGCCAATATCGGCACTTTGGCCATGAATATTGTCAGCATTGAATTGAGCAAGTCGGGTAGTAGCGATTTCGCCATTGAGACCATGCCGGATCTGACCGTCCCGCTCGCTGAAGGTGCGTCGCTGCCGCTGGTGCTGCTGTATTCCCCGACTGGCGGCGACTTTGACCAGTCGCTGTTGCATGTCGAGACCACCGACGGCAAGAAATACAAAATTCAAGTGCAAGGCAACGAGATTGCTCCACGAATTCAGCTTGTTCCGCCCAAGATCGATCTGGGTGAACTGGAGTTGAACAAGGCCGTCACCAGTCAGGTCAAAATCTGCAATACCGGGATGGCCGCGCTCGAAGTGAGCCAGCTGGAATTGACCTCGGTTTCGCAACTTAAAGACTTGACGTGGGATCTCAAGCTGCCGCTGACGCTGCCTTCGCCCACGGTGGCTGGCTCCTGCGATTCTGGGGTGTTGTTTACCCTGACCGCCAAGACGGCGGTGCCGTTGCCCAAGAACGGCAGCCCGGGCGCCAGCATCTTGATCTCATCCAACGATCAAGCGACGCCTGTCTACAATTTGATGGTGTTTGCGGCGACCAATGCGCCCAAAATTTTGGTTACGCCCAATGATTACGTCGATTTTGCCTTCGTCGGCAAAGGGGTTAAGTCCAAGCGGCTGATCAACATTTTCAACGAAGGCTCGTCACCCTTAGACATCACCAAGCTGACGATCACCGACGAAAAGGACAAGCTGGGCGAGTTTTCGATTGTCGCCGGCAATTTTGGACCGACCATGGGCACCACGGCTTCGCTGGATCCGGGCAAGAACGCAGTGTTTGACGTGCAGTTCGAAGCCAAGGGGCCGGCCGAACAAAAAGCGGAAGCGAAACTGCACATTTTCTCCAATGATCCCGGGACGCCCGATGTCGCGGTGCCGATGTACGCCGAACGCAAAGATGGCACCGTGTGCAAGGTGACACCGGTGCCGGTCGTGCTCAATTTTGGTTTGCTGCCCTACGGTTCGTCCAAAACATTACTGATGGGGTACAAGAATATCGGCACCGGCTACTGCAAATTCAAAGAGGTGCACGCGGTGGACTGCGGGGGCAATGGCCTGCCGCCGCCGTTGGGTCCGGGAGCGGTCGTCTGCAAGTCTAAGGGAACACAGTTGTTTTCCACTAGCGCGCCGTCGACCACTTTGTTTAAGCTCGGGCCAGGCGATGTTGGCAAGATTCAGGTGACGTTCAACGCGCCTGAGGATCTTGGGTTTTTCTTGGGCAAGCCTAATGATGTCACCGCGTTTGGTGGCTTACTGGTCGCCTCATTCGAAGACGACACCAGCGGCGCCATCGTCAAGGCTCCCGACGTCAATTTGCTCGACAGCACCGCCGTTATCAAGCAACCGCCTAATCTACAAGCCAAAGTGGGCAAGGCCCAGGTCTCAGTGCTGCCAGGCCAGCTCGAATTTGGCATCGTCACTGTCGGTTGCAAGTCCCCGGCCAAAGAAGTCAGCGTGTTCAACACCGGATCGACCGAAGCCTACATCAACAAACTCGAATTGCAGGGCTGCGGTCTGGAAGTCCAAGGGGTCAATTGGCCGCCGATCCCCAAGACCGGCTACCCGATTTCGCAGGCCAAACCCGCCTCGTTTAAGGTCCAATACGGACCGCAAAATGTCGGCAAGGATCAGTGTCAGTTGATGGTCTACACCAGCTTGAACGGGGTGTGCACCAAAGCCGACGGCACCCAAACCGGCAAGGACTGCACGATCAACGGCGATTGCGTTGGCGTCGGCGAATTTTGCGCCGGCCAGCTGTTCACGGTGCCCCTCACCGGCGAGGGCACGCTGGACAAAGAATTCACCGACGAATTCGAGCAAGGGGCTGGCAAGCAAAGCGACGTGCTGTTCGTGGTCGACAACTCGGGCTCAATGAGCGAAGAACAGAGTAATCTTGCGAGTAATTTCAAGCAGTTCACTCAAGTCGCTGATATTTGGGCCACCAACTACCACATCGGCGTGGTCACCACCGACATGGAGGCCAAGGAGCAATCGGGCAAGTTGCGCATCGACGGTGGGGTGCGGGTGGTGACACCTAAGACGCCCAACGCCGGCCCAGTGTTACAGAATCTGGTGAACGCCAAGGCCAATGGCTCGGGCAACGAGCAAGGCCTTGCGGCAGCAGAAGCGGCACTGACCTTGCCCAATGTCTATGACAGCAGCAAGAAATGCACCGCCGACGCCGACTGCAAAAACGACGGCGGCTATTGCGTGCCCAACGCCGACGACCCGGCGACCAAGATTTGCGGCGGCACCAACCGCACCTTCTTGCGCAAGAATGCCGGTCTCGAAGTGGTGATTTTGTCCGACGAAGAGGACAGCAGCGCCAGCGACGTCAACTATTACACTAATTTCTTCTATTCAATCAAAGGTTTTGCCAACAAGAACTTGTTCCACTTGCACGCCATTGTCGGTCCTGGCGGCGGCTGCAAGGGCGCCGGTGGCGAAGCGGACGGCGGCGACCGCTACATCAAAGTCTCCCAAAACACCGGAGGCAAATTTGCCTCGATTTGCGATGCCAATTTTAGCAAAGCTCTCAAGGACATCGGCAGTGTTGCCTTTGGCTTGGCCCAGCAGTTTTTCCTGACTCGCAATCCAGAACCGGCGACGATCGTGGTCAAAGTCAACGGCAAGGTCTGCCCGCCGCCGACTTGGAGCTACGACGGACCGTCCAATAGTGTGATTTTTCCAAACGGCAGTGTCTGTTTGCCCCAAAAGGGCGACAAGATTTCGATTTACTACAAAATGCTGTGTTTCCCCTAGCTTAGGTGACAGCTTTGCTGAACTTGGTGCCTCTTGTCACCAATTGTCGCGAATCTGGGCCAGACGGCGTAGCATTGTTGGACGGCTGCACGACTCAGCCGCCCGTGGGTTTGGCCATGAAACTACAGTTTGAATGCGCCCGTGCTGGTTTGTGCGCGGTGCTTTTGCTGGCTGTCGCCAGCGGTTGCGACGAGGAAAACCAACTGTCGGCTAAGAGTTCGCCCAAAATCGAGATTTCGGTGGCGGACAAACCAGCGCAGTTTTCCCCGGTCTGTACCCTTTTCGATCGCGACACCTTGCAAGGCCAGTTGGCGTCGCACAAAAAGATCAAGATTCGCAATACCGGCAGCGTCTTAGGTGCGACCGTCGATCCGCTATGCATCAAGTGGAGCGTCACCAAGAACAACACCCAACTCAAGATCACGGTCGATAGCGGCCTCAAAGTCGACGAAGCGAGGTGCGCGGGCCTAGGCTACAAAGGCTACCAAGCGGCGTTGCCCGTCAACGGCAGCCCGCTCATCCTGGATGTCGAGTACAAAGGCAATGAAAGCGGCGACAATGACCCGATTACCATCACCATCGACAGCAACAGTGAAGCCAAGGATATAGGTCTGACCAAGACCCAAAAGCTCTGTTTTGGCATCGCCACCACTGGCGTGTGCGCCGATCTCACTCCCAAAGAGGTCACGTTCTTCAACGTGACCAAGGCCAATCCAGCCACCCAGTGCGTGGAGGTCAAGAACTGCGGGACTTCCGATTTGGTGTTTTCGGGCGCCGAATTTGAGACCAATAATGCCCAGTATCAGATCATTGAGCAGCCCAATATCAGCGAAGTCATTAAACCCAAGGGCGATGGGGCCAATCCCGATGGCCATAAGTCGCTTAAGATTTGCGTTCGCTACACGCCCGATGCCAATCTGGACAATGAGGATGTGACCCTTAAAGTCGCGACCAACAGCAAACAGGGCCCGGTCACCGCGTTGCTGACGCATAAGACCCAAGAAGAGGCTAAGTGGTCCGTTGATTGCTCGGATCCCACCGGAAAGATTGGATTTTTCTTTGCCGACCCCTCTAAAGCCGACAAGAAAAAGTGTAAGATTATCAACGCAGGGCCGCCACCGCTCAAGCTGCAAGATGCGCAAGCCGCGGCGATCAATATCAGTGACAAAGACGCCGTAGAAGCCGCGTTCAAGTGCCAAGTGTTCGATCTGGGCGGTATTGCCCGGCCATTGTTCGCCATCGCGCCAGGCAAGTCTATCGACTTTGTGTGCGAATACACGCCCAATGGCATCGGCAAGCCGCCGGCGGCCAACGCGACGTTTAGCCATTCCAGCGCCGGTATTTCGGCCGGGGCGATGGCGTTACCCATTGCGGTCGGTGGCTGTGACACCCCGGCGCCCGAGCTGGGCCCCACGCCCGACTTGTGGTTGCAAGCCAAGCCCGGCCAATCGAGCACTGGCACTTTGAGCGTGGCCAATCAGTCGTGCGCCAACATGCAACTGGTCACGGCCTGTGTCGCCCCGGCTTCGTACAAAGGCAGTGAACCGTGCACCGCACCGTCCAAGAACTTCGCGGTTGAGCCGGCGTTTTCACCGGTTGGCGTCCCGGGCTTTGGCATTGCTAATCTCCAGATTAAATTCGCTCCTGACGCCAAGGCCACCGTAAAAAATGTCAGCGATTTGCTGCATATTTCGTATTGCAGCGGCACTTGGGCCGGCAATAAGTGCGAAGGCGGGGCGATTGTGTCGCGAGCGCTCAATTTGACCGGTGCCGTCGATTTTGACGGCAAAATCACTCCACCGACCACCACATGTGGCGTTGTTGACGACGCGGCGGGGCTGACCAAGGGCAAGATCGTGTCGCTGGTCGCTGGGGCCAAGGGTGGGCCAACCTTCGATAATCAAACATTCTTTTACCGATGGGTGCTGTCGAAGCGACCGGTCGGAGCGACGACCTGGTTTTCCGAGGCCCAGCAAACGACTGATCAGTCTAATACCGCGAAACTCTTACCCGATTTGGCAGGCGACTACGAAGTGTTATGCCAAGTACAAGCGATCAAGACCGATGACTCCTCGACGAGCGCTTGGAGTCCGCAGGTGCCGGTTACGTTTACCGTCAAATAGCTTGCCGATCGGCGGCACCTTGACCGTTTCCAGCCGGGGACCACCTTGAAGATGGCAGCAGTGCACCCGCGGATCTACGGCGAAATTGGCCGTCTGCAGGCCTGCGTGGTGTGCGCCCCTGGCCCCGAACACGATGCGATGGCCCCCGAGCACATTACGCCGCTGCGGTTGGGCCCGTATGGGTGGGAAACCAATCCCGATTACCTGCTCTTTGACGACTTGGTGCTGTTGCCTCAACTGCAAGCTGAGCACGCGGTGTTGCGCCAATTGGTCGCGGCGTTTACGGGCGAGCGCAATTGCCTCGATCTGCGCGACCTGTTGTCCCACGTGCTCGCCCAGCCGTCGGCCCGGCAGGCCGTGCTGGATGAGGTCCTTGAATTGGAGGGCCAACTCGGCTTGGCCGGCCCGCGCCTTCAACATTTGCGTTTGCGTTGCGCGGACTTGCCTGCAGCAGAATTGGCCCAGGTCTTGTTCAGCGGTCTCGATCCCGACACCAACGAGGCGCTAGTCACCTATCCGGCGCCCAACTTGCTGTTTGTCCGCGACTTGTGGGCGGTGGTCGGCCAGACTCTCGTGCTCGGCTATCCGCGCGCGCGCGCCCGCAAACGCGACGGCATCGTGGCGCGCGCGATCGTGCGTCACCATCATCGGTTGGCCGGTGCCCAACTGTGCGCCATTCGCGGTCCCCGAGAAGGCATCTCGGCAGTCGAATTAGACGACCAACGCTGCATTGAAGGCGGCGACGTTCTGGTGCTGGCGGCCGATCTGGTCTTGATCGGGGTCGGTCAGCGCACCACTGTGGTGGCGGCGACATTGCTGGCCCACCAGTTGGCTCGCGAGGGTGTGCGCCATGTGCTCGGAGTGCTGCTGCCGGTCGGGCGCGCCACTATGCATCTGGACACCGTGTTGACGATGATTGACCACCACACGCTGCTGGCGTTTCCGCCCGCGCTTGCCCAAGGCAAAGGCCAACTGGATGCGGTTGCGGTGGTAGATCTGCTGGCGGATGCCTGTCCGATCGACGCCCCGCTGCTCAAAGTGCTGGCCGATCGCGGCCTGCCTGTGCAGGTGATCGCCTGCGGCGATGGCGATCCGCGTGCCGCCGTCCGCGAACAATGGTCCGATGGCGCCAATGCGTTTTGCTTGGCTCCCGGCGCATTGGTCTTGTATGGGCGCAATACCGCGACCTTGCGGGCGCTGAATCGTGCGGGTTTCGCGGTGTTGCCGCCAGCCACCGTGATCGATAACGCCGAAAAACTCGCAGCCAGTGGCGACAAATTTGTGGTGACCTTGCCCGGTAGCGAATTGTCGCGCGGTCGAGGGGGGCCGCGCTGCCTGACGCTGCCCTTGGTGCGCGAGTCGGCGTCAGCGCCCGGCTTCGACAGCGCCACAACCGCCGCCTGAGCACCACTGCTGCCAGTCTTGGTGATCGGTGGCGGTGTGACCGCCGCTCAGGGTGACCAAGCCTTCGCTGGCCAGTTGACGCAGCGATCGCGCCTGATCGTGGGTCAGGTAGACCAGCGCCCGCACGTACTGGGGCCGCAGCCGCGCCGTCATCGCCAGCAAAGCATCACGCCGCACTTGAAAATTAGGGTGGCGGGCCATCACCGGCAGCGCTGCGCTGCAGTCCGGACTGCGCGGCTGGCGACACAAGTAGGCACCGACCACCAACGCTGTGGCCGCCATGTGCTGTTGGGCCAGACTGCCAAGTATCTGCTGAAATTGCATCGCCTTATCGGGCTCGCCCCACCTCTGCAACACCCACAGCGCTGTCAATTGCGCCGGTGCCAGCCACAGCGTGTCGGCTGCTGTCTGCTCGAGCACCCGCTGGCGCTGGTGACGGGCATCGACGCGCTGTAGGCCATACAGGGCCCACGCCCGCACCTCGGGATCGCGATCGTCCAATTGGCGCAGCAAGAACGGTTCACTGGCCGGATCTGCCAGCTCCGCCACAATGTGCACCGAGCGCGCCCGCCAGCTCGCTTGAAAGCCCGCCCGCCCAAACGCCGCCTCGACCAACGGCCGCGCTTGCCAACCAAAACCCACCAACCGGGCGTGGGCGGCGCAGCCCGAAATGGCATTGCAGGCAAAACGGTCTTGCAGGTGGTTGATCGCGTCGCGCAGCGCTTCGTCTGGCGCTTGGGGGTCCGTGGCCAGTGCTTGCGCCCGCAGTGATCCTAGTGCAGCGATCTGCCCAGCGGCGGTCGGTGGCGAAGGCGGCGGCGTTGGCCGACAACTTGGCAGGCACAGGAGCGCAAAAAGGGCAAAGGCAAGGACAACTGGCATGAAACTTCGCGGCTCCCGCTGGGGTGCCAGTGGCCGATTGCAACCAAATCCGCGCCATTGGGCAAGTGGACCCCCGGCGGCGCGGCAGCAATGGGTGGGCGGCGTTGGAATACTGCCTGTCTTTCGATCGTTGCAAGCAATCCTGTGCGAGCGTAAACTCTTCGGCCCGCCGCTCACCCCCGGCGCCGGCGGCCGTCGCGCCCAGACTTTGAGGATTTATGAAAAAAGATACCGCAATCATTGCGATCATCGCCGTTGCCGTTCTGGCATTTGTCGGCGGCACCATGATGAACAAGCCCAAAAAAGCCGGCGACGTCGCCTCAGCGGCGCTACCGGTGACGGCCAAACCTGAAGCTGCGCCGGCCCCGGCTCCGGCATTTGCCGGCAGCCCAGCTCAGGGTCCCGAACATGCCAAAGTGACTTTGGTTGAAATCAGCGACTATCAGTGTCCGTTTTGCAGTCGCGCCAACGCAACGGTGGATGAGTTGCACAAGGAATACGCTAACGATCTCAAGGTTGTTTTCGTCAATCAACCGCTGTCCTTTCACCCCCATGCCCGACCGGCGGCGATTGCCGCGCTGGCCGCCCACAAGCAAGGCAAATTCTGGGAAATGCACGCCAAGTTGTTCGGCAACCAAAAAGAGTTGTCTGACGAAAACTACAAGAAATGGGCCAAGGAAATTGGCCTGGATGCGGCCAAGTTTGACGCTGACAGCAAAGATGCTGAGGTCGCCAAACAGGTCGATCGCGATCAAGCGGTGTCCACCGCGCTCGACGTCAATGGCACTCCCGGGTTTTTCGTCAATGGCGTCAAGCTTGAAGGCGCGCAGCCCAAAGAGGCGTTCAAGAAAATCATCGACGAGCAAATCAAGATGGCCAACGACGAGATTGGCAAGGGCACCGCAGTCGTTGACCTCAATGAAAAGCTGACCCGCGCCAATAACCCGGCTCTAGGTTCTAAAATCATTGGTCTCATTTTTAAGGGCGAGGAGCCACCCAAGACTGCCGCCCAGCCGGCCCCGGCCAAAAAAGAGCGGCCGCCCGAAGACATGACCACGGTGTGGAAAGTGGAACTGCACGGCGCCGAACCGGTCAAGGGCAACATGGACGCACTGGTCACGTTGGTCGAGTACACCGACTTCCAGTGTCCCTACTGCAGCAAAGTGCGCGATGCGCTTGCCCAAGTCGAGAAGAACTATCCGGCGGACAAGGTCAGGTTCGTATTCAAGAATCAGCCGTTGCCCTTTCACAACAACGCCGTCATCGCGGCCGAGGCGGCGCTGTGCGGCCTCGATCAGGGCAAGTTTTGGCAGATGGAAGAGCGGTTGTTTGGCCACCAAGGCGAACTGAGCGCTGAGCAATTGCCCGGCCATGCCAAGGAAGTCGGTCTGGACGTCGCCAAATTCCAAAAGTGCTTGGATAGTCACAAGTACAAAGAACACATCGCCAAAGATCAGGCCACCGCCGAAAAGATCACTGCCACCGGCACCCCGGCATTTTTCATCATGGGCCGCAAACTGGGCGGCAACCGGCCCTTTGACGACTTCAAGAAGATGATCGATGAAGAATTGACCAAAGCCGAGGCCAAGGTTAGCAGCGGTGTGGCGCGCAAGGACTTGTACGCCAAGACCATTGCCGACGGCAAGGAATTTATCCCGCCGCCCGCTTTGGAGGCCAAAGTCACCGATTTCGATTACACCGGTTCGCCGACGCTGGGACCCAAGGACGCCAAGGTCAAGATCGTCGAGTTCAAGGACTTTGAGTGCCCGTTCTGCGCCAAAATCATCCCGGCGCTCAAGCAAGTGCAAAAAGACAATGCTAGCAAAGTCTCGCTCGTTTTCAAGCACTTTCCGTTGTCGAATCAGTGCAATCCCAAGATGAGCCGCGAAATGCATCCGGCAGCGTGCCTAGCGGCTTACTGGTCGATGGCTGCGGAAGCTCAAGGCAAATTTTGGGAATTTGAAGACATTGTGTTCCAGAATTACCAGGCGATGATGCCGCGCGAGGGCGAAATGCCGGCGCGGCTGGCAGCGCAAACGGAAAACCTCAAGAAATACGCCAAGGACATCGGCATGGACGTGGCCAAGGCCGAAGCGTATGTCGGCGCCAAGTCTTATGACGAGCGGATCAAAAAAGACATCGCCGAAGCCGGTGCTGCAGGTGTCGGCGGCACACCGGCGGTGTACATCAACGGTCGCAAGTACGGTGCCGGCCTCAATGCCGATAAGTTGGGCAAGGTTGTGCAGCAGATTCTGGACGGCAAGCTATAGGCCACAGGCCCCAGCAAAATCGAGACGACTTCGCTCGGACGCCCACCGCGTGGCGAGTGGGTCGCCAGTTCACCTAGTCAACACTGCCGACTCTGTTTGGTTTGGATTCAAGAGTCGCTTATTCGCTCGCGGCCCTGCCCGCTAGACTCGCGGCCCTGCCCGCTAGACTCGCGGCCCTGCCCGCTAGACTCGCGGTCCTGCCCGCTAGACTCGCGGCCCTGCCCGCTAGATTCAAGGCGCTGACAGCTAAAGCAGGGCAGCAACGGCAAGCGATCACCGCCGCGCTAAGCTAGCCGCGCCGCCGTCGTCCGCCAACTGCGCTGACGCTGACGACGACCAGCAGAAACAGGGCAATAGAGCTACTGTGCGGTGCCGCCACCGCTGCGGTGCAGCCGTCATCGGCGGGTGGCGGGGCTGGCGGCGGCGTGTACTTCCACAGGCTGGAGCGCACAGTTTTGGGCAGGTTCACCGCCAAAGCTGCAAAATTCTTGATCTTGACCACTTTGGCAACGACCTGGGCCACTTGGGCCACCTTGGAGGCCACTGGCAGGCAGGCGCCCCGATTTTGGCCGCTGACCGGCACGCAGACTTCACCACTTTCGCAGCCAGCGACCGACTGAAGATCGCAGTCGGCGCGGCAGGTCCCCGCACTGTCGGCGGCAAGGGGCGGCTTGCTGGCGGTGGCGCACACCAGATCCGCGCGACACGGGTCTTGGGCAGTACACGCAGCACCGTAGGGCCGCGAGCCGCCGACTGCCGGTCGACAGGCACCAAGACTAGGACTGAGCGCGCCAACGAACGCGCAGACCTCGCCAGAAAGACAAGGATTAGACGGGCTAAATGGCGCACACAGATTGCGGCAGGCACCCACGCTGTCTAGCAGGCCTTCGTCACACACCAGGGTGCTGCCACAGAATCCCGATGCCGGACAAGGCACTCCGGCGCTCGGCTGGGCGCCTGGGGGTGGCAGGCACATGGAGGTCTCGCCAGTTGTGGAGCACCCGGTGCCGCTGGGGCAATCGCTGGCCAACTGGCACGCTTGGCTGCACACGCGCTCGAAACGACCGCCTGAAGTTGTTGCACATTTGCCGCCCGCACAGTCAAACCCGCTCTTGCACGGCCAGCCTACGGGCAGGCCGCTTGGATTTTTGGCGGGCGCACACACGTTCTTGTCGTCGCAAGCCCAGCCCGATGGACATCCGCTGGCACAACTGCGCGAGCAATGGCCACCGCCCACGATCGAAGGACTGCATAAAAACGATTGGCAATTGCCCGGCAGCCAGCACTGGGCGCCCATAATTGCACTGCCGGCGACTAGGCATAAGCCTCCCGTTGTGGTGTTGACGCACTGGCCCGGTGCACTGCAGTTCTTGCATGAGTTGGTGCAAAAGCCGACGTCGCCACCGGGCATACAAAAGCCCTTGACGCAGGCACTGTCGCTGGCGCAGGCGTCGCCAGTCGACGCTACCGCTGCATCGGGTTTGCAATGGCCCTCGTTGGGCAAGCAAGCTTGGCCGGCCGTCGCCCCACTGCCGTAGGTGCCGCACGAGGCGCCGATCGGGCAATCATCATGAGTTTCACAAGCTTGTGCGCAATGACGCGCGCCATCCGGCCACGCCAGACACAAGGCACTGCTGCAGTCGGTGTCGCCGTCACAGCCATCGCACAGCTGGGCGGTCGGCGGCCGCTGGCCGTCCTTTGGCCACAGAAAGCGTGCACCTGAGGCATCGTCCGCTGAAAGCGAGCGAATCGACGAGGCCGTGCCATAGAAATACATCGTCGCAGTGGTGTCGCGGCTGTGACCTAGCCCCAGAGCATGGCCGATCTGATGCGTCAGAACCCCTTGCAAGTCCGCCGCCACTTGGGCGCTGCCCTTGAGCGGTCCCGCCGTCCACTGGACATCGCGATTGTTGATGACGATATCGGTGCGCACCAGCTCACCGGCAGCGTTGGTGTGGCGCAGTGTCTTGGCCAATGCGTCGCCATCGCCGATTGCGTAGGCAGCGTCAAACTGAACGCTGATGTCGTAGCGGCTCGGTTCGGTGATCAAGCCACCATAGGCCACTGGAATCTGGGTGCCGGCGACCGCCGTCCAGGCTTCGATCGCACCCAGCACGGCCTTGTGCACCGCGGATGGGGTCAGGCCAAGCGGCGCCCCCTTGTACACCACATAGACGGCGACTGGGCGATTGGCATAGCGCAAAAGCGCCCCGTTGGCGGAGCGTTGCACGTCATAGCCATGGGCTGGTGTGGCCGCAAGTAACGCCAGCCCGGCGAGCAGGGCGTCAGCAAGCAACCGAAATCTGAGACGAGCAAGGCCACGCACCATCTGCCAAGCCTAGAAGATAGCCTCCCAAAAGCAAACCAAAAGCAAACGCGAGGCCAAAAAACCATTGCGACACCACCGGCAAAGCCAAACTGGGCAAAAAAGTGCTTGACGACCGACGTTGTGCGACTAAACTCCGCGCACTCTGGCGACCCGCAACCGTTTTTTGTGCTGCGGGCGCTTTGGTAACACTGGCCGTATTGGCCGCATTGGCCGCATTGGCCGCATTGGCCGCATTGGCCGCATTGGTCGCATTGGTCGCATTGGTCGCATTGGTCGCACTGGTCGCTGTGTGCAACGCGAACTCCCGCGTGAGACAAGCCCGTTCACCAAGGCAGCAACGGTCGTCCCCAGAACCAGCTTATCAGGCCAAACAGGAGTGAAATGTCCACAATGCTACCGGTTTCCATTTTGGAGGAAGCCAATCGTCCGCGTCGCTTGTCCGATGCGTTCCGCTGCCATGCCCGTGGCCGCAACTTTTTACTTTCCGTGTGCCTTGACGATTACATGAACGCCAATGCGCTGAGAGTGCGCTCGATGGTGTGCTTCGAGTGCATTCAGGGCGGTGCCAATCGCGAGGCCTTTGCCGCCGACGCGGACACCGAAGGTCTGCTCGACAACGAAATCTGGGCCCGGCTCATTTCAGACATGAAGGATCCTGAAGCGAGTCCGGTGTAGCCGGCAAAACCCGTCGCAGTCTTCGGGCAGTGCAGGTCGCAGTAGGGCCAACCCGGCGCGCCCAAGTTTGGTTTGGACACAGGAAAAGGCGCAACCGCTGCCTTTTGGCCTGCGGTCCGCGTTGCCGACATCAAATTTGCGTGGTAAACTCGCGCCCCGCGTGGTTGGTGCGTCTCATCGTCAGGTCGTGGCCACAACTGCCCACGCGTTACGCACTGTCCCAGAATAAGTTATTCCGGGACTGGTTCCATTTGCATACTTTGTTGGTCGCTAAGCTAGCGTCCTCAAAGGCCGACTCGCCGCTCCTGTGTTGCGCAGGTCGTTCGAGTAATTTACCGACAGTTCCCTAGCCAGCGTGGTCGCAACACCACAACCTTGGCTTGCCGCCGGCTGACCGCGCTGCAACCACCTGACTGGCCGGCAACCGGTGCTGTACCCAGCGCTGCCGCCACCGTCGCGCCTTTTATCGCCGCAGTGGCTTGCGGCACGCCGACCGATCGCGTCGCGGAGACATTATGGCAACCGGTATTTCAAACGCCTACCCCCAAGTTTTTGGCCCCTACACCTTGACCGCCAAGATCGCGATGGGCGGCATGGCTGAGATCTTTCGCGCCAAGAGCTTTGGGGCCGAAGGATTTGAAAAAGTTGTCGTGATCAAGCGCATTTTGCCGCATTTTTCCGAGGATGAAGGCTTTGTCACCATGTTCAAGGATGAGGCCCGGGTGGCAGCGCACCTGACTCACGCCAATGTTGTGCAAGTGTTTAATTTTGATACGGTTGATGACCTGTTTTACATCGCGATGGAATACGTTGAGGGCCGCGATTTGAAGCGGGTTCTCGACGTCGGCGCCAAGGTTGGCAAGCCTTTGAGCATCGCCCAAGCGGTGCACGTGATGATCGAGGCTTCCAAGGGCTTGGATTACGCCCACAAGCGGGTCGTCGATGGCAATCCGCTGAGCATCATTCACCGCGACGTCTCGCCGCACAATGTCATGGTTTCGTTCGCCGGTGAAGTCAAGATCATGGACTTTGGCATTGCCAAAGCGGCAGCGCGCTCGACCAAGACTCGGGTCGGCACGGTCAAGGGCAAGTGCGCGTACATGAGCCCTGAGCAGGCCCGTGGCAAGAACCTCGACGCCCGCTCCGACTTGTTCGCGTTGGGCGTGTGCCTGTGGGAAATGCTGACCGGCAAGCGCCTTTTTGTCGGCGAAACTGACTTTGAGACCCTGAACAATGTGCTCAAGGCCGAAGTGCCGCCGCCGAGCGAGCTCAACCCCGAAGTGCCCAAAGAGCTCGACGCCATTGTGCTCAGGTCGATGGCCAAGAACGTCGACGAGCGCCAGAAGGACGCCGGTCAATTCGTCAATGAACTCAACCGGTGGTTTTTTTCGGCGGTGCCCGATCCCGACGCCGTCAATCTCAATGGCTACATGACCGACCTGTTTGCCGACGAGATCGTCCAGTTGCGCACGGAGACGGCCCACGAAGCTGCGTTGATCGAGAACGCGCGGCGGACCGGCCAAACGCTGTCAGGCCAGCGCAAGCCTGGTACCGGGTCGCAACCGCAAGCGCGAGCGATGGGCGGAGACGATGAGCGCACCATGGCCTTGCCCGACGCCGCGATGGCGCTCGATGGCGATCGGACCATGGCCATTCCCGATGCGATTGCCCACATGCGCGGCCGCAGCCAGATCGCGATTCCGACCCAAGGCCAGTCGCAAATCATCGTTCAGCAGAAGTCCAATACCGGCTTGCTTATCGGCATTGGGGCCTTACTTGCCGTCGCCATTGGCATCGGCGCCTTCGTGCTGCTCGGCAAAAAGGACGATCACGGGGCCAACCCAGCCGTTGCCGGGGCAGCAGCACCGGTCGAAAAAACTAAGCACAAACTGGTGATTAAGGCCGTAGGGGCGGCCAAGATTTACATCGACGGCAAAGTCGCGTGCATGGGCAAAGACGAGTGCGAGGATAAGGTCGAAGCTGGCGAGCACAAAGTGATGGCCGAAAACGCCGATGGCAAGGGTGTGGACCAAAAAGTCGACCTGACCAAAGACGAAACGGTCGAACTCAAGGTGCCGGAGATTGCCAAGAAAGCGGAGCCGGTGCCGCAAGTGGCTGCGAATACGCCTAATGTTTTCATTAAGATCTTGCCTGACAACGCCCAGGTGACCGTCAATGGCGCTGCCGTCCCGCTGACTGGCGGCACGGGCAAGATCGCCAACGTCAAGATTGGCGATTCGCTCAAGATTGAGGCCAAGGCCGAAGGTCACAAGACGGAAACCATCGACAAGCTTGCGACCAAAGATGGCGAAATCTTTGAAATTAAGCTTGAAAAAGACAAGGGTTCGGCCGCTTCAGTGACCCCGACCGACAAGCCCAGAGAAGTGGCCGCCGGTCCCGGCAAGTTGACGGTTTCGGCCAAGCCGTGGGCCAAAGTGATGATCAAGGGCAAAGAGTACGGCTTGACCCCGCAGACCATCACTTTGCCAGCTGGCAAATACACTGTCACTTTGGTCAAGGGCACTGTAACTAAAACCGCATCGGCAGCCGTCAAGGCTGGCGGCACCGCTACGGTCAGCGTCGACATGAACGCCGAATAGCTTGCGCCGACCTAGCCCCATCGGACATTAAGCATCACATTGCCCGCTTTGCGGAATTCTGCACCCCATCGATGCCGACCGGGGTGCATGTGTAAATCTACGTAAAGTTAGGGGTTCTGAGGCGGGTACGGTCAAGCGACGCGTATCGAGGTCGGGCAAGAGGCTTTTTCGGGGCGAGGTCGATCGGGCCTATGCGCCGACCTTGGACCGTTGACGCCTACGCCCGGGCACCTTATACTGCCGCCCGCTCTGGGCCAGCCGGTATCGGTGACCCCAAAGCGGGAATAGCTCAGCGGTAGAGCGCGACCTTGCCAAGGTCGATGTCGCGGGTTCAAATCCCGTTTCCCGCTCCCAAAAACGTGCAGTTGAATCGGAAGCCTCGACTCGGTCGCAGGTTGAAACGGGATTTGAACACAGTTGCTAGTTGGGCAATCCCGTTTCCCGCTCCCAAAAACGTGCAGTTGAATCGGAAGCCTCGACTCGGTCGCAGGTTGAAACGGGATTTGAACACAGTTGCTAGCCAACGAATCGCGCTTTTTGCCCCTCAACAACGCCCATTTAAACCGCCAGCGTGGACCCGATCGAAGGCTGTCGACGACACTTGAAGCCAATTGTCGGCCAGTGAATTTCGGGTTCCCTGCCAATAAACCTACATATTTAACCCAAGGCTCGGCCCGATCGCCGACTTTGGCCTTGCGCCAGAGTTGCCAACCAGAATCGCAGCAAACCTGGCCCAATGGAGCCGAATCAGTGGCGGACGCTAGGGCAAAAACGGCGACGGTCGAGCCCGCAGCTACGTCGGGCAGCGCGGACTGGCCCCGGTCATAGCGCGGTCGGCAGCGATCAGGATTCAACAGTCGCCTCATTCGCTGCCTTGCGCACTTTCGGTCAACGCTAACCGTGCGGTTGCACCATGCTTGTCGCTTTGTTAGCCTTCAACTGGGAAAAACGCGTCCGGCGACGGTCGCGCACATTTCCAATCCATTGAATCGACGGCCGCGCGCCGGGATTCAGTAAGCCTCAGCGCACGTTATCCCCCCTTGCTGCTGTGGCGACGGCAAAGCGAACTCACTTACGCCGGCCATCGACGCTTTGCCCAAAGCAGCGTTGATTGTCGACGCATTGGCGTGCCGATCCCACGTCTTGGCACAGTCGGTCTGCAGCGAGCTTGCTCGGCAATTTCGCTACAACCGCTTGCTATCATTGCCGTCTCCCTGGCTGATTCTGCCCTCATGGCTCTGGTTTTTGGCACTGCAGATTTTGTGCTCGTGCGGATTTTCTGCGTATGCAGAAGTTTCGAACAGCGCAAAGTCTTGGAAAAGTGCGGAATTTTCGAACAGTGCAGAATTTTCGAACAGTGCAGAATTTTCGAACAGTGCAGAATTTTCGAACAGTCCAAAACGGTTGAGCAGAGTAGACCACGCTACCCTGCGATCTGGCCCGACACGGTCACCGCCGGACGGTTGCTCAAGTCATCTACTCAGGTTGTCCACTCCCTGAGCGCAGTCTTGCCATTGAGCGCTCTGTTGCTCTGTGGGCAGGGCTGGCAGTGTTCTGTGGGCAGGGCTGGCAGTGCTCTGTGGGCAGGGCTGGCAGTGTTCTGTGGGCAGGGCTGGCAGTGCTCTGTGGGCAGGGCTGGCAGTGCTCTGTCGGAAGGGCTGGCAATCGCTCCGCGAGAGTCCAGTTCGACACGGTCAACGTCCTGAATCATTCGTGTTCATCACCGATAGTTAGAGTTAAAGGCCTGACCAGTTTGAGAGTGCCCACCGCATCGGATCGGAAGCGGAATCGGCAACGCAATTCGGATAAGGGATCGGATAAGGGATCGGGATCTTGCGTAGTGATCCCCTGCAGCGCCACCCCCAAGCGCGTTGCATCGGTTGATCCCGGACTAGATTTGCTGTGCACCGGCGCCCGCAGCTCCGGTCCCCTGTCGTCCTGTGACGGCAAGGCAGCCAGTTGGTCCGAGCGGCTTAGGAGGAAAGTCATGCGAAATCAGTTGCATCTACGGTCGATGCCCAGCAGCCCAGCTGTGCAAGCCACTTCGGTTCAGCTTGCTCAGACTCAAGCACCCGCCCACGTCGAAGAGCCTGCACACTGGCTGAATTTGGCCAGCGGCGCGGGGCTGAATTTGGCCAGCGGCGCGGGGCTGAATTTGGCCAGCGGCGCGGGGCTGAATTTGGCCAGCGGCGCGGGGCTGAATTTGGCCAGCGGCACAGGTCCGTCCGACGTCGATCAAGCGTCGCCGGGCTTCAAGCACGCCCACCAAAATCAGTTTTGGCGCCATGGAACCGCGGCCTTGGTGGCGGCGGCGGCCTGCGCTTTGGCTGCGTGCAACGAGGGGTCAGCGCCTGATCCACTGCGTGCTGCGGCCTTGGATGCCACGGGTGTCGATGCCGAATTTGGGGTGGAGACCTTTGCGCTGGCCGTGCCCGCGCTGACCATCAGCGATCCGCCCGAGGGCCAGTATTACTACGTCGATTACACCGTCGCGACGCCCGCAGCCATCAAGATCGGTCTCCAGTTTACGGTGACCAACTACACGATCTCCGCCACCAGCGGCCAGATCTTGTGTTCGATCGACGGCAAGGCGCCGGTTTCCAGTACGGCACTGACCTTGGCCAATGTCGATCTGGGCAGCAAGAAGGGCATGCACGTGTTGTCGTGCACGTTGGCCGATTCGACTGGCCAGCAGGAAACGGCGGCCACGGCGCGCTGGATCACGCACGTCTTTATTTCGCAAGACAAATTCAGCGACGACGTCAAGAACAAATGCGTACAAGGCGTCGAATGCGACGATGCCCTGGCCTGCTCCTCGGACGCCTGCGTCGACCTCAAATGCATCTACAAGATCGAGTTGGGTTGTTGCGGCAATAACACCGAATGCAGCACCACCAACCCGACCTGCCTCAATGCCAACACCATCACCTCCAAGTGCACAACCTGTGCCGGCAACGCGGACTGCGACGACGGCGATGCCTGCACCAACAATATTTGCGACCTATCTGGAACGGTTGGCAAATGCTCGTTCCCCAAGACCGATCCCGAAGCGTGCTGTTTTGCCGACAACGACCCCCTCAAGGGCAGCGCTGCCGGCCAGTGCGACGACGGCAAGGGCTGCACGGTCGACAGTTGCGATGTTGCTGTCAAGAAATGCAGTCACATCAAGCCGGCAGGCGCCTGCTGCGCCTCTAGCGAGTGCACCAGCACCGATATTTGCATGGTCGGATCGTGCGTTGACTTGGAATGCCGCTACGGCAAGGACACGTTCAAGCCCGGTTGCTGCAATGTCGACGGCGACTGTGACGACAAGAATGAATGCACCAGCAATACCTGCAGCGCCACCGTCGGGCCCAATGGCTTCAAAGTGTGCAGCAACCCGTTCGACCCGGCGATGGGCGGTCAGGGCGTGTGTTGCCAGACCGCAGGCACCACCTTGGAATGCAACGACGGCAACGACTGCACCGCCGACCAATGCACCGCCAACAAGTGCCTCAATATCATTGTCAAAGAATGCTGCGCAGCCGACAGTGATTGTGACGACGTCAAACTGTGTACCCAAAACGCCTGCGTGATACCGACAGGAAAACAGACCGGATTGTGCAAATACACCAAGACCGATCCGCAGTGCTGTGACACCGTAGCCGATTGCGACGACGGCCTTCAATGTACGGTGCCCACTTGCGTAGGCGTCAATCAACTCGCCCTGATTGCAGGTACTTGCAAGCAGGTTAAGCCCGACCCGACCTGCTGCGATGCCGACAGCGATCCGGTGTGCAACGACTCCAAATTGTGCACGGTCGACGTCTGCGTCAACCACATTTGCTACCACGGCCCGGACATTACAAAGCCGCTGTGCTGCGAATCCAACGCTGAATGCAACGACGTAAATGCCTGCACCACGGACAGTTGCAATTTGGGCGCCAAGCTGACTGTGACCACGGGCTTGGCTGCGCACTACGACGCCCGCGAGTTGGCCTCGCTGACGCTAAACGCCACCAAAAACGTCGCCCAGTGGAAGGACTTGTCCGGCAATGGCCGCCACCTGACGCCCGCGCCCAATCCACCGCTGTATTCAGATGCCCTGATCAACGGCAAACCTGGCGTTAGCTTTGACATTGACTCCGTGCGGATGACCACCGCTCCGTTCCAATTGACGGCCGATGTCACTGTTTTCGTGGTGGCGCAGTATCGCACGCCGTCGGCGTGGGGCGCGTTTGTTCACCATGGCAATCGCGACAGCGACTGGTCGATGGAGCAAAACGGTCTCAAAGCCAACAATGTCACGCACTTTCAGTCGGTCAATGACAACAGTGGCGTTGAACTGACGCTGAACACCGGCACCAATTATATCCTGTACGGCCGGATTCAGGCTGGCGAGCGCAGCTACGTGTCGGTGTCGAATGGCGCCAGCTTTGTCTCCACCTCTGGCACCGGCAGCACCATTTCGCCCGGCAACAAGATTCTGTATGTCGGTGCGTCCGACGCCAACGAAAATTCGCGGGCCTACATCGGGCAAATTCTGTACTACAACAAGGCCTTAACCGACGCTGAACGCGACTCGGTGCTAGCCTATCTGCGCGCTAGCTGGGGCATCGATGCCCAGCCGGGCACCGCCGGACCCATCAACGTGTGCAACTTTGCCACCAGCGGCATCGTTGGCTGTTGCAACGGCAATTCCGACTGCAACGACGGCAACTGCGCCACCCAAGACTTCTGCGACGGCTTCAACAAGTGCAAAACCTCGCTGGCGGTCGACAAGTGCACCGCCAATTTGGATTGCGACGATGCCAACGACTGTACGGTGGATGCCTGCGATCTATCCGGCGCCTGTGGTCAGTGCATTCATACCGCTGCCCCAGGCTGCTGTGCGCAAGATTTTGAGTGCGACGACAGCAAGGCCATCGGCGGGAACCCGCCCAATTCCAAGGCCTTGTGTACGCTAGATAAGTGCGTGAGCAACAAGTGCGTGAACTCCACCATTGCCGGCTGCTGCGTCGACGATGCCGACGCGGTCAAAGTGTGCGACGACGTCAACGCCTGCACCATCGAATACTGCGTCAACAACGATTGCCGCCACACCGTGCCCAAAAACGGCTGCTGCGCCACCCCCAAGGATTGCAACGACGGCAGCAAATGCACCGACGACAAGTGCAACAACATTATCAACGGCATTGGCCAATGCGCCAACAATCAGGTTCCCAACTGCGTATGCGACCCGCTGCTGACCGCTCAGTTGTTGGATTGCAACGACGGCAACAAGTGCACCGCCGACGCCTGTACCGGCGGCAAATGCACGAAAACCGCCATTGTCGGTTGCTGTTTGGACCAGTTCGACTGCAACGACAGCTCGCCGTGCACGTTGGACATGTGCGTATTTGACGAATGCGTGCACTTGGAGCAGGTCGGCTCGAACAAGCTGTGCTGCAGCAAGGCCACCGAAGCCGTCGACTGTGCCGCGCTGAACAGCGAGTGCGCCAAAGGCGTGTGCCTCGATCAATCCGATGGCAGCAAGAAGTGCGGCGCCGAAAAAATCCCGATTTGTACTGTCAATATCGGCTATTGCCAAGATTTCCAAATTGGCAGCGATTTGCCGACGATGGGCTGGAACCCGTCAGACATCGGCACCGGCAAGGCCGCCAACAACTGGAAGGCTGCGACCACTAGCGGTTTGGGTCCGGATCAGCACGCCAAATTTAGCTGGACCCCGACGGTGGTCAACTACGAGTCGTGCTTGCAGTCGCCGATTATTCAAGCGGCTGGCGCCAAGACGATCACGCTGCAGTTTGACCGCGAGTTCATTCCGCAGGGCGGCAACACCACCATCACCATCTACGGATCGCTGGGTGGCGCCGACCCCGCTTGGGCCAGCAGTACGATTATCGATACCAAGCTGGTCGCCGACAACCTGGGGCCGGAGACCATCGATCTCAAGCTGCCGCCCGAACTGACCGGCTCCAATGGCCTGCGGTTGGCATTTTGCGCCAAGGGCGCCACCACCTTCGATATGGAAAGCTATTCGCTCGACAATATCTGCATTGTCAAAGGTGAAAAGCCTTCATTCACCAACTGCCCGGTCAACCAGATCGTGCCGTGGGGCACCAAGAAAGTGGTGCCGGTCAAGGCCAAAGATCCCGATGCCGACGCCATCTTGTCGTTCCAACTGGTCAAGGCCCCCGAGTTTGTGGTGCTGTCCAGTGCACTGTATTTCTGGCTCGATGAGTCATGGAACAGCAATTTGACGGTGACGCCTAACAAGCTGTCGCACATCGGCACCTGGCCAGTCACGATCAAGGTGTCCGACGGTTCGCTGTACAGCCTGTGTAGCTTCGAAATTACCGTCACTTACATCGGCGGCTACTTGGTGTGGCGGCCGACCGACGTGCCCAAGGCCCACGGCACGGCCTTGTTCAACGCTTTGGTCGGGCTGAACAAAACGGCCCAGCACATCACCGACTTGTCGCTGTATCCCGAACTTGCGGGTGCGGGCGGCAACTTTGCTGGTGTGTTCGTCCCGCTCGGCGTGTATCCGAACAACCACATTTTGAGCAAGAACGAAGCTGATCAGTTGCAACTGTATGTGGCCAAGGGCGGAAAGCTGTACATCGAAGGCGGTGATACGTGGGTGTTCGATCCACAAGAGAGCGTGCACGCCGCGTTCAAAGTCCAGCAGATCGGCGACTCGAGCAACCTGGGCTACAGCGGGCCGCTCAACGGCAGCGGATTTTACGACGACATCGCCAATAACATTGTCTACGACTTTGGTTACGACGGTTCGTCGCAGTACAACAACGTCAACGACGTCATCGTCGGCAAGACCGCGATCCCGCGTACCAAGACCGTGCTAGTCAATACGGCTTCCAGCGAGATCTACGGCGTGCAGGTCGGTCACGACGATCCGGCCGGCTACCGCACCGTGGCGTCGTCGGTCCTGTTCGCCGGCGTCAAGACCAGCACCAACTTGGCGTTCACGCCGCAGGCGATGATGGGGCGCATCTTGCACTTCTTCGACAACGGCTTTATCGACTGCTTGACCAACGAAAAATGCGACGACAACAACGTCTGCACCGATGACTCGTGCCTAAACGGTAGCTGTATCAACAAGTCCGTCTGTAGTTGTTCCGCAGTTGGCACCTTGGGTTGCGGCAGTTCGCAACTTTTGGTGTCCAATGGCGTTGGCTCGACCTCCAGCGTGGCGAATTACAAATGCGATCCCACCGGGGTCTTCAACGGCAAGGAATTCGCGATCAAGTACACCGCGGTCAATTCGTCGCCGGTCACCGTCAACGTCACTGGCTTGACCAACGCCGCGGCCAAAATCTTTGTGCTCAAGGCCAATGCCGGCGGTTGCGACCCCACTCAGTGCATCGCCAAAGGCGGCTCGGGTTCCTTTAGCTTTGCCGGCGCCGCGGGCAACGACTACTTCATCGTCATCGACGTACCCAATAACGGCAGCGCTCAGGCCAACGTCGCCATCAGCTGCGCTGCCCCTGAGATTTGCGACAACGGGACCGACGACAACGATAATAACTTGGTGGATTGCAAAGACTTAGCCTCGTGCTGCGGCCACGTTGCCTGTGCAGAAATCTGCGACGGCCTCGACAACAACTGCGACGGCTCGGTCGACGAAGGCTGCGACGACGACGGCGACGGCTACTGCGACAAGGACCTGACCATCGAGGGTTCGCCGGCGATCTGCCCCAAGGGCGGCAATGATTGCAACGACCTGGCTGGCACGGTCAATCCCGGCGCGGTGGAGATTTGCAACAACGGCAAAGATGACAACTGCAACGGCTTGAACAACGAAAACGACGCCTCGGGCTGCCTCAACTACTGGACCGACTTGGATAAAGACTTGTTCGGCGCCGGGCAGTCCAAGTGCATGTGCGCGCCATCGGGCGCTTTTGTGGCTACCAAAGCGGGCGACTGCAGCGATAGCAACGACAAGGTCAATCCGGCGATGCTTGAAGTGTGCGGCGACGGCCTGGACAACGACTGTTCGGGTACGCAAAATGATGTCAATGCGCAGGGTTGCGAGGACTTCTACACCGACGTTGATCAGGACACCTGGGGCGCGATGCCCAAGAAGTGCCAATGCGTAGCCCAAGGCTCGATCTCGGCCAAGAAGCTGGGCGATTGCGACGACAACAACAAGCTCATCAACCCCGACTTGTTGGAGACCTGCAATGGCTCGGACGACAACTGCAACAACATCGTTGACGAAGGCTGCGACGACGACAAGGACGGCTATTGCGACTACGGCCTGAACTACGAAGCCGTCGGCAGCAACGTGCAGACCTGTGGCAGCATCGGCGAGGGCAATACGCTGAGTTTGACCTGTCAACCCGGGTTTACCATCACCGGCGTGACGTTTGCCTCCTACGGCACCCCGACCGGATCATGCAAGAGCTACACCGCCTCGTCGTGCAACGCCACCAGTTCGGTGTTGATCGTCAAAAACGCCTGTTTGGGCAAGGTATCGTGTACGGTGCCAGCCAACACCACCACTTTTGGTGACCCGTGCGGCGGCATCGTCAAAACCTTGACCGTGCAAGTGACCTGTACCGGCGCCGGCACCGCCCCAGGCGTGTGCCCCAAAGGCGCCGGCGACACCGACGACTTGGATCCGGCGATCAACCCGGCTGGCAAGGAAATCTGCGATGGCAAGGACAACAACTCGGACGCGCTTATCGATGAAGGTTGTGACGACGACGGCGATTTGTTCTGCGACAAAGCGATGATCGTGATCGGCGCACCGGCGGTGTGCCCCAAGGGCGGCGGCGACTGTGTTGACGACAAGAAGTTGATCAATCCAGGGGTCAAGGAAAACTGCAACACCACCGACGACGACGACTGCAACGGCAGCACCAACGATCTGGATGCCGATAATTGTTCGATTCTATTTAGTGATCAAGACGGCGACGGCTACGGCACCAAGGCCTTCAAGTGCTATTGCGCACCGGTCGGCTTGTTCAAGGCCAAAAAGACCGCCGACTGCGACGACTCCAAGGCCTCGATCAATCCGGGCGCGCTCGAAGTCTGCGACGACACCGACAATAACTGCACCGGCACCATCGATGAAGGCTGCGACGACGACGGCGACAAGTACTGTGACAGCGCTCAGGGCGTCGGTGGCGCCGGTGCTGTGGTGTGCCCCAACGGCGGCGGCGACTGCAACGACGGTGACTCCAAAATCAACCCTGGCAAGGCCGAATTGTGCGGCAATGGCATCGACGACAACTGCAACGGCAGTGAAAATGACGCCGGCGCAGTGGGTTGCAGCAATTTCTACGCCGATGGCGATGGCGATACCTTTGGCTCGGCCGCCTCCAAGTGCCTGTGCGTGGCAGCGGGTAGCTTTATCGTCACCAACAAGACCGATTGCGACGATTCGCAGGCGTCGATTAACCCCAGCGCTGCCGAAGTATGTGACGACGTTGACAATAACTGCGACGGCGTCCCCGACAATGGCTGCGACGACGACGGCGACAAGTGGTGCGACCTGAGCATGGTCACCGTCGGTAAGCCGATCACCTGCGGCAATGGCGGCGGCGACTGCAATGACGGCGACGCGCTCATCAATCCGGGCATCGCCGCAGAATCCTGCGATGGCAAAGACAACAACTGCAAAGAGGGCATCGACGACGGCTGCGACGACGACAAGGATGGCTACTGCGACTCGGCGCTGACGGTGGCCAATCCGTTGCCGACGGTGTGCATCAAGGGTTCAGGCGACTGCAACGATCTGGACAGCGACGTCAACCCAGGGGCCAAGGAAGTGTGCGGCAACAGTCAAGATGACAACTGCAACGGCTCGCAAAATGACCCCAACGCCACCAACTGCGTCACCTACTACTACGATGGCGATGGCGACGCGTTTGGCCTCAATGTCTCGCAGTGTCTGTGTGTCAGCTCGGGCGGCTACTCAGCCACCAAGAACGGGGACTGCGACGATCAAAACCTCAACGTCAAGCCAGACGTGGCCGAGTTGTGTTCGACCGGTGACGACGATAACTGCAATGGCGACCTCAATGACGAAAACGCCACAGGTTGCAAGACCTACTTGCTCGACGGCGACAAGGACGGCTACGGCTTGGCCGGGTTGTCCAAGTGTTACTGCGTGGCCAAGGATGTCTACAATGCCCTCAACGCTGGCGACTGCAACGACAGCGCGGCCGCCGTTAATCCCGGCAAGGCCGAGGTGTGCAACAACGCCGACGACAACTGCAAGTTGGGCATCGACGAAGGCTGCGACGACGACAACGACAAGTTCTGCGATATCGCCATGACCACGGTCGGCGCCCCCAATGTGTGCCCCAATGGCGGCGGCGACTGCATCGACACCAATCCCAATGCCAATCCCGGCAAAGGCGAGCAGTGCGATGTCATCGACAACAACTGCAACGGCTCGGCCGATGAAGGCTGCAACGACGACGGCGATCAGTATTGCGACAGCGCGATGACGACAGTTGGCACTCCAGCGCTGTGCCCCAAGGGTGGCGGCGATTGCAATGACACCAATAATGGGGTGTACCCGACCGCCGCTGAAAACTGCGTCACCACCTTCGACGACAACTGCAATGCCGACACCAACGACGAAAATGGCAGTGGTTGCATTAGCTTTGGCGTTGACGCCGACGGCGACACCTACTCGGACAAAGCCTTGCTTGGCAAGTGCTATTGCAAGGCGGCCGCGCCCTACACGGGGACCAAGGCCAATGACTGCAACGACAAGAACGACATCATCAACCCCGGCATCGCCGAGCTGTGCGATGGCGTCGACAACAACTGCTCGGGCGCCACCGACGAGGGCTGCGACGACGACGGCGACAAGTATTGCGACAGCGCCATGATCACGGTCGGCAAGCCTGCGGTGTGCATCAACGGCGGCGGCGATTGCGCCGACAGCAATGGCCTAATCAATCCGGGCGTCATGGAAGTGTGCGCCAACATCATCGACGAGAACTGTGATGGCTCGACCAATGGCTTAGACGCTACCGGTTGCACCAACTTCTTCCTCGACGGCGACAACGATACCTGGGGTGTCAACATCAAGCAGTGCTGGTGCGCGCCTACCGGCAGTTACAAGGCCGACGGCAGCAAACTGGGCGACTGCGACGACACCGCGGCCACGGTCAATCCTGGGGTGGCCGAAGTGTGCGGCGACAACTTGGACAACAACTGCGACGGCAGCCAAAACGATGCGGGAGCCACCGGGTGTTCGCCTTTCTACGTCGACGCGGATAAAGACGGCTACGGCGACAGCGCGACTGCGACCAAATGCCAGTGCTTTGCCGAAGGCGCCTACATCACCGCCGCCGGCGCCGACTGCAATGACAAAAATGTAGAGATGAATCCAGCGGTTACTGAGAAGTGTGACGGCCTGAACAATGACTGCGATACCGCGACCGACGAAGGCTGCGACGACGACGGTGACCTGTACTGCGACGCCGCGATGGTGACCAAGGACAAGCCAGCCGTGTGCATCAACGGCGGCGGTGACTGCGACGACACCAACGCCGCCAACAAGCCCGGCGTAAAGGAAGTCTGTGATAACAAAGACAACAACTGCGACAACGTGATCGACGACGGCTGCGATGACGACAAGGATGGCTACTGCGACAAGGGCCTGACGTTGGTCGGCACCAGTCAGCCCATCTGCACTTCGGGCGGCGGCGACTGCGACGACACCAACAATCAGGTCAAGCCCGGCAAAGCTGAAGTGTGCGATAACTTTGACAACAACTGCTCGGGCGCCACCGACGAGGGCTGCGACGACGACGCCGACAAGTATTGCGATAACACCATGAGCACCATCGGCGCGCCGACCGTGTGCGCGTTGGGTGGCGGCGACTGCAACGACTCCAGCAACACCATCAATCCGGGCGCCAGTGAAGTGTGCGACGGCGCCGACAACAATTGCGCCGCCGGCATCGACGAAGTGTGCAAAGACTCCGACGGCGACGGCTATTGCGTCGGTGCGGGCGCCATCAGTATCGGCTGCCCCAAGGGCGGCGGTGACTGCAACGACAGCGACAAGCTGGTCAATCCGGGCATGACCGAAACGTGCGCTACCCAAATCGACGACAATTGCGACGGCAGCAACAATTCGGCCAACGCCGCAGCGTGCTCCAACTTCTATGCCGACGCCGACAAAGACGGCTACGGCGCCGGCCTGGCTACCTGCCAATGCTTCCAAACTGCCGCCAAGACCGCGCTGATTCTCGGCGATTGTGACGACGCCAAGGCCAGCGTCAATCCGGCGGCCAAGGAAGTCTGCGACGGCTCCAACAACGACTGCGTCAACGCGACCGACGACGGCTGTGATGACGACGCGGACGGCTATTGCGACGGCGGTTTGTTGATCACCTCCACGGCAGCGTGTGCCAAGTCCGTCAAACCGGCACTCGGCCTGACCAAGCCCGGTGACGACTGCGACGACACCAAGAACACGGTCGGCCCCGGCATTGCTGAAACCTGCGACGACATGGACAACAACTGTAACCTCGCGGTCGACGAGGGCTGCGACGATGACAACGACAACTATTGCGAAACTGGCTTGACCTTGGTCGGCACGCCGGCGACGTGTACCGCCGGTGGCGGCGATTGCAATGACGTGGACGGCCAAATCAAGCCCGCTGGCACCGAAGTGTGCACGACCGTCGGCGACGACAACTGCAATGGCCAAACCAATGAAATCAACGCCGCTGGCTGCACCAAGTTCTACTTGGACAACGACGGTGACGGCTGGGGCCAGTTCGCATTCCAGTGTTGGTGTGTAGCCTCAGGCAACTACAAGGCGCTCAAGTCCGGCGATTGCAACGACGCCGCTCCCAGCGTGTACCCCGGCTCCGCCGCTGAGTTGTGCAACAACTTGGACGAGAACTGCAATGGCGTGGTCGACGAGGGCTGTGACGACGACAACGACGATTACTGCGACAAGGCCATGACCACCACCAGTTCGACCACCTGCGGCAAGGGCGGCGGCGACTGTGATGACGGCGCCAAGGACATTTACCCGTCGGTGGTCGAAATTTGCGATGGCTTGGACAACAACTGCAATGCCACCATCGACGAAGCCTGCGATAGCGACGGCGACGGCTATTGCGATGCGAAAAAGCAAATCATCGGCATCCCGTCGGTGTGCAGCAAAGGTGGCGGCGACTGCGACGACACCACTACTACGTTGCATCCCGGAATTGTCGAAAGCTGCGACGGCAAGGACAACAACTGCAACGGCTTGATCGACGAGACCGGCGCTACGGGCTGCACCAAGTTCTACTACGACGGCGACTTGGATGGCTTTGGCACCCCGTCCAGTTACGAATGCCTGTGCGCAGCGGCTGGCAAGTTCATGGCGACCAATACCACGGACTGCGATGACACTTGCCCAACTTGCGCTCCCGGCAAACCTGAGTTGTGCGACGGCTTGGACAACAGTTGTAGCAACGGCGTCGACGAAGGCTGCAACGGCGACAACGACGGCTATTGTTCGTCGGCCAAGATCACGGTCGGCACCCCGGCGGTGTGCACCAAGGGCGGCGGTGACTGCAACGATGCCGACGCCAGCGTCAATCCGGGCAAGCCCGAGTCCTGCAACAACAAGGACGAGAACTGCAACGGCATCGTCGACGAAAACGCCGCCGACGCCTGCTCGGCGTACCCCAACGCGGTCGGGACGTGCTCAGGCGGTGCCTGTTCGCTCAAGTGCTTGGTTGGCTTCTTCAACTTGAATGGTTCGACCATCGACGGCTGCGAATGCAACGGTTCGGACCTCTACGAGCCCAACGACGCCTGCTCGTCGGCCTACGTAGTCCAGACCAACCTGACCGACGCCGGCATCGGCACCACAGAGGTCGTAAAAGCCCGCTTGGTCGACAACCCCGACGTCGACTGGTTCTCCGTGTACGGCTACGACACCGGCGATGGCGGTTACGCGGTATGCGATCGCTACAACATGCGGGTCACCTTCTTGGCCAATCCCGGCGGCAACCTGCGCTTTGACATCTTCCGCGGCTCGTGTCCGGCCCCCACCGGCACCAACAATCAAGGCGTGTGCTGTTCGCGTACCGACTTCAACTGGTTTACCAACTTCAAAGGCTCTAGCAACGGCACCCCGAGCAAGCAATGGTCGGAATACGGCGAGTGTCCGTGCTCGACCGGCGACCAATTTGATCAAAGCAACTATGGGTGGTCCTACAGTGGTCTGCCGTATTGCATGAA
>SHZD01000267.1 GCA_009692465.1 Myxococcales bacterium
GTGAAATGCGCGGCCGACGCTGACTGCGGGTTGGGCAACGCCTGCGTCGGGTACGCGTGCAAAGCGGGCAAGGCGGCAGTCTGTGGCAACAAGGCGATCGAGGTCGGCGAGACTTGCGACGACGGTAACGGCGCGGACGGCGACGGGTGCTCGGGCAAGTGCTTGGCCGAGACGCCGCCGTTGGGCGGGCTGATCGACGCGGCCATGGCGTATGACGCCGCGACGGGTATCGGCTGGATCGTCGGCGGCGAGCTGGCGTATCAGCTCAACGACGCGGTAGTCCGGTATAGCGAAGACGGCAAGCTGGCGCCGTTCACGCCGTTTGCGGGGCTGGTCGGGCCGCCAGCGCGGGCGCGGGCGAGCCTGGTGCGCGATCCGAAGTCTGGGCACGCGCTGCTGTTTGGCGGCGAGGGGTATTACCAGGTTTTCAACGATGTCTGGCGGTTGGTGCCGAACAACCCGGGCGCGCCGAGTTGGCAGGCGGTGGCCACCAAGGGGCCGCAGCCGGGCGAGCGGATGGGCGCGGTGGCGTTCTGGCACGCGGGCAGTGGGCGCATGGTCGTGGGGCTCGGCGAGGGCTATTACAAGCTGCCCGAGGACTGGTGGGCGCTAGATCCGGTGGCCAAGACTTGGAAACTGTTGACGCTTCCACCGCTCGGCGGACCGTTGCCCAGAAAGGCCGCGGCGGTGGCTGATGACGGAACGGGCGGGGCGTGGATCTACGGTGGGCAAGGGTATTACGAGGTTTTCGCGGATCTGTGGCATGTGACGGTGGTCGGCGATGCGGTGAAGTTTGCGCAGGTCCAGTTGGCGCCGACCGCACCGTTGCCGTTGACCCGCGGGTGTTTGGTCCAGACGGCGAAGGGGCTGGTTTTGGCGGGCGGCGAGACGTTTTATCGCTTGAGTGACGAGGTCTTTCGGATCGATCCGGGTTCGGGCAAGTGGACGACGGGCAAGGGCCCGGTGACGGCTGGGCCGGTGTGTAGCTTGCGGGCGGATGGGAACGTTGTCGTGCAGTTGGGACAGGGGTATTATCAGTGGACGCAGGCGCCGGGTTTGGTGGCGCCGTGAGTACGACGATGGCGCCGACTGATGCAGACCGAGCGATCGCCGACGCCCTGGTCGACCGACTGGCGAAGGTGTTCGATGTGCAGCGGGCGATTTGGTTCGGCTCGCGGGCCAAGGGCGAGGGTACGGTCGATAGCGACTGGGATCTGTTGGTGGTTGCGCTGTCGGAATTGGAGCCGTTTGCGCGGGTGACGGCGGCGCTGCGAGCGACGAGGGATCTGCACGTGTCGCGCGATGTTTTCGTGGCGACGCCCGACGAGTTTGCGCAGACGCGAGATGTGTGTGGGACGGTGGCGTATGCCGCAACGCGGCAGGGGCTGGTGTTGCGCGGAAACGAGTGCGTGGGCTAGGTTTGACGGCGGGCATGGACGAAGAGCGAGGTAGGCATGGACGGGAGCGCGAAGCGGTGGATGGTTGCAGCGGCGGTGGCGGGCGCGCTGCTGGGTGTTGTCGCGGGTGGCGGGCTTGCGGGGGCGTTTACACCGACGGGGCCGGCGGTGGGGACTGGGAGTTTTCCGGGGATCCTGATCACAGCGACTTGTCCGGCGTTGCCGGCCGGGCAGCCGTTTTCGGTTGTTGATGCGTACACGGTGCCGCCCGGCGTGGTTTTTGTGTTGGAAACGGACGAGCCGCAAGGCTATGGTATTCGCGCAAAAATTACGACGGACGCGCTTGGTTGGAGTACATCGGGTCAAGGCCCGCAGAACGTAGGACTCTTGGCTGACGGCCGAGTATACCGTTTGGGCGCGGTCGGACCCGGAACAAAGGTTCAGGTGCTTTGCCTATGGAAAGGAGGCGAAGCCGTAACGTCTCACAAAGTCCACATTCGTGGCTTCTTGGAGCGCAGTTGAAAGGTGGGCAGCATGAATAGAATACTCATTTTGGCTTTGGTCGCTGCCATCGTTTTTGCGGCCCTGTATTCGACCCAGACGCCTGCGATTGGCTCCGGCCCCGCCTTTGTCGGCGGCAAAAATCCACGGGTTCGAATTGCGGTTGACCTAAAGATTCCGGTCGTATCCACAGACAACACGAATGCGGCCACTGCTGGCTATCAGCAAGACTTATTTACGATTCCACCGGACCGTGTCGGAACGTTTGCGCTGCTCGTCACACATGGACCTGTTCCAAACGCACCACTGAAGGAGGCAGGCTACCCGGTGGCAGCAACAGACATCTGCGTTACCGTGGATGGCGCGCCATTTGCCTGTGGAGCCTCTGGTGGCACATACTTTGGCGCGTTCGACGGTACAAAGCTCTACGACCTCGGTCCATTTCCACCAGGTTCCAAAATTGGCGCAAGCCTGAAGGCCATGAACGGGTTCGGTGACCTAAGCAGCTACCCCATCGGCTCCCAAATCAAAGTCGCCGTCGAACTCACCGGCGTCCTCTACCGTAAATAGCCCCCTGCCGATGACCCGCCGCCACAAGCCCATCTTCCCGCCGTGGTGGTCCTGGCCCCGCACCGTCTCCGACCACATCGAACGACGCATGCTCGACCGCGGCTTCACGCACCTCCAGTTGCACGCCATGCTCGCTCACGCCCGCCACATTCGGCCCAGCACGACCGACGGCCGTTTCGTGGTAGACTGCAGCCTGCGCGGACGCCAGTGGCGTGTCGTCCTCGAGCCGCAGCCAGAACTCCAGCAAGTCGTCATTGTGACGGCTTTTTCGCCCGATTAGGTGCAAAATGTCAACACCTTTCCTCGAAATCTCGTTCCAGCACGGCAAGCCGTTCGCGGCTTACCTGCGCCTGCCCCGCGCCGACGGCACCAAAGTTGCGCGGTCTCGCGAAGTACAGGCCGGCTTGGTCGTCGACTTCGCCGCCGATGGTGCGGCGATGGGCGTTGAAATCATCAATCCGGCACAGACCCGGCCCGAAGACGTCCTCGCCGTACTTGCAGACCTGGCGGCACCGCTGGTTTCGCTTGCCGATCTAGCTCCTTTGCACGCTGCCTGATGCAGCATCTGAGCTGCCGCATCACTACCGCGACCATTGCTGGCCCCAGCACACTGGCACTCTCGTTCAACGACGGCACGCACCAAACCATCGACCTGTCGCCCGTTCTCCGCGGTGGCCTCTACCGCAAATTGCGCAACCCGCGCTACTTCGCAAAGGTCGCCCTCGACCCAGACAGCGGGACCGTCGTCTGGCCCAACGGCGCCGACTTTGACCCGGCGCTGCGGCACGACTGGCCGACGCTCGCCGCAAAGTTCACCAAGTTGGCTCAGGCTTGGCCGCCGTGAGTTTACGGTTAAGCGCAACGTAGCCACCTGCTGACCACAGGAAGCCCGCAACCTACAACCGTCTACCGCGGTCCCTTGCAACAGCGTACCAAAAATGATACTTATTCACCCACCGCGGCTGAAGGTGTTCTTCTTCCGCACCTCCGCTGGCACCGAACCCGTCCGCGAGTGGCTGCAAAGCCACACGACGGAGGACAAGAAATTGCTTGGCGAAGCGATCAAAACCGTTCAATTTGGCTGGCCGATCGGCATGCCGGTTGTCCGGCCCCTGCACGACGGCCTGTTCGAAGTGCGAATCGGCCTTCTCAACCGCGAAGCTCGTGTTCTGTTCGTCGCTGTGGGTGGCCAAATGGTGCTGCTGCACGCGTTCATCAAGAAGTCGCAGCAAACGCCGCCCGCCGAACTGGCTCTGGCTCGCGCCCGAGCCGCAGAATTCAAAAGAGGAGTCGCATCATGACCGCGCCCAACCCCCACCTCGGCTCAGACTTCGACGACTTTCTCGCCGTCGAAGGCCTGCTGGCTGCAACGGAGTCGCTTGCAATCAAGCGAGTCATCGCTTGGCAGATCGCAGAAGCCATGAAAACCAAACACATGACCAAGGCGGAACTGGCGCGCCAGATGGGCACTAGCCGGGCCGCAGTCGATCGCTTGCTGGATCCCAACAATGAGTCGGTGACGTTGCTCACCCTCGACCGAGCAGCGCACGCCGTTGGCCGAAACCTGATTGTCCAGCTCGGCTAGGTCGGCCCATGTCCGGCGCCGTCCTTGAAATCTCGTGCCAAGACGGCAAGCCATTTTTCGCTTAATGGCGTGTTCCCGACGCAGCCGGCGCCAAAGTCATCCGTACGCGCGAGCTTTGGCCTGACATCGTCGTCGCCGGCCAGGCAAAACCGAGCTGTACGCTGATGGCCGCCAGCTTCTAGTCAAAGTGTTCAAACGTATTCTCATTATGCCACAGCAGCAACTTTGCGTCTGGCCGATCTGCAGGCGCCGCGGGCACACGAATTCGCGATCCATGCAGCGCATAATAGATTTTGCCGTTGGCAAACTCTTCGCGCAGTCGCGCACTCACCTCAAAGTGCAGGTCCTCGGTCACAGTCACGTAGCCCTTGTCGAATAGCCTGTGAATATCTGTTCTTAACAACAAGCCGTTCGATACCCGGTGATCGCCTTCTCCGGCGTAGGGCCGAATGTGTGCGGCGTCGAGCACCGGAAGCGAGTGCTCGCCGCTAATGGCACAGCTTCTTCCGTAGGCGGCGGTGACACTCAGGCGGAAGGCACCTTGACCGAGGCGCGGCGTGACCTCATAGGGTGCGCCAAACTTTGCCGCTGCGACCACGCTGTCCTGAACCGGCAGTGGCGATTCGTCGTGGAGCATCAGAACACGTTCCATGCACGCTTCGAAGATTCGTTTGCCCTCGCCGATGTCGATGTCGATGCGCGCACCGGACACGATGCTGTCCTGCCAGCCTGTTGGCTGCGGAATCCATAGCCAATCTGGAAAAAACACCGGATGAAACAGCAAAATGCAGCCAATCTCATCTGTGCCGGCGGCAGACAAGTCCTGCCGATAGCGGCCAATGGCGTTTCTCATTGCTCCAAGGCTCACGGCTCCGTTCATTGGCCCAAACGTCTCCCAAGCCATTGCCACAGGCGTTTGAACGTAGCGAGAGAAGAACCCCATGCCGCCAATGGCACGATGGGGCGCTTTGAGTCGCAGAAAGAATGGCGAGCCCGGCTCAACAGCTCGAAAGTTGCGCAGTGTTCCCGGTTGCCAAAAATTGACCTCTTCGACATTCGCCTGTGCTCGCAGAAACTCGAACCAGTTCTTATCGGTGTTACCAATGTAACCCATGCGCGCCATGGCTATGACTCCACATTGTTTTCGAGACATGCTGCAACCGGCCGCCGCGCCCACCACAAGTACAACGTGCTCGGATGCCCGTGCCGGATCGACTTCTCGCGGGCGGACGCCACGTTGATGGCCTCCAGCGGCAACGCCACCTCAATCAGCTTCTTTCGATATTTCACAGCGTCTCTCCCTTGCGTTCACCCAACATAAACAGCGCCATCTCAATGTGATACGCCTTCCAGCGCGGATCCCCGACCTTCCCATCCGGCCCTTGCACGCCACCCGGCTGTTCGCTGCCTTCATGCCGCAGAATCGCTGCGACGACCCGGCACATGTAGCTCGCGACGTACAATCCCTCCGCAAACTGACCCGGCGTGTTCACGTACTCAAACCGCTCATCCGGCAACGCCGGCAGTGGCGTCGCATTCGGCTTCGGCGCCCGAATCTGCAAGCCTGCCGGAATCGCCATCGGCGCTGGAAACGCTTGCCCGATCAGGCCAACCAGCGCGCGCCCGACGCGCGAATCGTAGATGGCCACTGAGGTCGGCGCCGCCATGTGGTAGACCTTAGACACGGACGCCCCGCTGGTCCCGAGGTACAAATTGCGCACGCTGGCCAATGCCGGGTCATCGCTCAGGGCGAGCACCGAACGCCAAACCTGCGTCAGGTCGGGTTCGCCAATTGCCCGCCGCAGTCCGCCCCAATCGAGGACAATCTCGTTGACCAGCCCAGCCCACTCCGGCGGCGGCGTCTTGGCCTTGCCGTGTTCGCGCACCAACTTGGCGATTCTGGCGTGGAACAGCAAGCGCGTCCGCACACAGCAGATCCAATCAGCGCCGTGCCAGCGGTAGCTTCGCAGCAGGCCCATCCAATTTGGGCTCTGCGCGCCAAACGACAGGTCCCGGGCAAAGTTCTCCAACTCAACCGACATCAGCGGCCCCTCTGGCGAATCATATGGGCGCGGCTATGGACAAAGTCCTTGCAAAATTCGCCATAGAACTGCCTATAAAATAAGGGATTCGCCCAAGTCGATGGACGCTCATTGGCGACCTCGTCCCCGTTTTCGCCAT
>SHZD01000268.1 GCA_009692465.1 Myxococcales bacterium
TGGCACTCACTGCTAGGATTGGCACTCACTGCTAGGATTGGCACTCACTGCTAGGATTGGCAACTGCTGAGCCGCCAACGCGCGCCGTTCGTCTACTTGCTGGCTCCGGCACGATCCTGTGGACGAGCTTACTCGCCGCAGCCATGGCTCGAATCAGGACAGCGGCGCAAGCAGTTGACGCTACTCATCCAGCTCCAACTGGCGCAATCGTTGGCGTGCACGCAAGCAGTTTTCGGCAACAGGGATTCGGCAACAGCCATTCCGCAACAGGCATTCCGCTACAAGTGGTCCGCTACAGGTGTTCATGGACGGCAATCAACTGGTCGGTCGCGTACTTGCCGGTCGCTATAAGCTTCTCAAGCTCATCGGCCAGGGCGGCATGGGGTCGGTCTTCCAAGGCACCGACAGCCAAATGTCGAATCGTGTCGTCGCGATCAAGATCCTGGCCTCGCACCTGGTCGCGGATGAAAAGCAAGTCGCTCGCTTCGAGCAAGAAGCCCGCGCTGCCAACCAGTTGCGCCACCCGAATACCATTAGTGTCATCGACTTTGGCCAGTCTGAGGGCCTCATTTACATGGTCATGGAGTACCTGACCGGCGAAACGCTCACGGTGATTCTGCGGCAAGGGCAATGCGAAACCGCGCGGTGCCTCTACATGATTCGGCAAGTCCTCAAGTCGCTGGCTGAGGCCCATTCCAAGGGGATTATCCACCGCGATTTGAAGCCAGACAATATCTTTGTCTGTGAGATCTATGGTGAAAAAGACTTCATCAAGGTGATCGACTTTGGCATCGCCAAGTTTTTGGAATCTGGCGGCCAGGAGTTGACTCAAGCCGGCAAAATGTTTGGCACTCCTCGCTACTTGTCGCCGGAGCAAGCCCAAGGGCTGCCGCTGTCTGCCGCCAGTGATCTGTACTCCTTAGGCGTCATCTTGTTCGAAATGCTGTCCGGTCGGCCGCCCTTTTTGGCCGAGGACCCGATCGCGGTGGCGATCAAGCACGTTCAAGAGGCGCCGCCCACTTTCGCCGACGTCGCTCCCAACTTGTACGTGCCGGAAGAGCTTGATCATTTAGTGTTCAAGATGCTGGCCAAGAAGGCAGCTCAGCGCTTTCAGTCCGCCGAAGAGGTGCTTGAGGCTATCGATCGTGCAATGGTTGCGCTGGGTTCGCCGCGCCATCCCAGTGGCCAATTTTCCGCTGTTCATACGCGCACGCCCGGTCACCCAATCACGATGCCGCCGCCCAATCGCCGGTCGCAACCGCCGCCGTCCAAACCGGCCGATGCGGACGCGGACGCGACTCGTACGCTCGATACGCTCAATTCGGGCAGTGAACCAGCCGCGACCATGGCGATGGACATTGCTTCACCCCAGCCGGCCACAGCCGGCGCCAATGCCGCCACCATGGCGCTGGACACGCTGGACGCTGCCGCCCACTTGCAGGCGAGTCGCAACACTAAAGGCAGTCGCGCGGCCCCAAGCGTGAGGGTGGCCGCGGATCGCGATCAAGCCGATCCGGCCCAGAGTGGCACCCAGCGCTTGCTGCTGCTTTTGGTCATCGCGATCGTGTTGATTGGCGGTGCCATCGCCGCGGTGGTGTTGACCCGACCGCCTGCTTCGGCTGACGCTTCCGTGGCAGATCAAGCGAAAAATGACCGCGCCGATCACGCGAAAAATGACAAGCTGCCCAAGGCTGAAGCTGCAGCGGCGGCTGACGAACCCAAAGACAAAGCCCAGGTCGGCGCGGAAGAGCGCGCGTCTGCCGGCGCAAAAGGGGAAAAGTCGGCGGCTTCAGTGGACAAGGCTGACGATCCAGCGGCGGCGGCGGCCAAAGCGGACCAACCGCCACTTGCGCCGGTGGCCGCTGGGGCGGTGCCTGCGGTTACCGGTCAACCGGCGGTGGGCAAGCCCGCTGTCGAAGTCATCCCCAAGATGGTGATTACGTCCAAGCCCGACGGTGCGACGGTGCTGCAGGATGGCAAAGATGTCGGCAAGACACCGTTTACCGCCGAGCTAACAGCTGGCAAGTTCTTGAAATTGCGGTTAAAAAAGGACGGATTCGACCCCTTCGAGATCGATTTCGCTACCCTCGCCGTATTGCAACCGACCAAGCCCTTGTTTGAGGCCACCCTGACCGCTAGCAAGTCGGCGATCAAGAAAGTGGTCAAGAAGCCAAAATGGGACATGTGATGGCGATTCTGCTGCGCAGTCTCCAGTCTCGTGAGCGGGCCAACCCGCAACAGAGCGACGCGAGTTCGGCGTATTCCAAGGAGGTTGTCGTGCAAATTCGGCAAGCCGCACGGCCCTTTCTGGGGTGGATCGCTATTTTGACGCGCTTGGGCGCGATCGGCGCGATCAGCGTCGGGGTAAGCACAGGTAGCCCGCTCATCGCCTTGGCAGGCCCGGCGGATAGCGAAGCCCGAGCGAACGCTTTGTTCAAAGAAGCCAAAGAAAAATACGACGCCCGTGACTATGACCGCTCTTTTGAACTGGCAGAGCAGGCGGAAAAGCTGTTCAACCATCCGATCATCACCTTGCTCAAGGGTCGGGCGCTTCGTCAGCAAGGCAAGCTGCGCGAGGCGGAGGTCACATTTAAGCAATGCAAGAATCTGGCCGCGCAGTTGTCAAAACAAGCACTGCACGTTCTTACCGACGAATTAATTGGTGTATCTGATGAAATGCGCGCCAAAGGCGAACTGGTCATTGCTGTCGAACCAGTAGGTGACGCCCGGGTGCAACTGGACGGTGCTGAGATCAAAGTGCCCTACAACCGCTGGTTTGTGCCGGGAAAACACAAAATCGAGGCGGCTGCTGCTGGCCGCAAGACCGTCACCCGTGAAGTCGAAGTGACAGCCGGTGCATCGGCAGAAGTAAAGATTAATCTGGATCGCCGCGATGGTCGGTTGACAGTGGTCGTACCAGGCGGTTTGCGTGGCGTTGATGTCCGCATCGATGGCAAATCTTTTGAAATTGCTGAGGCATTGCGGATTGGTGATCGAACATCCGCTGCTACCGTCGACTCGGGACTGCACGAAGTCGTGTGTGTGCGTGGCGATCGCCAAGTCGGAAGCAAAGTCGAGGTAGGGGCCGACGCCCAAGTCGATGCGCGCTGTGACGGTCTTGAGCCTCAAGGCGGATTCGCTCCCAAGAAACTGGCTGGTTGGGGCGGTGTAGCTGCGGGCGCGGGGCTGTTGGGCTTTGGCGCCTACCACATGAGTTATTACGCGTACAAAACCAGCAGCGGTTTTGTCGAAAAAGTGCCCGAAGGCGGCATTTCTCGCCTGACTGGCGGCTTGGGCTATGCGGTGGTGGGTACTGCAGTTGGGGTCGTCAGTTGGCTATTTTTTGTCCGCGAAAGCGGCGGCGCCCAATCGGCTTTGGCGCTGCCGGGCGCAAATGAGCCGGTACTGGGCGGCGCAGCGTCGCCGGCGGCGGTCGCGGTTAGCACCCAATAATCGCAACTTCAACGGGGCGTTTGACAACCAAGTTAGACAACCAAGTTAGACAACCAAGTTAGACAACCAAGTTAGACAACCAAGTTAGACAACCAAGTTAGACAACCAAGTTAGATAACCAAGTTAGACAACCAAGTTAGACAACCAAGTTTGACAACCAAGTTTGACAACCAAAAAAGTCTGGCCAAGTTCTGCCCAATCGTGGCCCATCGCGGTCGATTATTTAGGCTACTGCCTGCACTGCTGCCGAAAATCGTGCCGATTTTTTGGGCTTTTCTTAAGCCAATTCAAAACGCTGGACCGCGCCCGCTCAGCCGCTTGTTCCCTCAAGGCCCTAAGGTAATCGCTTGACCGCAGTTGCACCCACCGCTGGGCCTACCGTAGACGGCGCCAAAGAAGACCTGTGCCGCCGCTGCGGTGCGAGTTGTCACGTCGCCGTCCCCGTCGATGAGATGGGTGCGGTGGTCGTTGCGGGACTGCATTGCCAGTTCTTGCAGCGCGATGGCGATCGTTTCGCCTGTTCGGTCTACACAGAGCGTTTTGAGCGCGCTCCGTGGTGCCACACCGCCGAGCAAGCCCAACCTTTGGGCTATTTGGCCAGCGACTGTCCCTATGGCGCCCATCAAGAGGGCAAAAAGACGTTGCCTGCGGCCGAATTTGCAAGGGTGTTTCCGTCGATTTTGCGTAACCTTCGCGCTTGGGGGCTGCCAACCTACATCGACCGCGGTGCGTTCTTGAGCGAGTTGTATACGCGGACAGGGCGCCGGTGGGCGCTCGACCCTTGGCCTGGTGATGCAGAACGCCTGCGCTTGCGACCGATCGGGTTTTCGCAGCCACGCGTGGCATCGCTCCAAGCCCGCGATCGGCCTGACCAGTAGCCGTCGCTAGAGTAGCTTCCTAAACTAACTGCTGAAGAACAAGAGACAATGACAGTTCAAGCCCGCGCTTCTACCGTATGGCCCATTCGCCCAGGGCTTGCGGCTTTGCCACTGCTATCGCTTGTTGCGTTGACAGTCGCTGGCTGTGTCAGCGTGACACGCTTTTTGATCCCGCCCGAAGCGCCCAAACCGCGCGCTCAAACCGCGGCGCAGGCGTCCCAGCGTACTGCCGACGCGGTGTTTTTGGTTGGCGCGGTTCACGGCACCACTGACCGAGCGCTAGCCATCCGCGGCAACGTCGTCCATGTCGTCGGGACTCCAGCCGATGTCACGCCGTTGCGGACCGCGGACACCGTCGTCGTCAAGGCCCCAACCGGGTATTTGACGCTGGGCTTGGTCGATGCCCATGTCCACATTGAAGGCGCAGCGATGTTGCGCGACGCCGCCGATCTGCGCGGGGTGGATTCGGCGCCGTCCTTGTTCAAGGCCATCGAAAAAGCCCGTCCGTTGGCCGATCAGTGGCTGTGGGGCTTTGGTCTGACTCAGGCGCAGTGGGCCCGACTCAGTCAAGACCAAGTCGACACCGCCTGCGGCGACCTGCCGTGCTATTTGTCGCGCGACGACGGCCACGGCGCTCGCATTTCCAGTGGCCTTGCCGCGTGGATGTCCGAGGATATGCAAGATTTATTTCGGGCTCAAGCCGGCAAGCTCGAGGGCGAACTTGCCCGCCGCGTTTGGCGCGCCTTGCCGGCGACCCGACCTGAGCGGCTCAGCCCGTTGGTTCGTCAGGTTCTCGATGACCTGCAACAAGGCGGAGTGGTCGAGGTCCACGCGATGGGTGAATCCATGGCGTTGGTCCATGTCTTGCGGCAACTGGACCGTGAGGGCCGCCTGCCGGTGCGAATCAAGGTATTTATCGACGCCGATCGCCCCGAGGCCGGGCTGCTTCTCGAGGGCGCGGACAAGGGCAAGGCGTCGGCCAAGGTCCAGATCGCTGGGCTTAAGTTGTGGCTCGACGGTACGTTGGGTGCGCACACGGCTGCCCTGCAACTGCCGTATGCGGACACTGCGTCTTCCGGCGAATTGCGCTATGCTGACAGTGAGTTGCGCGAGCGAATCCGGGACGCCGACGCTGCCGGGCTGCAAGTCGCGGTCCACGCCATCGGCGATCGAGCGGTCGCCCAAGTCGCGCGCGTGGTGCGATCGCTGAACCGTTCGAGTAAGGCCGCACCGGTGCGCATCGAACACGCCCAGATTGTGCCGCCCGAAGTGCGCGAAATGTTGTGGGGCCTGCCGGTGGAGTGCAGCGTACAGCCGCGTCATGCGCTGCAAGATGCCCCGTTTGCCAAAATTCGCTTGGGTGCGGAACGATTAGCGTGGGCCTATCCGGCCTTAGCACTGGTGCCGGTGTGCCCGGTGCGGGCCGGCTCTGACTTTCCGATTGCCGCCTCCGATCCGCTGGCCGATTGGCGTTTGATGGCGGCGACCAATCCGGTGGAGTTGGGAGCGGAGGCGACTGCCGGTACGGTGCGCGAAAAAGCGCTGGCTGCGCTGACTTCAGCGGGGTCAGCGCGTCACGACGCGGTGATTCGCATCGGCGATGTCGCCGATCTGGTCTTGTGGGACAAAGATCCGTTTGCCCAAGGTAGCCAAGCGCGGCCGCTCTACGTTGTGGTTGGCGGAGCGTTGCAGCAAGTGATCGCGCGCTGACTGCGATCCCCCGCTTTGGGCGCATCTGTGCGTCGCTGCGGCGCTTTCCTCCTAGACAGTTCGCAGGACTGTCTCATTGGCGTACGCAAGTACGCCTCAGTCGTCAAGCCCCTTGCTCCTTGTCGAGCGACAGCGAGCGACAGCGAGCG
>SHZD01000269.1 GCA_009692465.1 Myxococcales bacterium
GAGCTTCGAGCCGGCACCTGCCCACTTTTCGGACGACTTGCACGACTTTGGCGACGGCTGGGATGCCGCCGACCAAGGCGATTGGGCGGCATAGACAACCGACCGACGGCGCGGATTTGGCGATCGTCTTTGACCTGAGGCCAGGGCATTTGCTGGCGCCGGGCGGGATAGCTGCGTGATAGCGGTGTTCAAATGGCGAAAATTCGAGGGAAATTTGGGTGCTGACGGCGAGATTGGGCTGCGGCAGACTGGCGAAGTGGTGCTGTCGGATGGTCTGGCGGCGCGAAATGGCGGTTTTTTGGTTGGGGCTGGAATGGCTAGGGCGCTTGCAGTTCCTATCCGCCCACAAATTATGACTGCGGTCGCGTTCCAGCTGCTCATCGACCACCACAATCGGCGTGCCTGGTTGCGCCACTCGCGCCATCTCCGTCATCGCCTGCCCAGGGTCGCTGAAGTTGCCAATCGCGCCGACATGAAACACCCGGTCAAACGAAGCATCGGCAAAGGGCAGGGCATGGGCATCGGCCATGACCATCTGCACATCGCCGTACCCCTGCCTAGACAGCTTTTTCTTGCACACCGCCATCATGCCTTCGGACAAATCGACACCCCAGTAATCGACCTGCAACCCTTTGGGCAGCCACTGCTGGACCAGCCCGCGGTTGACACCTGTGCCAATGCACACTTCCAGGAGCCGCACTGGCTGACCGTCGCCGCGCGGCTGGAGCTTTTCCAGCTCAATCCGGCATAGATAGCGATTACGCATCGCGCCCTCGCTGCCTTCGAGCTGCCACAGCGGCAACATGTAGGTCACCGCCGGGTCGTGCAGCGAGGGCAGGGCGTCGTAGATGTGGCGCATCAGCCGGTCATTGCCGCGCACCCAGCTGTCGCGAAACAGCGCGGGCACGCCGTCGCGCACCGGCCACGTCTGGGCGCACTCGCTGCACTGCAGGCTGGTGTCGGTGCCGACTAAGGTGGCGCGGCAGCTTGGGCAGCGCAAGATGGTCCAGTCGCGGACGGCTCCGATACTCACCGCGGCCACCTGCTCCGATCCGCCAATTCTAGGTCCCAGCTCGCACCCATGACCTCCAGTTTCTCCACGGCCTTGTCCAGCCAATCGTTGCGTCTGGGATCATGCACTGGCAAGTGCCGGCCGATCTCGCGGTGGGCCAGCGCCGCCTCCCACGGCATGCGCTGCTTGTCGGCAATGGCGATGCACTGGTGCCAGCACTTTAGCGCGGTCGCCGGTTTGCCATTCAACTGGTGCCGCAGCCCGTCCCACAGCAAGGCTTGCGGCTTGCCAAACGGAAACGCGTTGCCAAATCGGTGCATCGCCAGGCAGGCAATCCGCGCCTTGCGCTTGCGTTCCAGATACTGTGGCTTATTGGGCGACGTCCCCTCCAGCAGCATCAGGTAGGTCTCCGCCAGCGCCGCCAGCGCGGGTTGCACCCAATACGCCACCGGGCGTTTCTGGATGTACGGCAACAACGTATCCGCCAACGTCTCCCCTGTCGCCAAATCACCCGAGCGCATCAGTGCGAGCACCTCAAGCCCTATCGCCCACAACACTTCGGACTTGCTCGCCTGCTTCTGCACCCAGTCCTTGACTTCGCGCAGCTGGGCCAGTGCGTCTTGCGGTTGCTTGGTCCGCAGCAAGATGCTGGCCATCCCAAACCGGCTCCACGCCTGGATTTGGACGTTGTTTGAGAAGTGCGCCGAACTTTTCAGCTGCTCCATACCGGCCATCGACTCACTGAACCGACCGGCATAGTACTGCAAAATCGCCAACACGGCCACCGCTTCTTCGCGCAAGCGGCGGTCGCCAGAGGTGCGGGCCACTTCAGCGGCACGGCGGAGCTTGGCTTCACCCTCTGTCCAGTGCGCGTCGTACAGGTCGACAATCGCCACCCGCGACAGCACGTAGGCAAGTGCCGCGTTGGCGTTGGGCGCGGCTTCGGTCACAGTGACGGCACGCTCTGCCCACGCCTTGGCCAAGCCGCGCAGCTGCGGCACCGAACCCAGGACTACTGCCATCACGGCATACGCCTTGCCCAGCTCAGGCGAATTACCCGCAGGTTCGCTGTCATTGAGCTCGCGCAACCCCGAGTACAGGCACCCCGCGGCGTCCTCGGCGTAGATGAATACTTCAGTCAAGCGATTGAGCACCCGGGTGGTCCAGATGCGGTTGTGCCTTTCCAGCGTGGTCGTCACCGCAAACCGCTGCGGCATCCACCGCTGCAGGGCCCGCAGCCCAACCTGCTTGAGCAAGCCAAGCACCGTGCCCGCCAGCGAGGTCGGCACAGCCCGACCCAGCAGACCCAATGCGGCGCGGCCGTGGTCGCGGGCCAAGTCGAGGTGCCCCAGCCGGAACCATGCTTCGGTCAGATGGCGGTGCCAGTGGGCGCGGCGGTCATCGGTCGATTGCTCTGGGTGGGCCTTGTCCAGCGCCAGTGCCTGCTTGAGCAACTCCACGGCCTCGTGGTTGGCATAGCGATCCAGATTCTGCTCGGCTGCTCGCTCCAGACACGCCAGCGCCCGCGACCACTCTTCGGCCCGCTGCCAGTGGTGGGCCAAAATCGGCAAGTAATGGCTGATGTCGTCACCGTGGCGCCGTTCGTACCACTCTGCGACGGCTCGGTGCAGCCCGCGGCGTTGGCCAAACAGCATCAGGCCGTACACCGCCTCCTGGGTCAGCACGTGCTTGAACAGGTACTGGTCAGCCACCTCGCTGTCGCGTATCAGCTCCTGCAAGACTAGGTTGGGCATCATCTTGGGCACATCGCGTCGATGCTCTGGCAGCGGAAACACGTCCTGCACGGTCTCGACCGCAAACTGCCGCCCGACCACCGACGCCACTTTGAGCGCCATCTGCTGCGGCACTTCCAGCGCATCGATGCGGCTGACAATCAAGCCTTCGACAGTCGCCGGCAGTTCAATGTGGGCCAATTGCTCAATCGGCACAGCCAAAATGGTCTCATCGCCCTGGACGATGATGCTTTTGGTATCCCGCAGCACCAGCGCCAATTCCTCGACGAACAGCGCATTGCCATCGGCGCGAGCGGCAATTAAGTCGATGACCTCGCTCGGCAAGCCTTTGACGCCCAATCGCTGACAAGCCAAGTTGCCGGCGTCGTCGCGCGACAGCGGTCCCAAACGCAGCTTTTTGATGTCCGGGTCTTGCTGCAGGACGATAAATTCTTGCGGCGGGTCGTCCATCGGCCGCGACGCCACCACCCACATCAGCGGCGTCACGTTCAGCCGCAGCGAACGAAACAGCGACCACGAAGCCGAGTCGAACCAATGGGCGTCTTCGACAATAATCGCGGTGTGGTTTTTGTCGGCCACCTGCTGCAAAATCGCCGCCAGCAGTTTCTGGGTCTGCTGGGCGCGCGCCTCGCCAGACAAGTGCTTGACCGCGTCGTCGTCGCCCAAGTCGGCGGCGAGCACGACTTCGAGCAACGGTTTGAGCAGGCGAATTTTGTCCGGGAACGAAGCCAGGAACGCATCGACGCGGGCCCCACGGGCCAGAGTGTCGTCGCTCGGCAAGATCCCAAGCACTTCTGCAAACACGTTGCGCCACGGGTGGTACGGCGCATTGCGGTCAATCGCGTCGCCGGCGCCCTTGAGCACCTGCATGCCCACGCTCTCGGCTTGGCGCTCGAAGTCGTCCAGTAGTCGCGATTTGCCGATGCCCGCCTCGCCAATGATCATCGCCACCGAGCTTTGATGGGCGCGCACCACGGCTTGAATGCACTCGCCCAGCGCTTCGCGCTCCTTCTGGCGCCCGACCATCACCGTCTTGGACTTGACCGCCGCGCGCACGTTACCCGTTGGCGCCCATATGACCGCCTGCTCGGTGCGCCCGCGGATGTCGATCGCGCCCAAGCGCTGCATTTCCAGCGTTGCGCTAGCGAGCTGCGCGGTCGGATCGTCGCACCACAGCTTGCCTTCCGAGGCCTCCATCAGGCGCGCTGCCAAGTTCACCGTCGGGCCCAGCACGGTGTACTCGCAGCGATCGTTGTTGCCCACAGTGCCGCAGAATACTTGGCCGGAAGCGACGCCCACGCCAATCGAGACGCCGCCCTCCATCAGCGACTTGCGCATTGCCATCGCGGCTTGCACCGCGCGGGCTGCATCGTCTTCGTGCGACAATGGCGGCAAACCAAACACCGCAATCAGTACTGCGCCTTTTTCGTCGACGCTGATCTTGTTGATGGCGCCGTCGTAGCGGTATATCGCCTTCTGCATCGCCGCTACCATCGCTTGGACGTGGTGGACGTCGACTTTTTCGGACACGCCGCCCGGCAGCGTCGCGAACAAGACTGTGACCCGGCGCAGCTCAGACAGCCACTCGCTCATGCCCTGAGACAGGCGCGTCAGCACCACGCTCGGCACAAACATCCGCATCGCCGTCTCGGCGCCTGGCCGCACCGGCGCCCGCAGCATCGGCTCGGCGCGCGGCAGATTGTCGTTCCAGCTCAATCGCATCGCCTTGTCGCCTGCGGCGAAGAACGGCGTATTGCGCGCGGCCTCGAGCAGCGCGGTGCCGGCGTCGAGGTCGGCCATCGTGGTCTTGCCGTCCGCGGCCAGTTTGGGCGCGACCCGACCGGTGAATGGCGCGCCCAAATGCGTCCAGGCATTGGCGCTGACCACGGTGCTGCCGGGCGACGTCAACTGGCGCAATTTCTTTAGGTCAGCGACTGCGGCACCCGTCGGCACGATCTCCCAGCGTTCGAGCACGCCGCCGACGTGCAACAGCGTCAGGTCGCCTGAGCCGATGCAGATCCGCATCGACAGCGTGATGTCGGGATCAACTGTAAAGCCCGCGAGCTCTTTTTGGGCCCGCAACGCACACGCAGCGCTCGCGCGCACCGCCGCCGACAGGCCGATGCCCGAGCCGTCCCAGATACAAATCAGCGCATCGCCGGCAAACTTGATCACGTCGCCGCCGTGATCGATGACCATCTCGATGAGCTTGCCGAGGTAGCCGTTCAGGGCCGCGTTGATGCGCTCGGCGCCGTCCGGTCGCGCCGACAAAATCTCGGTCATGCGGGAAAATCCCGTGATGTCAGCAAACATCACGGCGCCCTGCAAGTTGTCGGCAGCGGCAGACTGTAGCGGCGTCGGGTCCGCCAGTAGTCGCGACACGAGCGAAGCTGGCGTAAAGCGCGCCAAATGATCTACTGAAATCACCGCCATCTAAGCTCTAAATCTCCGACTTTGCTGAGCCGCATCACCGGACTGGTCAATACCACCGACGTGATGACCTGCGCGCGGAAAATAGCGCTTATCCTCAAAATGACAAGAAAACCCATGAACAGCTTGCTGCGCGCACATTCGGCCTTAACTTGCCGACGGTTCGGCCGAGCGCAACACTACGCTCAACGTTGCGCCCATGCCAACGCCGCCACTGCGCGCGGCGATGGTGCCGCCCATCCGCTCGACCAAGCCGCGACTGATCGACAGGCCCAAGCCAGTGCCGTGCTTGCCGACCTGCGGGCCTTGGCTGCGCACGAACGGCTCAAAAAGCCCAGCAGCGCTGGCCGGATCAAAGCCGGACCCGTCGTCGCGCACCTCGAGCGTCACCCGCTCAGCAGTTGCGCGGGCCGCCAACGCAATCGTCTTGGCGCCGTACTTGAGCGCGTTGTCGACCAGATTCTCGAGCACCGTCCACCCTGCCGTGGCGTCGCCTGTCACCGCCATTTCAGCCGGGCACTCGATGGCAAAGGTCACCGATTCGCCCAAAATTTCGGTGCGATGGGCCGCAAACCGCTCCAGCAAGGGCCGCAGCGCCACCCGCTCGCGGGCAAACTGCTGGTTCGGTAGACGCAACCGCTGGGCAAGCAACAGGTTTTGGATCAGGTGCTCTTCGCGCTCCGCTTCCCGCAAGGCCATAGTGACCAGCAGCGTTTGCTGATCGGCCGGCATCCGGCCATCTTTGAGCGTGTCGAGTACTGCTTTGATCCGCGATCCCCCGCTTTGGGCGCATCTCTGCGTCACGGCGTCACTTTTCTGTCAGGGACGTACAAGAGTACGCCCCTGACAGAAAAGCTCCTTGCTCCTTGTCGAGCGACAGCGAGCGACAGCGAGCGACAGGGCACTGGCATCCCAAATCGGGGGCCGCGGGGAATTTCGATGGGGAATCCTAGATGGCCAGCCCCCATCGGCCATTAAGCCTGCCC
>SHZD01000044.1 GCA_009692465.1 Myxococcales bacterium
GACGACTGAGGCGCACTTGTAGTGCGTCGCAAGGAGGAAGAGGGCTGACAACAAAGCATGGCGGGGTCGATGAGTCCAGCGAACTCATCGACGGGTTACGCGCAGCAGGCGTTTGAAGATAAACACCCTCTTAGGAACTGTCCTCAACTAACTCGATCGATCTGGGCAACACAGGAGCGGCGAGTCGGCCTTTGAGGACGCGAGCTTAGCGACCAACAAAGCAAGCAAACGGAACCAGTCCCGCAATGACTTATTCTGGGACAGTTCCTAATTATCTCCGCGCGCCAGCTCGGCCAAAAGTTCGTCGACCACGTCGAACAGCCGTTGATTGCCCGACTGCTGGTATGTAGCTAAATTCTGGCTAAATTCGGGCGTCCGCACCAAAAACTGGGCGATATCCTGATCGGTAATCTCGCGACGGTGCAGACCATAGCCCAGCTTTTCCAAGTACACCGCGTTCAACGTCTGCTCAAACTGACCTGCCAGCGGCACCGACAGCATTGGCTTGCGCAAATAGACGGCTTCACCCATCAACGAAAAACCGCCGCCGGCTACCACCGCTTTGGCACTGGCCAAATCGTGCACGAACTTGGTCTCCGAGAACGGGCGATGCTCCAAATTGTCATCCGTTTGCGGCTGGTCAATCCCGCGCCGCATCCCGTAGACCACGAACGGCTGGTGCGGAAACCGCTTGAGCACGCGGGCAATCGACTCCGCGCCGGGACCGCTTTGGTAGACTAAGACGTGCTGACCATCGCTCGGCTGCGCCGCCAAGATTTCGGGTCGCAAAATCGGCGGCACCAGCGTGGTGCGCTCGCGCTTGGTGGGTAGATTGAAAAACGTCGTAATGACATAGTGTTGGCAGTTGGGCAACTTGGCGCGGACAATGCCCTTGGCCAGCAAGAAGCCCGCCGGATCGACGTCAAACACGGCGTCGTCGTGGTGGCAGCGGCTCAAGACCTGCATATTGTCCACGCTAACTACCGGCAAGTGATGCGCCTTTGCGTACCAGTAACTCCATGACTCAAAATCGGAAATGATGACTTCTGGCAAGAATTCTCGGGCCAAAGCGAACCACTGGCGGATATTGCCGGGCAGGCCGTCGCGCAGCGATTCAGGCAAAAAAGTTTCCTTCAGATTGGAGAACAAGGTGCGAGCCTTTTTGACCTCGTTGTCCTCGTAAATCATGTGCAGACCGTGGATGCGGTGGACTCCGTCAAAATGCTTACTTAATAGCTCGTGGGCCCGCCCCGAAACGACGATGTGGACATCGTGTCCTCGGGCTAAAAGGTGCTCAATGGTGACGCGTGACCGCGTGGCGTGGCCCATGCCTTCGCCGACGACGCCGTACAGAATTCGCATGAACTATCCTTGAATTTAAAGCGTTAGTTGACTCAGCGTCGGCGCTAGTCGCGCCGCTGCATGGGCACGAGTCTGCGGCCAATCCCAACGAATGCCAGCGTAGCCAACAACGCCGCCACTATTCCACTAGCCCCACCGTTTCCAGATGCACTAAAGCTAGCTGGGTTAGCCGAACAGCCGCTAGTAGAACCGGCTCGCGTTGGCGACGCGCCTTTGTTCAGTCCACCGGCGTTCGCGCTAGGCGTTGCCTCAGCGTGAGTGTCACCGCCACTGTCGGAACCCTGAGCGTCCGGGGCTGGTACCACAACCGTTGGCGGAGTTTCATCAATATATTCAATAGTTTTTGGCAATTCGTCTTCGGTGGTGGGCTCGCCATTTTCATTTAGTGGCGGTGGCGCCATCCCGCCTTGTTGTTGGCCGGGCTGCCAAAACACGTACAGGTCGTCGATGATGTATTTTCCGAGCCCGCCTTCGCTCAAATGGACGCGTTCCTTGCCGCCCCACGGGTCGTTGATGAGCGGTCCGCCTTGGTCGACGCCGACAATCAACACCCAATGCCAGTCTTCGCTGGTGCCGTAAAACGCTGAGTTGCCGCCCGGCCAATGCACGCCCGCCACCACAGGCATGCCGGACTTGAGCGCATTAACGATAAAACTCGCGGCTTTAGGCGAAATACACGTCGTCGAGGCGTTGCTGCCATGGGCGGGCACCAATCCAGCCGGAGCGCTGCCCCAAATCACAAGGCATTTGCCGGATACCTGTTTGCCGCCCATTTCGTAGTCGCTTGCCGCGTAGCCGCCGTATTGCTTGCGCCAGGCGTTTTCTAGGACTGGATCGTCGCCTTCTTGGCCATCCACGTGGCGTTTGACGCCCAAGTAGGCATGCAACATGGCTAAGCTAGTGATTGTGCACCCGGAGTTGTGGATTGTCAGCCCTGGACAGGTCCCCAGTTGTTGGCCATAATCCTTTTGATTCCAGACCTTAAGGCCTTTGCCCTGCCAGAGGTCGATGCCACCGTCGAAAGTGGCGCAACCATCTGTTTCGCCGACGTTGGCGCTGCCCGAGGGTGTGCTGGGCTTGGACGGAGTCGCCGCGGACTTGCAGGCGTCGGCTACCCCGGCGGCGTTTTGTTGGCAGCCGCCTGGACAGGCAAAAACCGATTGCGTGGCGCCAAGTTTGCACGCGGTAAGTAGCGGACCATCGCACCAGGCGCCGTCTTGTTTGCCTGAGCAGTAGCCAGCGGTCTTGTAATTGCAAGCCGCAGCGCCGCCGCTGGGTTGAGCACAGCCTTTAGCGCAGGAGATCGCCTTGGCAATTAGGCCGTTCGAGCACTGGATCAAGTCTCCACCGCTGCACCAAGTGCCATCGAACTTGCCGGCGCAAGCGGCGTCGCCGCCCGGTTTCTTGCAGGTGTCGGGCACGCCCGAAGGCATCGCTTGGCAGCCAGTCGGGCAATTGAAGGCGTTAGCCACTTTTCCAGCTTTGCACGACGCCAATTGCGAACCGACGCACCACGCCCCGTCTGCCTTGCCCGCGCATGATTTTTGCGGATCGAACGGCGGTTGCGTGCAGTTGGCGCCTCCGTCACTCTGGCAGCCGAGCTCGCAGATTTGCGATCCCACTTGCTGGCCACCTTTGCACACCCGAAGGGTCGCGCCGTCGCAAAATTCGCCGTCCGCGGCACCGGTGCAGGGACCACTGGGTTGCGGCGCGGGCTTGCACTGATCGGCGACGCCACTTGGCATGGTTTGGCAGCCGTTGGCGCAGGCGCTGGCATGGGTGGCTTGACCGCCGCTGCAGGTCAGCACTTTGTCGCCGTCGCACCACTGGCCATCGCTTTTGCCGGTACAGGGTCCGGTCGAGGCGGGCGCGCCTTTGCATTGGTCGGCGAGACCAGGCGGCATCGATTGACAGCCATAGGTGCAGGTTTTACTGGATGAAACTTTGCCGCCACCGCATTGCAACAGGCCATCGCCCGCGCACCAAGAGCCATCGGCCTTGCCGGTGCAGACAGTGGCGGTCGTGGCTTCCGACTTGCACACATCGGCAACGCCTGGCGGTTTGACTTCGCAGCCGTTCGCGCAGGTTTGCGACGAAACTACGCCGCCGCCCTTGCATTGCATCAGGCTGCTGCCATTGCAGTAGGCGCCGTCGGGCTTGCCAGCGCAGGGCCCAGTTGGGGCGGGCGCGCCTTTGCACTCATCTGCTACGCCGGCGGGCATGGCCTGACAGCCGTATTGGCACGCCTGACTGGAGCTCACCCCTCCGCCCTTGCACTGAAGCAAGTTGGAACCGTCGCACCACGCTCCGTCCAGCTTTGCGGCACACGACCCTGACGTTGACTTGCATTGGTCGGCGACCCCGGTCGGCATCGATTGACAGCCGCTCCCGCAGGCCTTGGATGACGTTTGCGAACCGTTTTGGCAGTTGACTAGGTTGTTGCCGTCGCACCACAGGCCGTTCTGTTTGCCGGTGCAGAACGCGGCCCAAGCGGTCGTCGGCCAACTTGCCGCCGCAGCGATAAGGAGGGCGATCGTTGTAAGGGAGCCGAAGTTAGTGTGGGGCGGCTTCATTGCTCGCAGTCTGCGCCGGTGATTGGCGGCGTGCAAGGGTTTTCGACGCGCTTCGGCTGCCCAAAAACCGGCATGGGCGATGAGGCTGAGTCGTGAGCCGCGTGGGTCTTTCCGAATTCGTGGTTTTGCACCGCGACCTCCGTGCTGGTGAGTCGGTGAAGCTGGGAACCAAATATCCACATATAATTCAGGATGTTGTGAAATGGGTGCGTACTGATCATCGGTCAAAACTCGCGGTGGGCGCCGCAGTTCTTGCCGCCTAGAGGCACCTTAGCCCGAAAGCGAATATCCACATGCAATTCAGGATGTTGTGAAATGGGTGCGTACTGATCACCTACTGATCACCGGTCAAAACTCGGCATGAGGGCCGCAGTTCTTGACGCCTTAAGACTGTTCAACACTGAAACGAATATCCACGTGCAATTCAGGATGTTGTGAAATGGGTGCGTACTGATCACCCCGATCCACGACGGCCATATTCGCGTGTTAGTAAGCCGGCGCTTTGTCCGAATTTTCTTTGTAGTATCAGGATGTTAACTTGTCACTTTCAACCGAAAGACGCCCTCGAAAAAGGGCTAGCCACGCCAAGGCGCCCAAGCCGACGCCAAACCACAAAGTGCACAGCCGAATGAGCAGCGTTGCCAACACGGCGCCAGCCCTGTCGAGGTTGAAGCCAAACTCAGGGGTTATCAACAGGACGACCATTACCGCTTCGGTTGAACCGACGCCGCCGGGCAGCATCGACACCGCGCCAAACAGCGTCGCCATGGCGTAGGTGACGACGGCGGGGCCAAAATCGCCAGCGGCGCCTAGTCCGTCGAGCAGCACTCGAAAGGCCACGGCCTCGAGAAGCCACGCTGCAGCCGCCAAAAAGACTCCAACGGACAGCGACTTCACGGAGCACAACTTGCGCAACACTTCGTGCGCCCGTGCGATTCCTGCGAAGACCCGCACCAACTTGGTCTGTGGCAAGCGGCGTTCGGCCCACGCAACCAGTGACGGGACCAAGCGCGGATGCACTACGGAAGCCAGAAACAGCCCGCAAAGGCCACAAACACCCCAAAACAATTCGCGGTAAGCCCCGTGCTGCCAGATGCCTAGGGCCGCTACCAGCAGCAGGCCGACAACGTCGGTAAATCGTTCAGCAACAACTGAAGAGGCTACGACGGTCGCTGACGCCCCGCGCCGCTTCTTAAGTATGAGGCCTTTGACCACTTCGCCCATCTTGCCGGGGGTAACGGTGAACAGCAAACCGGCGATAAAGACCAACGCGGCCTCGGTCCGCGACACGACGATTTCCAACCGCCCTAAATAATAGCGAAAACGCACGATTCGCAGGGCATAGTTGCCCAGGACTAAGCTGCAAGCGACTACGATCCGTTGCAGCGAAAACTGCTCGAAAGCAATCCGCAATTTGCCAAAATCGGCGAACATGCCCGCCCCGGCAATCACGCAGACAGCGAGCAAGGCCGCGACTAAAAGGGCTCGCGCTGCGGTCACGGCGTCTGGCTTGGCGAATCTTCGGAGGCCGCGTCAACAGGGGTTACTGATTGAGGCTGTGGCAGTCCTCTCAAGAGTTTAGCGACCCGTTTCCATTCGTCCTCAATCCGCGCGGCGTCGTATTCTGCCGGGCCATTCCACGTCTTAAGGGCGACCAGAGCTAGCAAGTCATCGTGCAAGTCTTGGATAATTGCTCGACCGATTCCGTTCTCCTGCAGTTGCCCGTCGGCGCGCTCCAACAACACTAAGCGCAACAATGCTCGACAGAACTTGGCCTCAGGCGCGTTTGGCGCGGCCAATTGCAGCGTGTCAACAAGTCTACGAATTTGTTCGAATTTATCGCCAAGCTGCTTGGCCTGGACCTGCTTGAAAACAGTCCACATGACCCAGCGGCGGGCGCCGGTATCCGCAGCCAAATGCTCTGGAGTAAAATGCGGCGCAGTTTGGGCCAGGAATTCAAGACCATCGCTGTCTGCGCCCACGAGTTGCCACGCCTGCGCGATCTGGTCGACCGCAGCCGTGTGCGCCAAAGGCACCTCCGCGAGCAGAAACGGCGGAGGCGGCTGCCCCGGTGCGGAAATCGCCTGCGGCGGCTCGGGCTGGTGTCGGCAGCTTGCCGAAACAGCTACACCAACAACTAAGGCAATTCTTTGAATTAGTTGCGCGATGGGTGCTCGCGTGCGCGGATCGACGAAATCGGGCCAAATCTGGGCCAAGGGAGCCAACACAAACCAGCGGGCGTGCATGCGCGGATGCGGCAGGGTCAACACCGGATCGTCCGACACAATATCGTCCACCGCAATGACATCGAGGTCCAACGGCCGCGGCCCGTGCCAGCCTTCCTTGTTGCGATCGCGGCCAAAGGCGGCCTCGATCCGTTGCAAGCGCACATGGCCCAAGTGCAACGCCGTGCTCGACCAACCGCAGCCCACGGCGTTGAAAAACTGTGGCCCGGTGGCCCCTTCGGCTGGCTCGCTGATAACAATTGAGCTTAAGCTAGGCGTATTCAAAGGCAACTGCGCAACGACTTGCTGCCAAGCCTGGGCAATGGTGGTCGCAGCGTCGCCGACATTGGCGCCCAACGCGATCACCCATTTACGACGAATAGTACGCAGCGGCAAGGCATTGCCATCTTGCGCCGTCGGCGGCGCCCGCGCATGCTATCGCGCCCCGATTGCGGGCACCATGGGACCCAAGTCGATTCTGCTAGGAGCCTGTCGGAAATCAATCGGTTGTTAAATGTCTATCAGGTTATACACAATGAATCTATTACGATCCGACAGGCTCCTAGCCAGTCAACTATTCTCAACTATTCTCAACTGTCCGAGAACTGCCCGGAGTGAATCCGTTCAGTTTCAGACAGTTGCCGCCGTCTAGCCAGACGGCGCTAGGAGCGAGTCGGAATACTCCGACACGCTCCTAGGGCCACGGCGCAGTTCAGGCAGCGGCATGCCACTGTGAACAGCGCGGCCCAGATCATGGCACGTAGGCAACGCATACTCGGCACAGCGACACAGGTGAATGAAATGTCAGGGCAATCGTGGAAACCCTTCAAACTCGTATTGGCTTTTGGATTGCTGGCTTTTGCCGTTCAGTGCAAACATGCTGATTATGCACGACAAATCGGAGCAGACCCGGTCGCTGCTGGCGAGACAGTAGTCCTCGCCGCGGAACCCTCGTCGGTCGTGCTGGGCACGGCTGCGGCAGTGTCGAAACTACCCAAGTCCGTCGACCCCAAGGATCTCGACGAAAAAGAGCGCCAGATCCTTGCGGATCTGCTCGGCGAACAGTTCGATCCCTGCGGAAAAACAAGAAGTTTTATGGATGCACTGCGCGCTGAAGACTGCCCTATGGCGGTCAAACTGGCGGCGCGGTTGGTGGACTGGCTTGGGCCGCAGGGCCTGAGCAAGCAGCAGGCTGTGCAAGCATTGTTGCGTGAAATCGAGCGCTTGAACACCGTGGTGACGATTGATACCAAGGGAGCGCCGATGCGGGGACCGGCGGACGCCAAAGTCACAATCGTCGAATTCAGTGATTTCGAGTGTCCGTATTGCCGTCGCGTCACTGCGCCGTTGGAGAAACTGCGCGCGCACTATAACATCTTGTTATTTTATAAGTTTTATCCGCTCAAGCATAGTCATCCCAACGCGGTTGGCGCAGCACGGGCAGCTTGGGCAGCGCATCAACAAGGCAAGTTCTGGGAAATGCACGACGTGCTGTTTGCCAATCAAAGCGCACTTGACTGGCCAAGTGTTCAAAATTATGCCAAAAAAATGGGGTTGGATTCCAAGAAATTTGCTGCTGACGTCCAATCCGAGGCTGCTCAAGCCGCCGTCGACGCCGACGAGAAATCTGGTGAACTGGCGCTGGTTGATGGCACGCCGACTTTCTATGTTAATGGCCGCAAAGGTGAATCGTTGGTTCAGGTGCAAGACATGGTCCGGGAAGCATTGGCTGGCTTGGGATTGCCATTGCCGCAGGCTTTGGCGGGTGCCGATATCAGCGAGAGCGCGACTTCAGGCTCGCAGGCGGGCGCTTCCGATCGCCCGTCACCTGCAAGCGCGATAAAGCCGCTTCAAGCACCTGTCAAATAAGGAAATTCTGCGATGGCGGGAGTTCTTCTCATCTTGGTGGGTCCTGCAGGTGCCGGCAAGACCACGCTGGCGCGTCGATTGATCGATGCCAGACCCGACCAGCGTGGATTTTCGGTTTCGCACACGACGCGCCCAATCAGAAGTGGAGAAACCCATGGGAAAGACTACTTTTTTGTAGCTAGGGACGCGTTTTTGGACCTGCGCGAACGCGGCGGTTTTGCCGAATCGGCGTGCGTGCACGACAACTATTACGGCACTTCAAAGGCCGAGATCGCCAAGCTGACCACCGTTGGCCGGGATATCATTTTTGATATCGACATCGAGGGCGCGCTCAACTTGTGGCGGCAGTACCCGGATAGTGCGCGCTTGGTCTTCATACTGCCCCCAAGTTGGACGGCATTGGTGCAACGATTGCGCGATCGTGGAAGCGAAACCGAGGAGACGCTGAGGCGCCGATTGCGGACAGCGCGGCGCGAGCTCGTTGCCGTGCTGGACTCCAGTGCTCCTTGGCACGTTGTTCGCAACGACGATATCGCTGCCGCGACGGCCCAGTTAGAAGCGCTACTCGACGGCAGCCACCAGTTAGAGTCGGCAGACTCCAAGGCGGCATTGCACAGCCTAATGCGTGGCGCAAATTCTGACCCATTGGCGTCGGACTGATCAGTACGCACCCATTTCACAACATCACATAATTAAACTCCTTTTTCGCGTGGACTACGCGATTTCTGCATTGACTAATCAGGGGTTCAGCGCTAAGTCAGCAAGCCCCAGTTCTTGGCGCAGTCCACCTATGCGCACCGCACAACCAAACGTGAAAGGCGGGAACAACACAAGTTTCGCTGCTTTGCCCATGAGTGCTTGCTTGGCTTGAATCCTCAGTTCCTCTTGCGCCTCACGGTGTTGCGTCCGGGCTTCGCGGTACGCCTTGTCAAACGCCGCTTCGTCGGCCTTGTTCGCGGCGTGAACGTAATGTGCCTTGGTCCGGCCGCCTTTTTTCGGCTTGGGTCGCGCCTGAATTTCCTTTGAATTTCCATGCGCTGCCTGCGAGGCCGCGCCAATGGAATCGCATCCGGCGTGCTCGCCCCCTTGGGAAGAGAGGATCTTTCCCGCTACAACGGCCTCGAACCGATTCACAGGTTCGCGTACCTGACCAATGGGGCTTTGTGCGCTGCCGGCTGCAACACTGGCAGCGACGGCGACTGGTGCTAAAGGAGAAGCGGGCGGCGCGGACCGCGGAAGGTCTGCCAAATAGTCTCGATATTCTCCAGCACTATCAACATGTTGTGAAGTCACCCCGTCCTCTCCAAAGCGCTCCGCCGCGGCCTTTGCGAGTGCTCGGTAGCGAACGCGCTGATCGTCGACGGATAGGTGCTTCCAACACGGCAGCACGGTCAGTACCACCTCGGGACGGGAGGTGTAATCGTCGTCGGCTTGAGGGCCGCCCTTGCGTCGCGACTCCAAGATCTTGCGCGCATTATCGAAATGCCTGCCAACCAGCTTGTCGCCATACATCAGCGCCCTGTTGGTATTTGCCCCCGGCCAGTCGTCGATAGTCCAGCGACTTCCTTTAATCTTGACGGCTTGGCCCATTATATAGGCCAATCGGTTGGTGGTCGTCGCTTCGTCCGCAAACACGGGCTTGATGTGGCAGCGGCCAGCAAACACAGGACCAGTCAACTCGTGGATAGTATTTGAGTATCGCGCCATTTCAGAGTGAACATCGCGCAGGAAGTCAGCCAAGGCATCCGGGTTCAGAGATGAGTATAACGCGTGATAATGATTGCTCATAACGAAATAGGCGTGAACGTCGACACCATGTTCCTGTTGGGCGCGAGCGATGATCGCGTGAAAAGCTTCGGCGGTATGCGGGTTTTCAACGGGGTCAAACAGGAACTTGCCGTTGAGGGTACGGCGCGAAACTTCGACAAGATAGGTAGACGGTAGGAAGCGAATCTGGCGCATGGCGGTTCCGGCCCGCACGAAAGTGGCGGGTGCAAAACCTGTTATCGGAGGCTGGAAGCGTTTGCCGCGGTTGGCGGCGAAAATGGTTGCGGTGCGCGCGTCGAGCCGGGCCGACGGGCTAAAATTCCACAAAAATTGCAGGATGTTGTTAAATGAGTGCGTACTGATCATCTCCGATCGTTTAACGAGAATTATGGCAGAGCCCAGTGTCCACTTTTCAGCGTGCAACCTGTGCGACGCCATGTGCGGCCTGAGATTAACTGTCCAAGATAACGAGATTGTGGACCTGCGCGGCGATCCGGACGACGTCCACAGCCACGGCCACCTGTGCTCAAAGGCCCACGCCCTGCGCGAATTGAGAGTCGACCCCGATCGCCTGCGCCAGCCCCAACAGCGAACTGGCGACAATTGGCGCCCGCTTGAGTGGAACGAGGCCTACGATCTCGCGGCCGAGCGAATTCGGTCGCTCCAGCACCAACACGGCCCTGACGCCGTCGCGCTGTATGTAGGCAATCCCGTGGCGCATTCGCACCGCGCGGCATTGGGTGCGCAGGCATTGACCATGGCGCTGGGCTCCAAGAATCGCTTCGACGCCAACTCGCAGGACAGCAATCCGCGCCTATTCGCGTGCATGGCTGCGTATGGTGATGCGCTGGCTATGCCGGTACCCGATGTCGATAATACTTCATATTTGCTGATGATTGGCGCCAATCCGGCCGCGTCAAATGGCAGTATCATGGGTCTGGGCGATACCCAGAAGCGGTTGGCCGCTGTCCGCCTGCGCGGTGGCAAGATGGTGGTCGTTGATCCACGTCAGACGGAGACGGTCGCTTGGTGCGACGGACACGTGTTCATTCGACCGGGAGGCGATGCCGCGCTTCTGTTGGCCATGCTGCACGTCATTTCGATCGAAGGCCTTGCCGACCGCGAGTTCTTGGCCACCCATGCCTGGGCGCGTGTCAACTCTTTCGCATTGCAGAGAGGTTTGGGCCACACGTGGTCGCCGAGCGCATTGACGTCGACTCGAGCACAATTGTCCGCCTTGCGCGCGAAGTGGCGGCCGCGCCAAGTGCTGGCGTTCATGTCCGCGTCGGCGAGTGTCAAAACGAGTTTGCCCCACTGGCCAACTAGCTGGCCGTGGCGTTTTCACGAATTGACGGCGCGCCGTCGCTGTTTGAGGCGATTGTCAACCCCCAGTACGTGCTGCGTCCCAGTTCGACGGCGGCCAAACTGCAAGCGCTGGGCAGTGCCGATTTTGTGTGGCAAGGCCCCAGCGGGGCGAGCATTTTGGCGCATTATATCGCTGGGTTTGGCCTGTATTGCCACGGCGACAATATCGACTACGACGAAGTTTTGCAGACTCAGGCTGGCCACACCGGACAGTACCGGGGCGATAGCTCAGCGTTCACCGACGCCAGAATTGCTTCTTATCACAAGGAGTTGGCCCCGTGGAGCAAGACACCGTACTTGTTCGTGCCGGTGGGCCGCGATTTTCAGTCTCCCAAACAGCATTTAGCTGACTATCTGGATGGTTACAACCAACGGAACTATGCTGGCACCGGCACCTGGACGGTTGCTGCCTCGTTTGAGGACTACGCCAAACTCGTAAACTTCCACAAGGCGAAATTGCCGACGCTCCAGGGTGAGTTATCGCCTGTTTACATGGGGTTTTACGGCAGTCGCGGCGCGGTCAAGCGCCGAGTGCGAGCGGCGTTGCGGCAATTCCTAGCGGCCGAAATGTTGGCGTCGCGGCAGTTGGCCGACAGCGCCGCGCCAGCGTTGGCCAAGCTGACACGCAGCAATCACCATGACTATGTGACCGGTACTTCGACCGACGCGGTGGTTGCACAAGAGCAGTTGCCTCAACTTGCGGAGGCGCGTTTGGCCGGAGAAAGCTACCTCAACCTCTCGATTGCGCAATTCGCGGCGACGGTTGCTGGGGACGTCGGTGCGTCTGGGCTCATCCTGCTCAATCCTTCAAGCCAGCCGTTGCAGGGATTGGTACAGGCCGTAGTTCCGACTTCGCATGTGGGCAACTCGATGATTACGTTGAATCTCAATGGCGTACCGCTTCCAACCGAACTGGTGACCCTTCCGCAAGCCGCGACGGTCATTGTCCGTGCTCAGGTGGACCAATTTGCGCCTTGGCAGGCCGCGATGGTGTCTGTCGCCTACCTGCAGTCGCCGCAGCCCAAGAATCCGGTGGCGGTTGCGCTCTTGGACTCCAGCGGCAAGCCAGTCGCAGCTGCAGATGCGGTTCAGATCGTGCTCGACAACGGGCATGTTCGCGCGCAGTTGCAACGCTCAAGTGGCCAAGTTCACCTAGCTTCGCTGATGATCGGCGGCGAACTGGCTCTCGTGGGTCCCACCGCTCAACTGATTGATTATGCTGACACCGGCGGGCTGTGGCGCATGGGTCACGAGATGGCCAATTGTTCGTTTGTGGCGACGCCATTGCCCGCAGACACTACCCCTAGCGTACGGCTTGTCGAGAACACACCACTGCTGGGTCGAGTTCGCATCGCCTCGGGGTTGGTCGCCTTGGAAGTATGGCTGGGTGCCGGTGACGCCGGTCTGTCTTTTGCCGTCGAGACCGCCGCGCCACAAGGCCGCTCGCGGGTGTTGGCACTGAACTTGAACAGCGCCGAAGATCCCAACTTGTTGACGTCAACTCCGTTCGGCTACGTGACCCACGGCGGGCAGAGCCAGTTTGCGCCGACGTTTTGGCCCGCGGTGCAATAGGTCATGTCTGGGCACTGGCTTCTGAGTCTGCGGCAATCGACCGGCGTCGCCATGGTCCAACCCGGGCAACTGCAAGTGCTGGTGGCTCGCGACGCCCGCGCCGAACAGTGCGATATCATGGGCGGTAATGGCAGCGATCCGACGGTACAACGGGTTGAGTTCCGCATCGACCGCGTGGCGACGCCGGCCGAAGGGGACCGGATGGCGCAGTTCTTTAATCATCCTGCCATCTTGGCGGTTGCGCCGCCGGCCATTGTAGCTAGTCCGATCGGACAGTCGCCGCCGCAGGCCGTCGGCTTTGACGTCCTCAGTGGCCAAGCGACGATACTCGCCTCTAAGCCAGCCGAACGCGGCAATGGGCGCGTGCTGCGCCTGCTTTTGCTGGACGACCAGCCTGTAGTCCTGCAGCCACGGCAGCATGCCGCGGCGCTGCCTTTCGTTTTTGTCGACTTGGCGGAGCGCGACTTGGCCCAGCCCGCTGCGCCAATCCTCAAAAACGGCGTATTTTCAGTGGCCCGAAAGACCCATGGTGCAATCGTTGGAATTCGCTATGGAATCGACTAAATCGCCATGGCTGATCAGGTGACAGGGACTTCACAACATACTGAAGTTATGTAACTAATCTGAAAGTGCTGGCGACATTGCGGTGCCGGGATACAGGTGGGGCAGCCGCTGGCCTACACGCGTCCAAGCGACCCTCAAACGCTGACCTCAAGCCCCGTTGTTGAGGTGACAGGGACTTAACAACATACTGAAGTTATGTGGTTAGTTGCGTCCGTCTCGCCATTTTACAGTTTTAGAACCGTCACTTTGCCGTCACCGGCTTGGACGCCAGACGCCGCATCCGGGTTGGTGCCGACATTGTACGAGCCGCCACCACCGCCGCCGCCATACAGGTTGTTTGTGTACGTGCCGCCCGCGCCGCCCGCATACCCGCCGCCGCCACCGCCCCCGTTGGTCGACTCGGAATTGCCGCCGCCACCGCCAAAACCGCCCGATGCGTAGCCTATACGCGACAAGCCGCCGATGCCGCCGTTGATAAACGATTTTCCAGGATAACCGCTGGATACTTGCTTGGTGCCGCCATCGCTGGTCATGCCGCCGCCGCCGCCACCGCCAACGGTCAAGGTTGTTGACCCCGTGGAGCCGCCAGCGCCATTGCTGCCGCCCGTGCCAAAACCGTAGCTGTCCTTGGTGCCGGCCGTGACAATCGCACCCGCTACGCCCATTTGGGCCGCAGCCGAACCTCCCAAGCCGCCGCCACCGCCGGCCGCGACCAGCAGCACGTTGGTGTTCAGTGCGGCAAACGTGCCACCGCCGCCGCCCGATGAAAAACCGGTTGGCGCTTTGGCTCCTTTTTGACCGACCAAAATCTTGAGTATCTGCCCAGCCTTGAGCAAGTAATCCCCGCGAACGCGCGCACCTTTGGCGCCAGAAATGTTGTTGCTGTTGGCTGCGCCCTCGGCTCCGAATGCTTCGATGCGGTAGGTGCCGTCGGCGGGCACCGTCCATGACTGAATGCCGACGCTGAGCGTGACTTTGCCGGCGAGCCCGGTGGATGCATACGCCAAATTGCATTGGGCTAGGCTCGGCCCGGACTGGCCGGTGGCGGCGCACGAGGTGAACGCGACACTGACGACAACGGGTTTGAGGCACAGGTTTGAACAGTCGTCCGTGTCGACCTTGTTGGCATCGTCGCATTCTTCGTTGGCGTCGACGTTGCCGTCGCCACACATGGGTGCAAACGCAAACTTGCGCCACACGCCCTTGCGGTACAAGAAGGCCTCGCCGTTGTCGCTGCGGTACACGATTTGGCTGTCTTTGGCCAGTTTGTCCATCTCGGTTTGCGAGCTGGCAGTTCGCACAACAGTGGCCGGCGAACCATCCACGCACAGCCCGCCAAGGACGCTTGCCATATCCAAAGCGCAGCCCGCGCCAAGCTTTTTGCCCAAGCCCGCGCCGCCGCTCAGTGTTTGGGCTTGGCTAAATGTGTTTGCGCCAGCGACAGTGGCACAACTGGCCAAGTCCAGGGCGCCGCACAACAAGGCGCCGTTGGGCGCGGAGCCGACGCCAAACTGGCCGCTCGGACACTTCTCGCCTGCTTTCACTAGTACCGGCTTTATGGCCAAGTCGTCGAAACTGCCCGTTTTGGCGATGTCGGCCAAGTCGCTGGCTTTGACGAACGATTTGGTCACTTCCGGGGCGAGCTGGTTCAGCCCGATGCAGCCAGTGCAGTTCAAAGTGTTAGCGGTGTCAGCAACCAGAGCGTAAGGAGCCCAACCAACAGCGACACGGGTTAGTTCTGGCTCTGCTTCCACTTGCAGGCCGAGCCATAAGTTTTGGTACTTCCCAAGGAACGCCGCCGTCAGCAGCAGCGTGGGATCGGAGGCACCAATATACAAGGCGAACTGGCCGTTTTTGACTGGCACTCCGACGGTAATCTCCTTGTATTCCGCGATATTGGCGTCCACTGTTGCGTACAGCCGCGCTGTCAACGTGTAGTTGCCATCGGCGGCGGGCACACCCGATGAAGTCACGGCGCCAAAGGCCTGCAGAACGTGACCAGTCGGCGCCGCCGCCGAAACTACGGTCGCGGCTGTCCAGTTGGCCATCAGCGCCAAAACGACGGCTGCGCAGTTGCGCCTGAGCGTGAAACCTGATGAAAACATTGGATTTACTCGCGATTATACGAAAACCAGCAATTACCGTCGAGCGTACCGTCGCCGGTGTGCGCGCTTGGCCATACCATAGCAAAGTGCCGACAAGGCTGCACGTGTCCTTGTCTTTGCAACCTGCAAAGGTTTGTGAAGAGTTGTGGCGACAGCCGCAGTGGGCGGGCGATTGCCGCGGCGGACGCGCTTGTGCAACACTGCAAAGCCCAGTCGCGCCCCAACGACTTGCACGCGCCCCAACGACTTGCACGCGCCCCAACGACTTGCGCGCGCCCAAACGACTTGCGCGCGCCCCAACGACTTGCAACTGCGCAGACAATGAGGAATGAGCATGAGCACATTGAAGTTGAATCTTCTGTTTTCAGTCACTTTGGCCTGTGCCCTTGGCCTGGTCGCGGTGCCAGCTGAGGCGCGACGACCCTTTGAAGACACCGACTTGTTCACCGGGCACTCCATTCGCCAATCGTCCAAGGACCGCAAGATCGCCGCGGGCATCAATATTCACGCCGCTCCGGTGCCATTTGTGGCCCGCAAGGCGCTCAAAGACGTGGTTTCCGCGACGAAGTCAGTCTACCCAGACGGCGAAGCGTTGCTGAGCGTGTTGGAGAAAAGCGACGCGGGCAAGGTCAACGGGCTGGCCGCGGCCAAAAACGTCGACGGCACCAAGAAGCAACTGCGCGACGACTTGAAAGCAGCCAACGTCACCCCGACTGCCACTCAAACCAAAGCGATCGACAACATCAGCGCCAGTAATATCGAGCAAGTGGAGGCCATTACCGCGGTGGCGATGGGCCAAGGTAGCGACGGCGCCTTTGTGTTTGGCCTCGAGCCGTGGGCGGAATACAACGCCGGCCTGTGGGACATCACCGCAGCCTTGCCGGTGGCCGGATTTCGCAGTGCCGACGGTTCGTCATTTTCGATCGGCAACTTGAACGTGGACGCCCGTGTCGGTTCGCGCAAGAGCCTAATCGGGGCCGGCGGCCTGTATTTGCCGTTGGCCATTGGTTGGACCGGCGGCCTGTCGCTGTACCTGCCGACCGGTACCCAGGAAGCCAACCGCGTGGCGCTCAGCAACGTGCTGGTGCTGCCCAAGTACCTGCATGAGTATCTGACTGTGCAACCGTATGGCATTTTTGGTGCCGAAGCGTTGATTTTTGCCGTGCAATTGCGCTTGGAATACACGCATATGCTCGCAGTTCGCGGCAATCCTGCTTTTGACAATGTCGGCTATTTGAACTGGGCAGCGTCGCTGGTCACTCGGGCGTGGTTGGTCGATTTGGTCGCCGAGTTCGATGGGCTCAAAGAGGCGTATAACGCTCCGGCCATGAACGACATTTTCGCCACACTGGGCGGGCGCTTGAGTTTGGGACCGGTGCGACTGGGCATGGCCGCACGGATGCCGATCACCACCCCGTCAGCCACCGCCAGTGAGCGGTCGTTTGGGGTATCTTTTGCCAATGTCGCCAAGTTTAATCTGTTGTTGCAGGGTTTTTTGACGTTCTAGGCATCTAGAGAGTTCCGCATGCCGTCAAATCGGCACCCACGATGCATGAAACTCCTTGAGCGGCATGTGGAATGTGGGCCGCAGCCGCGGACCACCGCGGGGGTTTGGGGGCGGCGCGCCCCCAAGTTTCTAGTTAGCCGATCAAATACCATTTGCTCGGCGTCTCAGTGCTTGCTTTGTGGGTCGCGCGCCTACGCCCGAGGCGTCGGGCCGCTCCGTTTTGTTTGGGAATTCTTTGAGGTTCGGCGTTAATTGGTCGGGTCTTTAGGAGCGTGTCGGAGTATTCCGACTCGCTCCTAGCGCCGTCTGGCTAGACGGCGGCAACTGTCCGAAACTGCACGGATTCACTCCGGGCAGTTCTTGGACAGTTGAGAATATCTGAGAAGCTAGGAGACTGTCGGATCGCAATAGATTCATTGTGTATAACCGCAAAGACATTTCATAACCGATTGATTTCCGACAGGCTCCTAGTGCGCGACCGCCCACAGCCGGTGGCTCCCAAGCCGGCGGCCAAAGTCGAGGATTCGGGATGTACTACCGTGGCCGCCAACGGCAATTCGCTGGTGGCGTGGCTACTTTTGGGTCTAGCCGCCTTGGCGGTCGCCTGGACCCACCGCCGGAGGTAAGCGATGCTTGGTAAATCGAAACTGACTACATTTGCTGCGCTTGTCAGTCTAACCGCAGTCCATGCCTGTGGCAGCGCCCAAGTGCAAGCGCCGCCCTCAGCGTCCGCCGATTCGCCACGGGTGCTGGCGGCGATTGCCAACTTGCGCAAGGCCGCCATGTCTACCGATCCCGCCCTGCCCGGCTTGGGGTGGCTGGCCGGCACGTGGGCAACGCGCGACTTGGGCCCGCTGGTGCTGGAGATGTGGCAGCCGGCGCGCGGCGGAGTCATGCTGGGGCTGGGCCATACGATCAAGGACGGCCACACCGTCGGCGCCGAAGTCCAGCGCATCGTCGCTGGTCCGCCGGTAGCCTTGGTGGCGTTGCCGGACGGAGCGGCGCAGCCGACGATGTTTCGCCTAGTGGAAAGCACTGCCAATACCGCTAGTTTTGCCGACGCAAACCATGATTTTCCGCAGCAGATTCGCTATGTTCGGGCCGGCAGCGCGCTGACGGTGACGCTGACTGGCGTGGACAAGGACCAGCCGCGGACAATTATCTATACAATGCGCTGTATTGACGGACCGTGTGTGGAGCGGTAGCTGGCCGTCGACCTCCGAAGGTCTAACAACCCTCTGGTTCCTCAACGCCACAGCGATTGCCGACTTTGCTGCATTCGCCGTCGCGCAGGCACACCAATGACCACCGGCAGTCGGCGGGTTCGCGCGGGGCACATTCGCCGAAAACCACGTAACAGGCGCCAAATAAACGGCAATCGTCAGTGGCTCGGCAGGCGTGGTCGTCCTTGGGCTCGCAGGCCCCTTCCTTGGCCACGCAGGCGCCGTTTTGGCGGCAGCCGGTGCTGGCCGCGCAGTCGCTGTCGATGGCGGCCACACATTCAGTGCCATTGCTGTGGCAGCGCCCAAGGTTAGCGCACCAAATGCTGGCTTGACAGTCGGCGTCGCTGGCGGCGATGCACTGGCCCTCGTACCCTTGACACTCGCCAATCGTGTGGCATAAAGGGCTTGCTGCACAATCGCTTACGCTTGGAGGCGCGGCTTCAGCGGTGCCAGTGCCTGCGACGGCCGCTTGCTCTTCGGAGTCGATTTGCGCGTCGCTGTCGTCGTCATCCTCGCCGCCTTTGGTCTGCTCTTGGTCTTGCGCATCGTCTGAATCACCGTCCAATTCGTCCTCGCGGTCGTCATCCGAGCTGACGTCTTCAGAGTCGTCATCATGTGCGGCTTGCCTGTCACGTTCATGCCCTTGGTGACCGAAGGCTTGCGGCTGATGTTGCGCAAGCACCACGGTTGGACGATTTCCGCCGGTCACACACGAACCGTCTTGCGCCAGACAGCGGCCTTGGGCGCGACACGCTTCACCGAGTTGGCAGTCCCCGTGGTGGGCTTGGCAGGAACCATCGACCGCGTGGCAGCGCCCTTCGGCTAGGCATTGCCAACTGCGACTGCATTGGGCGTCCTGACGGGCAGCGCATTGACCGCGCAGGCGGCCACACAAGCCATCGAGTTCGCAACTGACCTGCGCCGTGCACAAGGCGTCGGTGTCGGCGTCGGCAAAAAGCGCGGGCATCTTGCCCAGTTTCTCGGATCCTGAATCGGCGCTACCTTCCAAAAATTCCGCATTATTTTGCGATGTTGAACAATGGGTGCCTACGTTGAGTTCAGCCATTTGGGCGGCAAGCCCTGTGGCAATTTCATCGCTGTGCGCCGGCAGCCACGCCGCCGCGGCTACCACTGCTGCGCTCGCCACCACGACTGTCCCTTTGCTGCTTGCCATAACGTCCTCACTTGATTCGATTGTTTGCCGCGCCGGTGCCGCTGCCTGTCCAGCGAGCGAGCTGCGGATACGTGCAGCTTATGCAAAGGTGTGCAAGGGGCGTGCCAACGGCGAGGCCTTTTCAATACTCTGATTTGTAACCGACTATTGACGAATCGCCGCCGAAACAGTCTACGAAATAAAGTATAATTCTATAAATACCAGCATTGGCGGAACCTGAGTGAGCCAAGGCCACTGCGGCGGCTCCGGCGCGCGACTTGCATTTCGTCCCTGCACCGCGCCCAATGGCGGTGGAGGTTTGGCATGTACAGGCAGGTTCGTCGATTCATTACAGTAGTTTGGCTGGTCATCAGCACAGTCTTGTTCGCAGGTTGCGGCAGTCCACCGGCAGTCGGCGCGCCAGCCGTGGATGCGGCCCCAGACGCGGTCGAAGCGGTTTCTGTAGGGCGCGCTGACACCGGGATCGCCGCTGACACCCCCACCGCTCCCGAAACGGAACCACTAGACCCATTGCCAACTGGAACGCCGCCAACCGCTGAATTTGCTCGTTTTTGCCAAACCGGCGCTTGGCAAGATTGGGCCAAGGCCACCACGATCGGCAAGCTGACGGGCCCGTTTAAGGGCGCATTGGAGGCGCTGGGCGGCGGCACCCCGTTTGTCAAAGGCACGCTGGAGACGATGAAATTTGTGCCGGACCAGCCGTTTCACCTCAAACAAATCCGCGCGCATTTTTCCAAAGGTTCCGGCAAGGTGCGCTTGCGGGTTACCCGCACTCTGGGCCGAACGTATCCGGCGGCCTTTCCCAAACCGCTGCAGACAGCGGAGGACGTCATCCCGCCGATTGAAGCGGAGGTCACCGGCAGTGCCGACCAGTGGCAGACGTTTGAGGTGGTCGGTGCGCCGGCATATTTGCTGCCCACCCACCACTACATGTTGATTTACGAGCACTTGGCCCAAGGGCCGGCGCTGGCAATCGAGACGGTGCCGACCGGTGAGTACTCGCGGGCGCTGTTGTTTATGCCCACCTCGATCGAAGCCTACGGTCTAGGAGACGGCAAAGAAACGTGGAATTACCGGCTTGAGGCGGTGGGCGATACGTTTTGCCAGTGGAAAGAGCCCGAGCATTGGTTTGGGCGCAGCAATCCATTTGGCACCGTCAACAGCAGTCAAGTCGCGGTGGCGGATCTGAACGGCGATGGCCAAGATGACGTCATTCTCAATGCGGCGACGGCGCTGCCGACGGGGACGTTTTCGATTCCGTTGGCGTACTTGGGTACGGGCAAGGGTCAGTTTGCGGCGGCAACCCCTAATTCGTTGGCCCAAGCCTTGGGTGCCAGTTTTGCGCTGTTTGGCGACATCGACAACGACGGCGATACCGATGCGCTGACTTTTCCGTATGTTACACGCGACGGCGACGGCGATGGCCATCCCGTTCCCGGCGATGACTGCGACGATACCGATCCCAAAGTTTTTGCCGGCGCCAAGGAAATCACCAACGGCAAAGACGACGACTGCGACGGCAAAGTCGACACTGGCGACATCGCGACGGACGCCGACAGCGACGGGTTGGCCCCCAAAGACGGCGACTGCGACGACACCCGCTCCGATGTCAGCAAAGGCAAACCAGAATTACCCGACGGCCGCGACAATGACTGCGATGGACAGGTCGACGAAGACTTTCACAATCGAATCTGGACCAATGACGGCAAGGCAAGCTTCACGGTGGTGGCCAATAGCGGCATTGAAGCGATGGATCCCAGCACCGCTGCTGCATTTTCTGACGCCAATGCCGACGGCAAACTCGACGTCTACTGGGGCAATTGGCTGGTGCACTACCCTGACCACCCTTCGGTGCAAGACCGCTATTTTACTGGCAAAGGCGACGGCACGTTCAGCGACGCCATGCAAGCGGCAGGGCTTGTGCTCGGCAAACCCCTGTCGTGCTACGGCGTCGTGTGGTGCGACTACAACAACGACGGCGCTCAGGACTTGTATGTCAGCAATTATCACTTGTATCCCAACCAGTTGTGGCAAAACGACGGCAAAGGCGCGTTTACCGACGTGGCGCCACTGGTCGGCTTAGACAAGGACGACATCGCGCCGCCAGCGGACCTCAAATCCCAAGGCCTGACCGCTGGCCACAGCTACGGCGCCGATTTTGGCGACTTCGACAACGACGGCGACATGGACGTGTTTGTGTGCAATCTGGCGCATCCGCGCACGCAACCATGGTCAGATACTAGCGTTTTGGGCCTCAATTTAGGTCCACCGGGCTTTCAGTTCCAGATTGTCAGTAAACAGTTCGGCATCGAATACGACGAAGGCGACATCAACGCCGCGTGGGGCGACTACGACAACGACGGCGACTTGGACTTGGTCATCGCCGGGGTCTACACCGGTCACTTCACGCGACTGTACCGCAACGACGGTGACAGCGGCTTTACCGACATCACATTTGAGGCCCACGCCGCTTTGCACCAAGCCAGCCGAGTGGTGTGGTGGGACGCCGACCGCGATGGTGACCTCGATTTGTTGTTTGCCAGCACCACCGAGGCGCCGCACGTGTGGCTGTTGACCAATCGCAAAGGTACCCAGCGGCGGTGGGTGCAGTTTGAGCTGCAAGGCACCATTTCTACACGCGATGCGGTCGGTGCGCGCCTGTTTGTGCAGTCCGGCGAAATTACCCGAATGCGCGACGTGCGGCTCGGCGGCGGCCATTGGAATGTGCAGCCGCCCAAGACCCTGCATGTCGGTCTGGGCGACGGCGAAGTGGACAGCGTCAAAGTCCGGTGGTTGACGGGAAAAACGGAGCAGTTTAGCGGTGCTAGCTGGGGGAAACGCTGGCTTTTGGTCGAGGGCAAGGGCGTGGCGGCGGCGCTGTGACTTCTGGCGTGTGCCCGAACCGGAAATTTTCGCGTCCGACGGATGTTCGCTACTAGTTTTAGTATGTTGTTAAATGGGTGCGTACCTACTTTTGGGCGCACGCTGGCTTGGAGCCCAAGGGGTCCGCGCCGGATCCGCCCAGCCAAATCCGATGGATGCCCGAAACGGAAAAATTCACGTTCGGCGGATTTTCGCTAATAATCTTGGCGTGTTGTTCAATGGGTGCCTACGTTCTTTTCGCGCTTTGCGGCCCATTGCGCCAGCCGTTCAGCGATGTCTCGCTCCAACCCGCGGCCCGCGGGCCGATAAAACTGAGCGCGCGGCATCTGGTCGGGAAAGTAATTTTGGCCCGCAAAACCGTGCGCTTCGTCGTGGTCATACCGGTAGCCATCGCCGTAGCCGAGGTCGGCCATCATCGCCGTCGGAGCGTTCAGGCTATGCAACGGCGGGGCCAACGAGCCCGTAGAGCGCGCCGCCGTCATCGCCTCGTTGTGTGCCACGTAACAGGCGTTCGACTTGGGGGCGGTCGCCAGATAAATCAGCGCCTCGGCCAAGGCCAGTTCACCTTCGGGGCTGCCCAAGCGCTCGTAGGCCTGCCACGCCGCGATACACAGCGGCAGCGCTTGCGGGCTGGCCAGACCGATGTCTTCGACGGCCATTCGCGTCAGGCGACGGGCCAGGTGGCGCGGTTCCTCTCCGGCGTCCAACATTCGGCAAAACCAGTACAAAGCAGCGTCAACGTCCGATCCCCGCACGGCTTTGTGCAGCGCACTAAACAGGTTGTAGTGCGCCTCGCCCTGCTTGTCGTAGATCGGCCGCCGCCGCTGGATGTGGCGCAGCATCGTTTGGCTGTCGAGTTGGCTCCCTTCTGGCATTTGAGCGCACAGTTGCTCGACCAAATTGAGCGCATAGCGACCGTCGCCATCGGCCAGACTCACCAGCTGCGCGCGCGCCTGCGTGTCCAGTGGCAATGGCCGACCCAGCGCGGTCTGGGCACGCGTGAGCAAGGTGTCTAAAGCGGCAATGTCGAGGCGGCGCAACACAAACACCGCACAGCGGGACAGCAACGCCGCGTTGAGCTCAAACGACGGGTTTTCGGTAGTAGCACCGACTAGGGCCACTAGACCGCTTTCCACGTGGGGCAGCAACGCATCCTGCTGAGCCTTGTTAAAGCGATGAATTTCATCAACAAACAACAGCGTGCGCTGACCGACGGTGGCGGATCGCTGCGCCTCTTCAAAGACCTTGCGCAAATCGGCGACGCCCGCCATCACCGCCGACAACTGCACGAACTGCTGACCGCCACCTACCGCCAACAACCGCGCCAGCGTGGTCTTACCGCAACCGGGCGGGCCCCATAAAATCAGTGATGTCACAGCTTTGCGGTCGTGCATCAAGCGCAACGGCGCGCCTTCGCCGACCAAGTGGTCCTGACCGACGACGTCGCTTAGCCGCTGCGGCCGCAAGAGATCGGCGAGCGGGCGCGGCAAGGTGGAGGTAAAAAGTCCCAAGGCCATCGCAGGTTAGGGCTCGTGAATGAATAACTAGATCGATCCGCGATTGGAACGGAGCGTACAGGCGGCTTGCCTAGCCGTGAGTTAGCGACCCACTAAACAAGCAGCGGGCGGAAGTGCAAAATCGACTTGGTATTGCGCGGGCCCCAAGGCTATCGAACCCAAACCTGACCCCACGCTTGAGAGTTGCACCAGCCGCGGTGAAACGGCGCATGTGGGCTGCTATGGGCGCCCAAATCGGTGCCGTCCTCTTTGCAACCGCCGGTGTTGCCGTAGCCGAAGGCCCAGCCGTAGGCGGGGGTGTCGTTGCTGTTCCAGTGAAAACCCTGCTTCCAAGTGGGCGAAGTCCCGTAGTTGATGGTCCACGCGTGGCACGATGACGCTTGGACTTGGGTTTGACTCTGGTTCATCTTGTACGCGCAGTCGGCGCGATGAAAAATCTCGGCGCCCAACAGTCCGGTGCCATTGCCCGGCGTCGTCACCCAGTAACCGATGGCCGTGCTGCCGGGGGTGCGCAACGCGCTGATGGTGGCGTCGCTGAACTTGGACAACACGCTGCTGCCGGGTTGGCCGGGAGAGGTCGGGGTCGGCGGGTACTCGCCGCTGCGATCGGGCGTAGTCAAGTCGGTGCTGATGCCGGCCGCCATTACCAATGTCCAGCCGCCGCCGTGGCTGACCATGTCGCAATAGGCCTGAAATGCTGGGCCAGAAGCGATTTTGAGCCAGTAGGCGCCACTTTTGGCGCTCGGCTGCTTCTTGAGGATATCCATACAGTTGACCGCAGGATTGCTGGCAGTACCAAATTCCTGCAAATTGGCCAACGGAAACCACACCACGCCATCGCAAATCAGCAACTGCTTAGTTTTAGTGTTGAAATAGGTCAACCCGGTGCTGGCGGCTTCGCACTTGGCCGGCTCGGCATCGGCCAACTGGTAGCGAAAGTTCAGGGCCATGTTTTTGGCAAAGTCGAGATTTCCGCCCAAAGCACCACCGGCGGCGAGAGTTTGACCTTTGGTCCACGTGTTGGCGTCGGCCAGCTTGGCCAACCCCGCGCTCGATGGTGGATCGACCAGATCGGCAAAACTGCCGCTCGCCGCCACTTTGGCCAATTTGCCGGCTGTAATGAGATCCCCAATGGCCTTCGCATCCAGTTCGCTGGCGCCTACGCAGCCTGTACATTGCAAATCCTTTGCAATATTAGCAAGTTTGGCGACGACGGCTTCTTCAGCACTTTCTGCGATGGTGGCAAGCTTGGCGACGTCGGCCAGTTTGGCGGTGTTGGCGGCGAGCGCGAAATTGGCGGGACCGCCAGCGCTGTCCGAGCCAGCCCACAGGAACGAGACGTGATTGGCACCGACCGCGCCGAGCGCAATTTTTTCACCGCTGATGGCGCTTTTGGCGATATCGTCGTTGCCGACGCAACCGCTGCATTGCACATCTTGGGCGGATTGCGCCACGAGCGCCGCAACCGCAAATGGAACCCGGCGCAGAATTTGGCGCGGTAACTCGGGATCGCCGGAAACTGTGACGCCGACGTAGACTGGCTTGGTGGCGGCAAAAACGCCGCTGTCGAGTTTGGCGGCGTCAGTGCCGATGGCGGTCGAAAACAGGCCTTGCTGCACTTGAACCGCCAAGAACAGCTCTTTGTGCAACAGGTTGCCGCCGATGGCTTGGTCGTAGAACGCGATGCCCATCGGATAGGGTCCGTCGGACACGGGCGCGCCGTTGGTAGTGCTGATGCGGCCCTGCACCGCTAGTTCGATCGGCTCGGATAGGGCCAACTTGCTGTAGCTCAAGGCCAAAATCGCCAGAACGAAGCTAGACTTGCGGTAGCGGCGAAGGTGCGTCGAGCGGGCGGTGGTCATGGGAAACCTCGGTGGCGCAAGGGCGCGGGCAACGCGTACAGCGTGCGCGCGGCTCGGCTTGGCGTCAAGGCGGGTTCGCTTCCAGGATTCCCCATCGAAATTCTCCGCGGCCCCCGATTTGGGATGCAGATCAAGGAACAAGGAGCTTTTCTGTCAGGGGCGTACTCTCGTACGTCCCTGACAGAAAAGTGACGCAGTGACGCCGAGCTGCGCCCAAAGCGGGGGATCGCGGGCTTGCGTGAAGCCCGCACAACGCCGACACTACCGCCTCGGCCGTCGCCGCTCAATCGGAGTCCCCATGTCCAGCCCAAGCCCATGCCGCCTTTCGCTCGCTGTAGTCGCCGTTGCCTCGCTGTGGGCCGCTGCGAGCCAAGCTGCTGTCCCGAAAACGCTGGCCGCGTTTGGCACCTTGTATTCGGCGACGGGTGGGGCGGCAGTCGATGGCGACTATGCGCTGTCGTTTGGCCTGTACGGCCAACAGGCCGGCGGCGCAGCAGCGTGGAAAGAGGGGCCGGTGGTAGTCACGGTCAAAGGGGGCCAGTTCACCGTCAACTTGGGGGCCACCGTGCCCATTGCGCCCACTGCACTGGCGGCGCTGGCGCAAACATGGCTGGGTATCGCGGTGGGCGCTGACCCTGAGTTGCCGCGCAAAAGCCTTGGTTCGACGGCGTATGCGTTGCGGTCGGCAGTAGCGGAAGGCGTAGACTGCTCGGGCTGCATCAGCGCGGAACTCCTAGACCCCAAAATGCTCGCGGGCTTGGCCAAGAGCTCCGATCTCGGCGATTTCGTCAAAGCGGCGGCGCTGTCCAAAATCGCTGCATCTGGCGATTACAAAGACTTAGCCGGCGCACCCAAGCTCGCCGATGTCGCTTTGACCGGCTCGTTCGGCGACTTAGTCGACAAGCCCGTGGTCCCCAAAGCGGGCTCGGCCTGCGGCACGGGCTTAGTGGTCAAAGGCATCAAGGCCGACGGCAGCCTTGATTGCGTGGACGGCAGCACTAGCGCCGCCAACTTGCCCAAAGACGGTCTGGACGAAATTTCCAACGGGTTGTTGACCACTCAGTTCACCGAATCGGTGGCCAGCGTCAAGACGCCGATCGACATTGCCGATGCCTTTCCAGCCGGCGTCAGCGACGCCATCGATTTCCTTGACTTCGGCATCGCCCAAGCACTGACCATCAGCTTGGACATCACCAATTCGGATATCAGCAAGATTCGCGTCACGCTGTACGACCCACAGGGATTGTCCTACAAACTGTACGATCAGGGCAGCAGTGGCACGGCGCTCAAGGCCAGCTACAAGGCCACGGACACGCTAGTCAGCGGCAACTTGTCACCGTGGATCGGCAAGAATGCCAAAGGCCTGTGGTCAATCACCGTCGCCGACGTCAGCGGCGTTACCGGCGGCAAGGACGGCAAAATCAACGGGTGGTCGGTCAGCGTCGGCACCTTGTCGAGCCAAAAAGTCGCGGCGACCGGGCTGTTTCAAGCCAACGGCGGTTTTCAGTTCAAGGTTGCGCAGGTCCACCCGGTCACCTGCACCGCCCAGAACTTCGGCTATGCCTACGCCAACGACAAGGACAAGGCTCTGTACATCTGCAACGGCAAGGTGTTCTACCCGTTGGTGTTGCAACTGGTCGGCACTGCAGAAAATCCGGGCTTGTCGTGCAAGGACATTCTGACCAAGGCGCCCGACAGCAAAGACGGCGTGTATTGGATCAACCCAGGGGCGACGGCGGCGACCCAGTCCTACTGCGACATGACCACCAACGGCGGCGGCTGGACGTTGGCGGCGCGGATGGTCAATGGCTCGTGGTGTCACATCGACGCCAATGCGGTGGGCAGCCTGAGCACACCGAGCCAAGCCGCCTGCGCCAAGCTCAGCGACCAAGCGATCCGCGATTTGTACACCGATCAGTTCTGGCTCAGTTGCGGCACCCAGACGCCGAGCCGCTGGGGCAAAATTGACAAGATTGCCAACTTCAACACCAACGCCACAACCGGCAACAAAGTCATGACGTGGGCGACCACCTACGGCGGCGCGACCTACAGCGGCAGCGACAATGCGTGCTGCAATTTTGGGGACTACAACTACAACCCGACGACGATTATCTATTCCATCGCCAAGGGCTACAACGGCGGCAACTACACCGCGGGCTGGAGTGGCTGCTACAACTCGGTGCAAGACTGGCACCAGAATGGGTTTTTGTATGTGCGGTAGGCACTTGCACTGAGGCCTTATTCGCGCTACCACTGCGGCCTGATTCGCGTTACCACTGCGGCCTGATTCGCGCTACCACTGCGGCCTGATTCGCGCTACCACTGAGGCCTTATTCGCGCTACCACTGGGCGCCTTTTTGGAGGCCTCGATGCCGACCCGCCACAGCACTGTCACCCTTTTCGCTCTTTGCCTGCTCGGGGCGTGCTCAAGCGAAAAGCCTCCAGCAGCAGCCGAAAATCTGGCCTTACCCCCAGCTTACGGCTCACCCGCCGCTGCCGACGACGCCGACACCGAAGCGCGAGTAGCCGTTGAATCGCTAGTTGCCGACTGGGCCCGCCAAGACGACTGGCTGGTCTCGCCCTTGCTCGCGGTCCCCGGCGGTGCCACCCGCGTCGGCGCGCTGCTCGACCTGGTCGAAGGCGGCGACATCCCCGACATCCATGCCCAGATCTTCAAAGACGGCGCGGTGGCGTCGGCGTGGATTCCGCTGACCACCACCTTTTCCGAAGGAGCGCTGCGGGTCGGGATCTCGGATTTCGGCCAAACCGGTGACGCGGCGCGCTTGCGCCTCGACGTCGGCGCAGTCGACCGCCTCAAGAAAATCCAGTGGACGGCGACGGTCCCCGAAAACCTCTCCGGCGACGGTACCGGCGGCTTTGGCCAAAAGCAGGGCAACCTCAGCGCCGGCTTAGACGGTCTCGGCATGGTTACCCGGGCCAGCTGGAAGGCCCGCGCCACCAAGTGCACCTCCACCACCAAGAGCCGTTACCGCATGGCCATTCACCACACCGAAACCACCAGCGACAACCCGGCCCAGCGGGTGCGCGCCATTCAGGCCTACCACATGGACTCGCGCGGCTGGTGCGATATCGGCTACCACTTCTTAGTCGCCACCGACGGCCAGATTTTCGAAGGTCGCCCGTACGCCTTGGTCGGCGCCCATGTCGGCAGCCAGAACTCCGGCAACATTGGCATTTCGCACATCGGCTGTTTCCACTCGAGCGGCTGCGGGGCCATGCCACCCGCCGAACCGCCCCAAGTGATGCTACAAGCCACTGCCAAACTGTTGGGCACCCTGTCCAAGCTGGAAAACATCGCGCTGAGCGCCGCCACCGTTAAAGGCCACAAGGACCACCCAGGCGCCAGCACCAGTTGCCCGGGGGCGTTGTTGTGGGCGCGCATCCCTGAGCTGATTGCCACCGGCAAAGCCGATTCACTCGATGGCAAGCCGGTAGCCGTGCCCGAACCGGCAAAACCGGTGGAACCCGCGCTCGGCACCTGCAGCGAACAGGCATGCGGCACTTGCGCCCCCAGTGCGGGTTGCCAGTGGTGCGCGTCGCAGGGCAAATGCAACGGCAGCGCGGCAGCGTGCGCGTGGCCCGGCCAAGTCTTGGGCCAAAACTGTTGGCCAGCGCTATGGCCATGCGCGGTCAGCTCGTGCTGGAACCCCAAGGCCGAGCTGGCCAATTGCGGCACGGTCGCCCTTGAGGAGGACTTCTCCAGCGGCAAATTCAACGTCCATCGCTATTGGGTCAGCTTGCCCGCGGGTGGTCCCATTACCGTGCGGCTCGAACGCACCGCGGGGGTGTGGGCCCCGGCGTTGCTGATCAGCGACCAAGCGGGGGCCGTGATTGCGGCCGGCGACGGCGTGTCGCTGCACCCCGACGTGGCCGTATTGTCAGCGATTGTCGGCAAGACTGGGACTTTGGCCCAAGTGCAGGTGCAGGCGACCAAAGATATCAACGCCTTTGTGTATGTCGCCAGTTGGGGGGTGCTCGACAGCGGCTTTGCCGCCAAACTGCCGACCACTGCCACCTACCAGCTGTCGCTGGCTCAACTGTGCGGTACCGCTACTGCGCCGCCGCCACCAGCCACCTCGCCGCAGACTCTGTACGCCGGGCTGAGCCAACAGGGCGCCGAAATCCCGCGCGCCGGGCTGGCTAACCCCACGCTCAAGACCGCGTTTAGCTTGGCGGCTGAGCCTTACGGCACTACGGTGACCTACAATGGCCAGACTTGGGTTCAGGGTAAAGTCTCCGAGTTTGGCGGGCCGAACGACACCGGGGTGACGCCGACAGAGACCGGGGCGATTACCGGCGAGAACCTGCGCGGACTGAACAACCCGCTCAATCCCAGTGCCGCGGTGCTGCAGGCCAAACCGCAGTCGTACTACTATTTGGCCATGCGTTGGAGCTATACCCCGGCTGCCAAAACGTGGTGGGCTCAGGCCCGGATTGTGGCGGTCAACCCCAAGACCGGGGCGACGGTGGTACTGCGGCCGGTCGATTGGGGCCCGAATCCGAGCACCAAGCGCACCACCGACTTGTCGCCGCAAGCACGCAAGGATTTGGGCCTACAAACCGACGAACTGGCGCTGATTGCGTTTGCCAAGCCGGGGGCGGCGGTGGGCAAGGTGAAGTAGGTGGTTGGTGGAGCCAAGCAGCCAATCACGGTGATTGTCGGCAATTAGCCTAAGGTTTCGCCAAAAACGCCGAGCTAATCGCCCCCAGCGCCCACTGGGTTGGCTTGCCGTCCTCAAACCACCACGACATCAGTTTCGCCAACGGTTCTGGCATGTAAAACGTGCTCATCGCCACCGTATCGGCGGTCATGCACTGGCCCTTCCACGGCTGCCACTTGGCCGGGTCGCAGTCTTCTGGGGTCATCAGCAGCGCCGGATCGACGATGGTAATGAACACTTTAATCATGTCGCCGATTGACTTGCCCTTGGGCAGCTTGTCAAACACCGCCAACAGGTGGGCCGCCTCAGCCGGCACTTGCGCCGCGCCGATGGGTTCGAGCACCAAGGCGTGCAACCACGCGCCGCCCGCCGGCACTTGCCACGTCCACTGCCCTTGGACGCGCTCGGCCTTGATGGGCGCCTCCAACACCACTTGCGCTTCCGGCCACTTGCCCGTCGGCGTTTTGCCCAGACCGGCGGAGTACAACCGCAGCAAGCCGCCGTTGGCCCGGCTCACACTGATGCGAATTTGGTACGTTTGCCCGGCAACTAGCTGGGCGCCCATCGGAAATTCCTTGCTGGCAGTGTTTACCGCCGTCAGTTCTACTTGGGCGGCGAATGGCGAGCGCGCCACGAAGGTGCGGTTCTGCCGAATGCCTTCGAGAATGCCCTGTGGCCCCAACGCTTTGCCCGTCTGGGTCGCATCCGCCGGGGCGTGCACATAGGTGGTCGGCAAGCCAGCGGGCAACAGCATGTGCCGGTCGCCGCCACCAACGGGAGCCAGCCGACGGCCGTCGGACAGGTGGTAGTGCCAAAACTTGAGCGCTTGGTAGTTCGAGCCGCCCGCCGCCCCCGTGACGACAGCTTGGCGAATGTAAGGGTTCTCCACGCCAACGCTCTTGACCCGCCCTTCGACGTCGGCTTCGCTGCTTGGACCGTAGAACGCCGACCACGGGCCATTCCATAGTTCAATACCGTCGACGCCTTGCGCGTCCCACGCCCAAATGTTGTCTTGGCACGGGTGGTTGATGCTAAATAGCGCCCCCTGTTGGTGAGCCTCGTTGACGCTGTCTTGAATGCGCTGGTTGCCCGATTCGGCCTTGAGCGGTTGATGGGGAATGTGCTTTTGGAAGCCCCACACCCCGGCGTGCCCGGTGCCGCCGAATTCTTCGCCCGCAATCAGGATCAAGTGCGGATGTTTGAAGTCTGGGTCGGACAGCACCGCGTCGGTGCGGTGATCGGTGACGGCGATGTAGTCGAGGCCATTGCCCGCCAGCGTGGGGTGGTACTTAGCGAAATCAGGGTGACGAAAGGCGTCGGCTATTTGCAGCGCGCCCTTCATGTCGTCGCCGCCTTGATCCAGCGCGTCCTCGCTGTGGTTGGTGTGAAAATGCAGGTCGCCCCGATACCAGCCCGCCGCTGCGACCGCAAAATTGGTTGGGCCAGCAGCGGGTTGCAGTAGGGTAGCTGGATCGATGCCGGTGTCGGTTTTGGCAGCGGAAATGTCGTTTTCGGCACTGTCGTTTTCGGCACTGTCGTTTTCGGCACTGTCGTTTTCGGCACTGTCGTTTTCGGCACTGTCGTTGGCGGTGTCGACTGGCGCTTGCGCGTTGGGTTTGACCACTGAAGGGGTGCCACACCCAGCAAACGTGCACAGCAGCAGCAGGGCCAGACCTGGAGCTCGTGAAAAAATAACTCGATCGATCCGCGACCGGAACGGAGCGTCGAGTCGGCTTGCAAAGCCGCGAGTTAGCGACCGACCAAGCAAGCGCTGGGCCGGGGTGCAAAATCGACTTGATTTTGCACGGGCCCTTAAATGTGCAAGCGCCTGCTGAGTACAAGAAAATCCAACCACAGGGACCTCTGAACCATCCACGTCAACCGCCTCTAAACCGTCCGCTGCCGCTGCCGGATTGTCCGGCAGGCGTAAATTGCCCAAAGTGGACTTTTGCATACGGGCTGTCAAGCGCCAATTGGGCCTTCCCTGAGTTGCAGACTTGACCCAGAGTCCCCGAACCCCTGAATAACCAAGAAAAATGAAAGACGCTGTACTTCAGGCGATCAGGGTGTTGAAACAACGCCCCGCCGGACCATCCGCCGGGCCCACAACACCCCAGTACAGCGTCCATGGAAAATGTGAACCCAATTGGAGCTCGTGTCGATCGCTACGTCGCCGGCCGCTCGAAGCGGTGGGCTTCTCACGTAGTTGCGCTTTGCGTGGACCCGCGCGACCGGCGTGGCAGACGGCACAAGTACGTCGATTGGGTGGTCGAGTTGCTGGCGAGCATCATTTCCTAGGAGCCTGTCGGAAATCAATCGGTTATGAAATATCTTTGCGGCTATACACATTGAATCTATTGCGATCCGATA
>SHZD01000270.1 GCA_009692465.1 Myxococcales bacterium
GCGGATGTGTGCAAAGCGGGGAATTGCTCGGGCAAGGCGGTGGCGTGCAACGACGGCAACCCGTGCACCAGCGACGCGTGCTTGCCGGCAGTGGGGTGTACGACAACCGCCAACGACGGCGCGGCTTGTGACGACGACAACCCGTGCACGCAGGGGGATTCGTGCGCGGGCGCGAGCTGCCAGGCTGGCAAGGCAACGGTGTGCCCCGCCAACGAGCCGTGTATCGCGTGGAAGTGCGATCCCGTGTTGGGCAAGTGCAAGCCGGGGTACCTGATTGCTGGGACTGTGTGCAACGACGGCAACGCGTGCAGCGAGGGCGATGCGTGCGCGGCGGGGGCTTGTCAGGGCAAGCCGCTGGACGTCGGCAAGGCGTGTGACGACGGCAATGTTTGCACGACGGACGGGTGCCAGATCGTCGGCGGGTGCACGCATGGGGCCAACGGGCTGCCGTGCGATGATGGCAACGCGTGTACCAAGGGCGACGCATGCGCCAAGACGGTGTGCGGCGGGTTGCCGGTCAGTGCAAGCGCGGAATGTGACGATGGCAAGGTTTGCACGGACGACGGGTGTGAGCCGAAAGGCGGGTGTACGCACGGGAATAACGTGGGCGGGTGTTCCGATGGCAATGCGTGCACGGTGGCGGATGCGTGCGCCAACGGGAGTTGCAAGGCGGGCGCGCTGCTCGATGCCGATGGCGACGGCGTGGTCGCGGCGAGCTGCGGCGGGGCGGACTGCGATGATGGCAAGGCGGCGGTCAAGCCGGGGGCGACTGAGGTTTGCGACGACGTGGACAACAACTGCGCGGCGGGCACGGACGAGGGATGTGACGATGACAACGACGATTACTGCGATGCGGCGATGACGGTGGTCGGCAAGCCGACGACGTGCAGCAAGACGGATGGCGGGGTGAGTCCTGGGAAGCTGGGCAACGATTGCAATGACAGTGCGGCGACTGGGGTGGGCGTGAACCCGGGGAAGACGGAGATCTGCAACAATGTCGATGACAACTGCAGTGTGGGTACGGACGAGGGCTGCGACGACGACAACGACGACTACTGCGATGCGGCGATGACGGTGGTGGGGAAACCGCTGACGTGCAGCAAGACGGACGGCGGGGTGAGTCCGGGCAAAGCGGGCAACGACTGCAACGACACAGCGTTGGCGGTCAGTCCAGTCGCGACCGAGGTCTGCGGCAACAGCATGGACGACAACTGCTCGGGGTCAACCGACGAAGGGTGTCTGCCCGAAACCTGCAACGGCGCAGACGACGACGGCAACGGCAAGACCGACGATGTCGCGTGCGGTAGCGGTGCGTGTACCTGCGCGACCAACAGCGTGGCGACCTGCCCCGCCGACTGCGTGACGTGCCCAGATGAGGGTGATCTCGCGATCGCCATCGACGACGCTGGGGTCAAGAAGGTTGTGTGCGCCCACGACTACCCGTGGTGGGGCATCGAGCCCGAGAGCCCCGGCACGTTCGCTGATAAGGGCGACGGTACGGTGACGGACAGCCTGACCGGGCTGCAGTGGCAGAAAGTTGTCGACAACAACACCTACCTGTGGGCGCCCAGCAAGGCGTACTGCGACGCCTTGCTGCTGGGCGGCAAGACCGACTGGCGGGTGCCGACCAGTTTTGAGCTGGAGACCACGGTGGATTACAGCAAGACGGCTAGCTGCGCGGTCATGCCGAGTGCGTTCGGCAGTTACCCGTGTAACTTTTACTGGGCGGCCTCGCCGTTTCAGGGCGGGTCGTCCTTCGCCTGGGGCGTCTACTTTGACAGCGGCTACAGCGACTCCAGTGGCATCACCATCAGCTACCGCGTGCGGTGTGTTCGTTAGGGTGTCTTCGACGGAGACGTTTTGCGGTTTGGCATTTTGACCCTTTGTCCGTGGGCCCGGAAGAACCGGGCGAAGCCTGGGCGAAATTTCGCGGGCGCCGCGCGCTCGAGGTGAGACCGAGGAGGTGGCATGCAAGCTGGGGCTTACTATGAGGGGCTACCCATCTACAAGCGGGCCATGGACTTGGCTGCCACCATGGACGGCGCGGTCAAAAAATTCAGCCGCCACCACAAGTACGGCATCGGCCTTGAGTTGCGGCGGGCGACGATCGAGATCGTTCAGCTGGTTGCCAAGGCCAACGAGCGGCGTTATCGGGCACAGGCGCAAGACGAGCTGTGTCGGGCGGCGGAGAACTGCAAGGTGCTGATCAACCTCGCCAAAGAAATTCAGGCATTTCCGTCATTCGCCGCGTTTGCGGCAGTGGCGACCCAAGTGGTGGACCTAGCGCGGCAGGCAGAGGCCTGGCGACGCTACAGCGAGGGACGGTCCGGGCCAGATCGGCCCGATGCCCCCAAAGGAGGCTCGTGAGCCAGCGTGCCCACATGTTTTCCGTGCGGTGCCCGCGCCAGTGGCTTGCGCCACGGGCAGAATCCGCACCGGTCGGTTTGGCACCCCTGGCGGTGCTGCCCGGTCGGTTGGCGACCCGTCGCGGTCGCGCACAAGTCGGGCACCCAGTTGCCTCGCCGTTTCAGGGCGGGTCGTCCAACGCCTGGAACGTCAACTTTAACAACGGCAACAGCAACAACAATGGCATCACCAACAACAACCGCGTGCGGTGTGTTCGTTAGGGTGTCTTCGATGGAAAACGAGCGGAGCAACGTGCAAGTGGTCAGTGCGCAAGAATTGGACTTGTTGCAACGCCTCGACGAGGCCGAGCAACGTTGTGCACGCCGCAAGCGATCGCGCCCCGATGCGATCGCGTACCGTTGCAAGCGACTGGACCGCATGGTCGAGCTCGCCCAACGGCTTGCCGATGGGTCGTGGCGCCCAGCGCCCGGCTTGGTCTTTGTGACCACCCGCCCCAAGCACAGAGAAGTCCACGCTGCGCGGTACTCTGACCGCGTGGTCCACCACCTCATTGCCCAAGTGCTAGCCCCGGAGCTGGACCGGCGATTGTCGCCTGCAGCGTTTGCCTGTCGGCCCGGCAAAGGCACGCACGCTGCCGTGCGCGCGCTGCGCGAAGCGATGTGGCGCATGTCGCGGCACGGCAGCGTGCGTGTGTACGCGTTGCAAATGGATGTCGTCAATTTCTTCCACAGCATCGACCGCGAGATTCTGTGGCGGCACCTGCAGGCGCCGATCCGAGCGGCAGTGCGCGCCAACCAACCCCCATTTGACTTGGCCGCCAGTGTCTGGGCCGTGTTGAACGACGAACCGGGTCGGCGCGCCACGCGCGTCGGCGACCCGGATGGCTTCGCGCGCGTGCCCCCGCATAAGCGGCTGGGGCAGCAACCGCATGGCGTCGGGCTGCCGATTGGCAACTTGACCAGCCAATGGTTTGCCAACGCCTACTTGGATCCGCTCGATACGTTTGTGCAGCGGACACTCGGGCTTGGCGCTTATTTTCGGTACATGGACGACTTCGTCATCCTCTGCGCCGACCTAGCGCGGTTAGAGGAAGCTCGCCAAGCGATCGTGGCCTTTCTGCATGATCGGCTGCGGTTGGCGGTCAAGTTGGTGCGGCCCATCGGGCCGGCGTCGGCGGGGGTCGACTTCTGCGGGTTCATCGTGCGCGCCGCCTACGTGTTGCCGCGGCGGCGGACGGTGGCGGCTTGGCGCCAGCGGTGTATCGCGGCAGCTGGGCCGCTTGCGCCCATCATCGTGCCCGCCGGCAAAACCGTCGTGCTCCCACAGCTCGGCCGGGTCTACGGCCCAATCGCAGCCTACCGCATCGACGGCACCACAGCCGCCAATTTGCGCGGCGCATGGACGTCGGGCCGCGGACTGACAGCGCACGCAGCGTGCCGCCGGCTGGTGCGGCGGGCCCGCCAGTCGCTGCCGGCGCTGGCGCGATTCCTGCGCGACGCCGGCGGCAAGGTGGCGCTGCGGCTTGGCGACCCGCGGGCGGAGTCACTTGCGCGCCCATGGCCCAACTGGCCAGCGCAACGCCAACATTTGCGCGCTGCCAGTGCCGGCGCAGTGCTGATGGTCCAACTTGGCCGCCTGTTTGAGCTGGTCGACCGCCGCGACGCCCGCCGAGTGGGCGTGCCGTGGCGTGGTCGCGGCAGCGGGCGCGGTTGCGGCGTGGTCCACGCTGGTGTAGGTGCTAGGATTGGCCTTGCCATCGCCCGCGGCTGGCCGGTCACTGTCGCCGTAGAACACGGCGGTGCGGCGGGCGCGGTGCGCAATCGGGTGATCCGTTGGCACTTCGAGCCCTTGGACCGCACAGCCGGCTGGTGGCGGCAGGCGACGGGCTGCGAGCTCGACACCGCACGGTGCGGGATCGCGCGCTGGCCCGCCACGGCGAAGTGGATGTCTCGGCGATGGCCGAACCGGCGCGCAGTGGCAACATCAGAACCGCCAGCGCCAGAAAAAGGAGAGCGATGAAGCGATTTCTGTGGACAATCAACGTTATCATCACCGTCGCAGCGGGTGCGATCGTGCCGACGACGGCGTTGGGCAAGGCCTCGACCGGCCGGTTCGTGGTGGCGGTCGACAGCAAGACCGTCTATGACAACCGCACCAAGCTGACGTGGCAGCGCGATGTGCCTGGGGGGACGTACACCTGGGCAAATGCCAAGACCTACTGTTCCAGCAACACTGCGGCGTTGCCGGGTACGGGTTGGCGGCTGCCGGGCATTCGCGAGTTGCTGTCGATCGTCGACCGCAAGCAGAAGACGAGCCCGGCGATCGATCCGGCGGTCTTTCCCAACACGCCGGCCGAAGCGTTTTGGTCCGCCTCGCCGTTTCAGGGCGGGTCGTCCTTCGCCTGGTACGTCGACTTTATTTACGGCGGCAGCAGCATCTACTATGGCGTCACCCACGGCAACCGCGTGCGGTGTGTTCGTTAGGGTGTCTTCGACGGCGACCGTTTGCGATTTGATCCTTTGGCTCTTTGTCCGCGGGCCCGAAAGCCCCGGGCGAAGCCCGGAAAAAGTGACCGGGTCCACGCCGAGCGTTTAGGGCAAGTCGAGCTGCGCCGCAGCCCTCTGCGCCTCCGTCCACAGCGGCGGCTGCTTCTAGGCGACACCGCCAATGTCATTCTGACGGGCGGCACTGGCACCGGCAAGACCATGATCGCACAAAACATTGCGCAGCACGCATTAGACCGCGGCCTCACTGTGCGCTTCACCAAGGCCAAGAGCATGCTTGCCGATCTGAGCGCGCAACCCACAACGGCGCTGCGCGACCACCGGCTGCGCGCTTACACCAGCCCAGCGCTTTTGGTGATCGACGAACTGGGCAATTCTGCGAGTGATTCTCGCCAGACTGACGCGCTGTTCGACGTCTTGGAAGTGCGCAACCAGCACAAGTCGACCGTCGTGACGGCGCAAATTCCGTTTGAGCGGTGGCTTGAGGTGTTTCCAAATGCGACGTGTGTGCGGGCCATCGTCGACCGTCTCACGCAGTATGCTGATGTAATTGATATTATTGGCAAATCATACCGATTGCGCGATGCAAAAGCCCGCGCCGACTTGCAAGATCAATCGTTGTAGGTACTTGGGCGTTTTTGGCGCTGAACGCGCGTTTCACCGGATTCCGGCGGGTTTACTCGGCCGTTAACATCTTGTGCTGGTAGCGCGCGTTGAGCACCTCATACTGTCAGTGGCCCGAACAATCCGTAGAATTCTGGCGAAACCCGCACCCTCAGCCAGAACTGCCGGGGCATCCTTTAGGCCTTGCTAGGTTCCGAGTGTTGGTTGGTGTCGCGACGTTGTGGATGTAGGTCTCGGGCGCTGGCGCGCAAGTGCAGGAAACGCCGCGTTTGAGGCACTTGCGCGCAGCAGCGTGCGAGGCAGGCAACTCTGCGGAAGATTCCAGCAAATCGACAGACCTTGACCGCGAAGAACTGGAGCGCAAAGCCAGTACGAGGCTGACTTGGGCAGCCGCTTTGCGGGCGGCGTACAAAATTGACATCCTAACCTGTGAGAAATGCGGGGGAACCAAGCAGGTGATTGCAGCGATCCCGCCGGGTGCCATCGCGACGAAGATCCTGCGTCACCTCGGCCTTCCAACGCCGGTGGTGACCAAAGCCGCTCCGAGCGACATCTGGCGGGTGCGCGGGCCGCCTGGCGAAGTGGTGCA
>SHZD01000271.1 GCA_009692465.1 Myxococcales bacterium
CGGGAAGTTGACGCTCCTCAACTGCACCTTGTTCGGCAACAGCGGCACGACCGTGGGCGGCGTCCAGTTCAGCGGCGAGATCGCGATGAAGAACACGCTGATCGCCGGCAGCGTCAAGGGCAACGACTGCGGCGGCAACAGCGCGTTGACGGCCAATGTCAGCAACTTCGTTGAGGATGCTTCGTGTTCTGCGAGCCTGAGCGGCAACCCGAAACTCGGCGCACTGGCGTCTGGTGGCGGGCCAACCCAGACCTTGGCCTTGCTGGTGGGCTCCCCAGCCATTGACGCCGGTGACGACGCAGTCTGCGCGGCGGCGCCCGTCAGCAAGGTCGACCAGCGCGGCACGGCCCGCCCCCAGGGTGTCCACTGCGACATCGGCGCGTTCGAACTGGTGCCTTAGGAAGTCGCGCCGTAGGAAGGTGTGCCGTCGACGGGACCGCACGTAGGGTTGTGCAGCATGTGATCCAACGTCGACCTGTTCGGCTTGAGCCACTGGAGTTCGCCCTTGTTCACGCCGAATTTCGCACGAATCGGGACGCGAATGTCGTTGGCAACCAAATGGCGCAGAACTGCGTAAACCGATTGGTGCTACAAAAACGCATCAAATATCATTGATACAACGAGTTGCACCTGCTCGTCGGGGTCCTTGACCACTTCGCCAGACGGCCGTCGCACATAGCCAAACGGCAAGCGCTGCGCCAGTTCTCCGCGGCCGGCCTTGGCCCGCGCACCGGCCACCAACCGCTGGCGAATAGTATGCAATTCCGCATCAGACATCGTGCCTTTGAGCCCCAAGAGAAGCCTGTCATTGTACACCGCTGGGTCGTACAGTGCGTCGACGTCCGCGATAAGGGTGCCAAAGATTGAACAAACTTCAAGTAATTGGTACCAATCCATGCACGACCGGGCCAACCGCGACATGTCGATGCCGAGCACCACGCCGACACGATCCAGCCCCACGTCGGCCACCAGACGTTGAAATCCCGTTCGACCTACAGCAGTTGCGGCGGACTTGCCAAGGTCCTCGTCGATGACGACGACGCGTTCAGGCGGCCATCCAAGTGCGATCGCTCGGTCGACAAGACGGTACTGAAGCTTTGTAGATTCCTAGTGTTGCTGGACTTGCCGAAGCGTCGACTGCCGCACGTACACGACCGCCAGGCGGTCGAGGTGGCGATTCCCCACTTTGTCGATTCGCGCCGGCGAGACCCAGTTCTTGCTCATGATTTTGACCTCCGAGTCGCCGACTCATCGTAATAGTCTGTTTTGCAATCGCTTCCAGATTCGCCACGACTGCCGCGCGGTTGGCCTGAGGCACGCCCTGCCAAACATCCGTCGTCGTCGCTGGCTTGCTTTTGCTGCCTCCGATTCCATTGCGCAAGTGCCAACAAAGCACTGCGACCAAGTATTGGTGCAGATTCCGGAAGCGTCCAATTTTTGGGCTTAGGTGTTTCATAGATGGGTTGCTGGCATCACAGGGGTAACGCTGTCACGGCGGGATCTGGCCTGTCGAATAATTGGGCAAATTCCGCTACCTCGGCTCGCGATGATAAGGTACCACGGCATTTTCGGGCCGGCCGCGAAGCATCGCGAGCAAGTGGTGCCGGCCCGCGGCGGGCGGGATAGCTGCGTTCAAATGGCAAAAATTCGAGTGAAATTTGGGTGTTGCCGGCGAGATTGGGCTGCGGCAGACTGGCGAAGTGGTGCTGTCGGATGGTCTGGCGGCGCGAAATGGCGGTTTTTTGGTTGGGGCTGGAATGGCTAGGGCGCTTGCAGTTCCTATCCGCACCGTGTGCGATGCGAATTTCCAATGGCTGTTCAACGGCGACGGCGTCTATCGGCCCGGACTGGCTGCGGCTCCCGAAGCGCGTGACAGCTTGGCGCCCCACCGCATGGGCGACAGTGAGTGCTTGCACCGTGTCGATGCGCAAGACCTGCTCAGTCCATTGCGGTGGAACGGCGACTGCCGCGACGCGGCTGCCCAACCGGTCGAGCAGTGCCGCTACCGAGGTTTGATTGGCCTGCAGCGCGGCGATCACCTCGGTTAGCACCGACTTGCGCCAGACGCTATGCAGAGGCTCCCAACCACGGCCTTTGCCCTGATGATCTGCGTGCTGAAAGGCAGCAACTTCGGCGCCGGCCGCCACCGCAGCTATCAAATGCCTCAGCCACGGCGCTTGCACGCCGACCACGTCACAAGGCCGCCAAAACCGCCATGCTGCCCTCGGGCAGGTCGTCCAGCGCGGCAAGCAGGCCGCCCATCGGGCCACGCTGTGTCAGTCGGTCCGTGAGCGCGCCGACAGCCAGTTCCAGCAAACCGGCATACTTGTCCGGGGTGTCCGCAATGACCGACACGCGCCGGGCCACCGGGCGCAAAGAATCGACGGCGTGATGAAGCAACGGTCGGCCACGGTACAGCGCGCGGGCCTTGTCGCCTCCAAAACGCGTTGAGTGGCCACCGGCCAGCACGTAGCCAAAAATCAGGTTGTCGCCGGTCATGGCGCCGACTGCATGGACATCTATGGCTGGCAAGGGGCGGAGAGCTTCGTTTTGGCGGCGGTGAAGGTGGCGGAAAGGCATACCGCCGGGCCGCCTTTTTCGTCCTTACAGCCATATTTGAGTGGGCCAAAACTATCTAGCAGCTCGTTTAAATTCTGGAAGATATCGTTGCATCCTTTGCAGCATTCAGTGCAAAACTTGGGCGGCTTGCCCTTTTCGTTGTTCTCGCTGGTGTAGCCCTTGTACGCCGCGCTGGGCACGCCACACTCTTCGGCCATTTGGCCCCCCAGCATCAGGCACGTGCAGGTGTTGTCCAATGCGTTCTTGCCAATCGACCCTTCGATCAGCAGCCCTTTACTGACCGCTGAGCAGTCTGGTGCAAAGGTTGCCTCGAAAAACGCATTGCGCACGGGGATCGAGTGCGGCACTGCCAGGCCGGTCGTGCAGTTTTTTGGGCTCGCCAGGGTGCCTGCGTAGACATTGAGGCCGGAGGGTGCAGCGTTTGTTGCCTTACAGCCCGCGCGCTTCATCGTGACGATGCTCTCGGTGGACGCCACCAAGCAGGTGTCGCCAGCGGCATTGCTGCGCGCGCCGTTGATGATCCGCAGTTGGAATTCGTCGCCGGCCACATCGATGATTTCGAGAAAAAAGTTCAATTCGTGGGTCTTGATGTCGTTGAGCCACAGCGGGTTCAGTGCACTCACGACGAGGTGGTCGCCGCCGTCCAGAGACTTGATCTGCAAGGAGTCAAACCGGAACACCATGCCCTTGGCCAGGCAGTCGCAGCCGCTGGCTGCCGCGCTTGCGTCGGTCGGCAGACCCTGTGAATCGCTGGTGCCGTTGTTTGCTACGGCCGAACTGTCGCCGCTCGGCAGCCGGTTGGGCGTGCCGTCTAGCTTGTTTTCGCAACCACCGATCGTCAGTCCACTGACCATGGCCAATGCGACAGCTGCTGCCCAGCAAAATGCCTTTAGTTGCCCTTTTGGACCCGCGTTGCCCATCGCTCACCTTCCGTCGAGCGCCCAGTCTTGCGCGTTTTGCCTTGCGCGTCTATGGTCGTCGCTTCCCTGTTCGCTAGTGCCCAAGGAGCCACATGCCGACGCCGCGCCGAATCGCCCTTCTGACCGTGTGCATCCTGTCCATTGCAGCCCTCGGTGCGGCATCTGAGGTGCAGGCGGCCGGGTTTGAGTTCGCCGGCAACAGCGCCATGGGTTTGGGGCGCGGTATGGCGCTGACGGCCAGCGTCGATGACAGTACGGCGATCGCGCATAATCCCGGCCTGTTGAGCCAACTCGACGGTACCCAGCTGCAGTGGTCTCACCAGATTGCGTACGCGCACGAGACGTTTACGCGGGCGCCATCGCAAGTGCCTCAGAAATCAATTGCCGGCGCGACGACGGCCGAAGCTTTGGCACCTTCGAGCAACAAAGCGCCATTGTTTCCGCTTGGGGTATTTTTGGCTGCCAGCCGTCGCGTCTCGGCCAATTGGACTGTCGCCGTCGCAGGCTACGGGCCCAGCGGCATTGGCTTCAAAGAGTTCGATTCGCAAGGCGGGCAGCGCTACATGCTCACCAAGCTGGACCTGCTGATAGCGTACGCCAGCCTGGCCGTCGCCTATGGCAAGAAGGACAAATTCGGGGTCGGCGCGACCATGCAGTGGGCCATGATGCCCAAGACCGACATGTCGCTGGTGGTCGATGCTGCGACGGGCGGCGCCCAAAACCCCTATTACGCCGGCAGTGACGTGGTCGCCACCATTCGCCTCGCGGACATGACGGCTTTCTCGGCGATTATGGGAGCGTGGTGGCAAGTCAGCCCCAACCTGCGCGTAGCAGCCAGTGGCCGCGTGATTCCGGTGTATTTTGACGCAGAAGGCGACCTAGCGTTGAGCAACGATCGCGACGGGGTGGGCGCCAAGTTCACGCCGACGCAATTGTCCGTGAGCGGATCCAAAGCCCATCTGAAAATGGCCATCGCACCAACGTGTGCCATCGGTGCCCGTTGGGTCAACCTCAATGCCAGTGGCACGGAGACCTGGGACGTCGAAGCCAACATTGTTTGGGAGGGTTGGAGCATCATTGACGCCTATGAGGTGAAAACGGAAGGTAAAATTAACATGTTTGCCAAGAAAGAGTTCCCCACAGTGACGATCGCCAAGAAATGGCGAGACACTGTGGCGCTGCGGGTGGGCGGCACCTACTGGGCCTCCGACGCTATGGGCGTTTCTGCTGGCGGCTATATCGAGCAGGGCGCGACGCCGCACAACTATTCTCACTTGGACTTTCCGAGCTTCAATCGGCTCGGCTTGGGCGGTGGCATTCGCTACAAAGGCCAAAGCATCAACGGCAACCTTTCGTACGTTCACGTTTTTCAGGAGACCCGTGAGGTCTCGGAAGCGTACGGCAAAGTGACTCAGCAGCGCCCGATGTCGCCTTGTCCCGAAGATTGCGACGGTTTCGACAATATTCCCGCCAACGCTGGCAAATTCGAGACGGGCTACGACATGCTCAGCCTGAGCGTGGCGTACAAGTTCTAGCCAGCGCGGTCACTTAGCAGGCGGCGGCGCAACTGGAGCGGGTGGCGCCGACGACTGCGACTGGCAAAGCCGGCCAGCCGAAACCGAAGTCGCGCAACTGCGTGGATCTCGATGGCTTCAACCTGCACGCCGATGTGAGAATTCATGAGGTTGCACGGGAACGGCTGGAGCACCTCGTTCGCTACATCTGCCGGCCGGTGATCGCGGCGAAGCGGCTGGAGCGGGTGGGCGAGCACAAGGTGCGGATTACGTTCAAAAATGAGTGGAAAGGGGGCATCACGGGAGTAACCTTGACCAAGCGGGACCTGGCCTATCGAATAATTGGGCAAATTCCCCTACCGCGCCTCGCGATGCTGAGGTACCACGGCATTTTTGGCCCGGCGGCGAAAGACCGCGAGCAGGTAGTGCCGGCCCGCGGCGGTCGGGTCGCTCACAACCAGCGTAAAGGCAAGACAAAGTGCGAGGCCAAGGTCGCGAAGGTGGAAGACGCCGACACGCTCGCAGCGCCGGGTGCCGAGGCTGCATCGCCAGCCCAGCCGGCAATCAAACTGATCGGCGAAGCGGCGACAAAGTACGGCAGCGTCGCCAACGATGACGGCGGCACGGACAGCGAAGTCTACTCGACAAAAATGACCTGGGCTCAGGCGCTCCAACGGGCATTCAAGGTGGATATTCTCATTTGCGAGAAATGCGGTGGCACCAAAGAGGTGATTGCGACGATCCCCACGAGTGCAATCGTCACCAAGATCCTTCGGCACCTCGGGCTGCCCACAAAAGTGGTGACCAAGGCGGAGGCGGCGTCGTGCGACATCTGGCGGGTGCGCGGGCCGTCCGGTGAAGTGACGGACGACTTCGGGGATGACGAGCCGCAGGTTCACGCGGATGCAATCGACGAAGAATACGAAGAAATCGAGTTGCGGCCGTTTTTCGACGATGAGGAAGTGCTGCCACAAGCGGCGTGAACCTGGGCGATCGAACAGCCGGTAGCGGGCGTGGGGTCGGGGAATCGGCGCTGCGCGGCACAGCTACGTCCGCGGT
>SHZD01000045.1 GCA_009692465.1 Myxococcales bacterium
GGGCCGTGAGATCCTAGCCCCGGCTGGGCCGTGCGATCCTAGCCCCGGCTGGGCCGTGCGATCCTAGCCCCGGCTGGGCCGTGCGATCCTAGCCCCGGCTGGGCCTTGCCGGCTTGGTCCGGGAGGACTCCAAGTCGTCATCGTTGCCGACGAAAATCGCTGCGCACTGGTGGCGTGGCCGCTACAGGTGGCGAGGTGACCACGGCCCAACCCCTCTCAAGGTCGGCCGCGGAGCGCGGTATTTGACCGGAAAAGGCTGCGCCGGTCAATGCACCAGCGCGGGAAAATCCACACTATCTGCTTGACGCCAACGCGCAAAACTCGCACCATTTCGCCCCCCTTGCGGCAGTTGGCCAAGGCTTGGGTGGCGGCGCGGTGGGCGAGACGATGACTGCATTGTTGCAGCAATATTACAGGATTGTGCGCGGGTGGCTGGAGATCGGCGCCGCGGCGATCGTCGTCACTGCGGGTACCCAAGTCGTCACTGCGTGTACCCAAGAAGTAGCGCAACCCGTTGCCGTCGAGGCCGAACGCCTGTACGCCGATGGCATGGAGCATTTGGCCGGCGGCTCGGTGCTAGAAGCGGAACAAGAGTTCCAAAAACTCAGCAAGTTGCCCGCCTATGTGGGCCTGACTTCACTGGCGCGGTTGCGCTTGGCGGACACCTTTTTCGTGGCCCGCCGTTATGACGAAGCCATTGAAGCTTTTCGCAGTTTTATCAGCCGCCACGATGGCAACCCCAATATCCCCTACGCCATGTACATGATCGCGCGCAGCCAATTTGAGCTGGCGCCGACCGATCTGTGGATTATGCCGCCGGTCTACGAAATGGACCTCACCCCAGTGCAGTTGGCCCGCCAAGAGTTGGAGAAGTTTGTGCGCACCTACCCGCGCTCGCGGCTGACCACCGACGCCTTGGCGATGCGTGAACGCTGCATTGAGCTGCTGTACGCCCATGCCCAGTATGTGGTGGGCTTTTACCGCAACCGCGGCGAGGCGATGGGGGTGGTGTTTCGGCTGCATCAGGCCATGCAACAGTTTGCCGATCGTGCCCACGATCTCGACAACTATGAAACGCTGGCCGCGGCCTACGCTCAATTAGGCTGGCGCAAGCGCGCGGTAGAGATGTGGCAGGCGATCGGGCGGCGCTGGCCACGTTCGCTGCAGGCGCAACAGGCGCCCACTCAGATCGCCGCCTTGAACGCCGAAATAGCTGCGGCTTTAGCCCGCGGCGAACCGGGCGAAATGCCCACCCAAGTGCCGCCGACGGCGGCTGTCAAACCCGAACTGCTAGGTGGCGAGGGATCGTCCTAAGCACCCTTAGGAACTGTCCCAGAATAAGTCATTCTGGGACTGGTTCCGTTTGCTTGTTTTGTGGGTCGCGAAGCTCGCGTCCTGAAAGGCCGACTCGCCGCTCCTGTGTTGCCCAGATCGATCGAGTTAGTTGAGGACAGTTCCTTAGTGCGAGACCGCGGAAACCATTCCGCGGCAGTTCAAAACCGCGGAAATTATTCCGTATTTTCCCGAACGCCGGCTTGACCGGCGATACGAGGATGTCATGGCCAATAGCAAGAAAGGCACCGCCCAAGTGGTGCAGGTCACCCCGAAGCAAAGCGTTATCAAAGAGTTTGGCACTAAGACCAAGCTGGTCGCCGCGATCGTCGCCCTGTACGATGCCGCCGACGGTTCGGCAGCCAAGTTGCAACAGGCGTCGAACACCCGGCTGTTGTCGCATCACCGCAATACCAAACGCATGGTCGCCAAGTTTGGCAGCCGGGCCAAAGCGGTGGAAGCGATTCTCAAAGCCAAATACCCCAAGGGCGAAGTGCCGCAAGCCGAGCAGGCCAAAGTCGCGGGCTTTCCACCGTGGCGGCTGATGGACTTGCATCGCCAGTTGACCGGCGAAACCAAGTAATTTCGAGCTATTGCGCGGTGTTTGTCGGCTCCACGCTCGCTGCGCGCAGCCTGTGAGGTCCGGCCCAAGCACCGGACTCACCGACCAGCACTGACCCAACCAGCACTGACCCAACCAGCACTGACCCAACCAGCACTGACCCAACCAGCACTGACCCAACCAGCACTGACCCAACCAGCACTGACCAACCAGCACTGACAGGCACCGCATGCGGCATTGTTCGACCTTGTTTTTCGGGCTTGCCGCTGCGGTTGCGCTGGGCTGTTCTGAGTCGGCGCCTGCCGGTTCCTCCACCGTCTTTGACTCAGGCACGTCCGCCGATGGCGGAACTGGTGCAGACGCCAAGGTCGGCGACAGTGTAGCCGTCGATCCATGCGTTGCCGATCAGTGCAGCGCTGGCGCCGCCGATGCCAAAGGGGCCGACAGCGCCAGTGCTGATGTCGACGCGCCTGACCCGGTCGCCGACAGCGACGACGCTGCGGTGCCGATGGACATCGACTTTGATCTGCTTGATCCGCAGGATGTGGCGACCGCGGATCTAGTGGAGCCCAAGGGCCCGGTGGGCCAACTGTACGCCCACACCGCTGAGGAACTGTACAAGCTCGACGTGGCGGCCAAAGCATTCGTGTTGACCGGCAAATGGAGCTACGACAAGGCCCCCGGCAGCGTTACCGACATCGCCTTGGACGGCTACGGCCAACTTTTTGCGATTACGCACAAGGACTTGTTTCAGTGCAATGTCGACACCGCCAAGTGCAAGTGGCTGGCGGCGATGCCCGAGCAGTACTACGGCATGACGCTGGTGCCCAAAGGCACGGTCGATCCCAACAAAGACGCCATGATCGGCGTAAGCCAAGACGGCGACTGGGTCCAAATCGTGGTCACCGGCGGGGTGGTCAAGCTGCAAAAACTGGGCAGTTTCGGCAGCGGCTGGCTGTGCTCGGGCGACGCGTTTTCAGTGGGCGGCGTCGGCACCTTTGCCACGGTCAAAAAGGCCACTGGCGGCAACGACAGCTTGGCATCGATCGAGCCAAAAACCGGTAAAGTCCTTAAAATTATTGGAGATACTGGCGTCAAGAGCTTGTTTGGCTTGGCGTGGTGGGACAACGTGGTGTACGGATTTTCCAGCGACGGCAACGTATATGAACTGGACATCACCACCGGCAAAGCCACGGCGATTGGCGGCATTAGCGCGCCCAAAGGCCTCAAATGGTGGGGAGCCGGCGTGTCGACGCGGGCCGCTGGTCAATAGGTCGGTCTGCCGTCATGCATTGGCCGCATCTCATCGTCGACAAGAGCCCGCACCCGTGTCCGTATTTGCCCAATCGGACCGCAGTGTTGCCCATGCGTTTGCCGCTGGCTCCGCTCAATGGCGCTCAGTTTGACACCTGCTTGGCCAACGGTGATCGCCGCCAAGGCATTCTGCTGTATCGGCCGGAATGTCCGGATTGCCGTGCTTGCGAGCCCATTCGCCTAGATATTGAGCAGTTTATCGCCGATCGCACCCAAAAGCGCATGTTTCGGTTGGGGCAGACGCGCTTGACCCAGACCGTGGGCCGACCCAAGGTCGACACCCAGCGCGTGCAGCTGTACAACTTGCACAAGCGCTTGCGCGGTCTGGACATGGGCGACGGCCACGCCACCGCCGCCGACTACGCCGGTTTCTTGGCCGAGTCGTGCGTCGATACCCTCGAAATTGCCTACCACCAAGACGGCCAACTGGTCGGCATTGCGGTTGTCGATCGCGGCCACACTAGCCTGTCGGCGGTCTATTGCTGCTACGACCCGCGCGTAGTCGGCCTGTCCGTGGGCGTGTACTCGATCATGGCCCAAGTCGAATTGTGTCGCCAATGGGGATTGCGCTGGCTGTACCTGGGGTTCTACGTCGCTGGCTGCCGGGCGATGCAGTACAAGGCGCGCTATGGCCCGCACCAGCGCCTGATCGATGGGCAGTGGCAGCCGATGGATCGGCATAGCGTGCAGCCCGCGCCTGCCAGGATTGCATAGCCCGCGCCAGCCACGATTGCCTAGCCCGCGCCAGCCACGATTGCCTAGCCCGCGCCAGCCACGATTGCCTAGCCCGCGCCAGCCACGATTGCCTAGCCTGTGCCTGCCACGATTGCCTCGCCTGTCCCTGCCACAATTGCACAGCTAGCGGGTGCCAAGTAGGCTTGAGGCAGTCTGCGACTCCAGCTCAGCAGCCTGCGCAACAAGCCCATGTATCGAAGGGTTAGCTAAAAGTGTGTGGACGGTTTACCCAAAAGACGCCAGCGGCGGACTTGGCCGACGTCTTTGAGTTGGACCAAGAGCCGAGCGAGCTGGGCCCGCGCTTCAACATTGCGCCAACCCAGCCGGTGTTGGTGATCGCCAACCGCCCCGGACCGCGGCGGGCTGAAGTGATGCGCTGGGGCCTAGTGCCGCCGTGGGCGACCGATCCGGCGATCGGCAATCAACTGGTCAACGCTCGAAGTGAAACCGCAGGAACAAAGCCCAGTTTTCGCCAGGCCCTGCGCCAGCGCCGCGGCTTGTTGCTCATGGACGGCTTTTTTGAGTGGCAGACGCTGGGCAAGCTCAAAGTGCCCCACTATTTTCAGGTCGCCGATCGCGGTGCGTTTGCGGTCGCGGCCCTGTGGGAACAATGGGCGCCCGCCGACGATCCGGCGCAGGTGCTGACCACGTGTGCGCTGCTGACCACTGCGCCCAATCCGACCGTGGCGGCGTTGCACGATCGGATGGCGGTGATCTTGCCGCGCTCAGCGTGGACGGCGTGGCTCGATCCGCAGCCGTGCACCGCCGAAGCCTTGGCGCCGTTGCTAGTGCCTTACCTCGGTGAATTGGCCGTTACCCAGGTGAGCAGCTACGTCAACGTGGCGAGCCACCAGGGGGCTCAATGCATCGAACCTGCCAACAGCCCTGCGCCAAACCCACGGCAACAGTCGCTTTTCTAACGGCTTGGTCCAGAGCTGCTGTTTAGGCGTCGGCAGGCCCGACTAGCGCCCGCAAGTAGTGCTCACCAGCGCGGTAACTCGATCGAACCAGTGGCCCGCTGGCGCAGTAGCGAAAACCCAGCTCAGCTGCTCGCAGTTGCCACGCCGCAAATTCTTCCGGCGGGGCAAAGCGCTCCACTTCCTTGTGCCATGGGCTGGGTCGCAAATACTGGCCAAGGGTCAGGGCATCGACGGCGTTGTCGCGCAAAAGCTGCATCGCTTCGGCGATTTGGTCCGCGGTTTCGCCCAATCCGAGCATGATCGACGACTTGGTGACGACTTGCGGCCGGTAGTGCTTGGCGAAGGCCAGTACCTGAAGGCTCTGAGCAAAACTAGCTCTTTTGTCGCGCACTTGTGGGCTTAGGGCCACAACTGTCTCGACATTATGGGCAAAAACATCGGGGCCGGCGTCGAGCACGGTGGCGACACTGGCGACTTGGCCCAAGAAATCCGGGGTCAACACTTCCACCAGCGTGTGTGGCGTCAACTGCTTGATCGCAGACACCGTTTGCGCAAAATGAGCCGCACCACCGTCGGCCAGATCGTCGCGATTGACACTGGTCAGCACCACGTAGTCCAGCCCCATGACTTGGACTTGCTCCGCAACCTTGCGCGGCTCGTCGGCGTCCAGGGCCGGCGGTCGCGGGTGCATCTTGATCGCGCAAAACCGGCAGGCGCGGGTGCAGGTATCGCCCATCAGCATCAAGGTCGCGGTGCCCTCATTCCAGCATTGGCCGATATTGGGGCACTGGGCTTCTTCGCACACCGTATGCAGGCCGTGATCGCGCAATCGCGACTTGATTTGGGCATAGCGGGGCCCACCGGGTAGCGGCGCCCGCAGCCACTCGGGCAAACGCGGGCGCTGGCGGCCATCTAGCGCTTGGCGCTGCCGCAACAGGGCCGTCTGTTCAAGGGAAATGCGCATCGACTAGTGGCAGATGGTCGCGATGTCCAGGGTCGGCGGGGTGACGGTCAGCACTTCACCGACATCGTCCAGCACATCCGCCGTATCGCCGCTGCGAGTACTGGCTTGTCCGCCCGCCAACAACGCGCCCAACGGCAGCGGCGCCGCAGCCACCCCAATCCGCGGCCCACCCAGCGACAGAGTGGCCAACAACTCCAATTGCACCGCGCTATCGCCGGCCGGCATGGTGTCGGGCACCCGCACCATCCACGCCGTATCCAGCGCGCAATCGTCCTTTTGGGCATCGGCGGCGGCACACAAGGCAGCCACATCAGGGGAAACGGTCAGCGCGATCAAGCCGCCGCCGAGCAGCGCTCTGCGCCCTTCGAGGGCAATTCCCACCCCAAACAGCCCAGCGCGCAGCATCAGGCCGCCTGGCAAGGTAACCTGACGCAATTCAGCTGTTTTACTCGATTTGGTCACCGTAACTAGGTAGGTCGGCGCCGCCAACGCCGTCAGCGGCGTCTTGACCGGCATGCCGCCGGCAACCAAAAACGTCAGCACGTCCGCAGTGCGCGCAATCGGCACCACTACCGGCGCGATGGTCGACAAGTTGGGGTCGTCGACCAGCGCGGCAGGCCCGGTGACCGCGAGCTTTTCGGAGACCGGCGTATCCGCCGCCAACAGTTCGCCCATCGCATCGGCCAGCGGCGGCTTGTTGCCGGGCAGCACCGCGCCGCCCCAAATGACCGCAGTTCCATCGGTAAAGCTAAGCAGCGCCGGGCGCACCCGCGCGGCATTGAGCTTGACCGAATCCGATTTGCCGGTGCCGCCAATGGCGATTTCTTCGGGGTTGCCCAAGCGCGTCGCCTTGTCCATGACCTGGCCGGTCTCCGACACCCCACCGACAAACAGCACGGCTTTGTCTAAGCGAATCGAACTGGACAGCACGTAAGCGCCAACGCCGACATCGACCTTGTCTAGGACCTTGGTGGCGGCCTTGCCCGGGGTCAGATCGAGCAATTCGGCTTTGGTGGCTGGAGTCGCACCGTCAATTTTTTCCGGCACCAGCGTCGAGATCACGAATTTGTCGCTCGCCGCCTTGCGCATAACCGACAACGCGCCACCGACCACCAGCAGTTGGGGCTTGTCGGCTTCCTTAGAAATGGCGTGGACATGCGGCAAGATGCGCGCGGCGGACAACTTGGGGCCGGCGACAAAATGGCCTAAGCGCGCGTCGTAAACGTCGACGGCGTCACTGCCGGTGCCGGAGCCGGCGGTCTTGTTCCAGGCGCTCAGGCCGCCGACAATCACCGCATCGCCCGAAATCAGCACGGCGCTGCTGGCCAGCGAGCGACCAACCGTCAATTTTGCGCTGCCGGTGGCGCTGCCGGTGCACGCCAGCTTGTCGGTGGGGGCCAAGAACAGGGGCACCGGGCGCGAGGGCCCTTCGGTCACTTTGAGTCCGGTATTTCGACCGGCGAACACCAATTTCTTGTCCTTGCTGCAGCCGTAGACGTCCAGATCCAGCTCCGGGGCTGCGGGAATCCCCTTGATTTCCCACGAACCTTGACCGATCTTGGCGCTCGGGGTCCGCGCTGTGCCCGTTTTCTTGCCACCATCGGCCAGAGTCGCCGTCCACACGGCCACCAAGTTATCGACTTCAGGTGGAATTTGCTTTTTGCCGTTGGTCGTAGCCGTGCAACCAGTGCCGGTCAGGGCGGCAAACCACAGCGAAGTCCCGCCCTGCTCTGGCGCCGCGTCGGCCTGATCGGTACAGGCAGCGAACAACAGCCCGGTACAGGCAGCGAACAACGGCCCGGTACAGGCAGCGAACAACGGCCCGGTACAGGCAGCGAAAAGCAGGCCAGTGCCGGCAGCGAACAGCAGGCGACCACTGGCCAACCTGCGGACAAACCAACCGGTAATCGACGACTTCGCCAGCGGAGCCGAACGAACCCACGGCAGAGGAGCCCAAGGTGAACAACAAGGAATCAGCGGCCTGCGCATCGACATTGAACCTGACGGCGCCACTATTTCGCCAATCGCTAAGCGTAACGCTGCGGCGGCATGGCTGCAATGAGGCGGTCGGTACCGTGCTGGCCAATTTGCCGCCGGTCAAGCCATCAACGACAATCGCCGCGAGTACTCGAAGCCTTGGGCCCAAGGCGACGGGCGCGCCAACTGCCGCAACCTACAGGAATTTGTGGATTTTATACTCAAAACCATGGCCTTTGTGCTGATGTTCGGTCTACTGGTGGTCTTTCACGAGTTTGGCCACTACATCGTCGCGCGCTGGATGGGCGTGCAGGTTCTATCGTTTTCGGTCGGCTTTGGTCCGGTGCTGCTGCGCTGGGTGCGCGGCCCGACTGAGTACGCCATTCGGGCCCTGCCGTTGGGCGGTTTTGTGCGCATGCTCGGCGACGATCCCACCGCGCCGATGGAAGACGCCGCCGCGCGCGATCCGCAAGCTTTTCACAACAAGGCGGTGTGGCGGCGGATGTTGATCATTGTAGCCGGGCCGGTTTTCAACTTCATTTTGCCGTTGCTGGTGCTGTTTGGCGCCTCGCTGGTCTACGACGCCCAAGTGTTGCCGGCGCGGGTAGGCACCGCGATCGCGGGCGGACCGGCGGCATTGGCCAAGTTGCAGCCGGGCGATTTGATCGTGCAAATCGACGACCAACCGGTGGCTAGTTTTGACGATCTGGTGCGTGAAGTCGGCAAGCGCGCTGATCAGCGCTGCACAATGACGCTGCTGCGCAACGAGCGGCAGTTGGCGGTCGAGATTACCCCGCGCACCGTTGTTCATGCCGGTGCGGCCGAAGTGGGGGTGGTCGAGCGAGTCGGCCGCATTCAGATGTCACCCTTTGAACAAGTGCCAACGATCGCGGTCGCGCAGGGCAGTCCACTGTGGCTTGCCGGTCTGCGCAATGGCGATCGGCTGACCCAGGTGGGTGACCAACCGGTCAAGACCTGGCACCAAATGGCGGCGGCACTGCACAAGACGGTCGATACGACGACGGTAAGGTGGATTGCACTCGGTGTTCCGGCCACGGTCAGCAAGGACAAGGCCCCAACCGCGTTGGCAACGCTGCACACGACCCAGCCGTTGAGCGCCAGTGTGCGGGCAACGCGCCTGCCGACCGGTGCTGGCGACGAAGGCCAATTGCAGGCGCGCTGGGGTGCGATCGCCGGTAACCGGCTGGTGGGCCCCTTGCTGACCGGCAGCGGCGAAGTTGTGCAGGCCAGTTTGCGTGCCGGCGACGAGATTGTGCAAGTGGACACAATTGCGGTCGTCGGCATGGAACAGTTGTTTGATCAACTCAAGTTGCCGTACCAAGCCGTGCTGCTGCACCCTAAATACCGCAAGTGGTCGGCGGCGGACCGTGTGCAGCGCTTACGGGCGGCGATGGTGCCGCGAACGCTGACGATCGTGCGCACCTTGCGCGGCGAAGAAAGGGCCGCCACCGCGGCGCTGCAAGCCGAACTGCGGGCCAATTTGCGCCCAGCGCAGGACGGCTGGCAAAAATGGCTGGCGGCGGCCCCGCCGGTTTCGCCAGACGGTTTGGTTCGCTGGCAGACGACCTATACGCCGCCAGTCCACGCCGACAAGGACGATCGGCCGTCCTTGGCGATCGAGTTAATCTCGGTCGTCGATCGGCAGGCACCGCAGCGCATCGCCAACCCGAAACCGCTTACTCACGCCTTGTACAGCACGCTGGAGCAGTTCAGCCGCGGCTCTCTTTTGATCTTGGCCACGACCGCTGAGTTGTTCAAGGGCAACGCGCCGATCAAGGAAGTCGGTGGCATCATTCGCATCGCTCAAATGACCTCCGATGCCGCCGATCACGGCATCGAGCGATTGCTGCAATTGCTTGCCGTTCTCAGCATCAATCTGGGCATTCTCAACCTATTGCCGATTCCGCTGGTCGACGGCGGACAGCTGCTGTTCTTGGCCATCGAGGCCGTGCGCCGCCAGCCGGCCAGCTTGCGGGTCAGGCAGATTGCCGCCTACGTCGGCCTTACATTTTTGGGCCTGCTGTTTCTGGTGGTGATGAAAAACGACCTGCAATCGCTGTTTAGCCGTTGAGTCGCCCGTGATCGTCGCCATCAGCACTTCGGGCCCACAGTGGAGCGTATGGGTCGGCACCGACGAGCGCGACCCCTTGGCCTGCGAGCGGACGGTGGCGGCGGTGCGCGGGCAGTCCGTCGACCTGCTGGGGCTGGTTGGGGGCCTGCTGAAGCAACGGCAGTGCGAAGTGGCCGACGTCGCCGGATTTGCGGTCGATGTCGGCCCAGGGTCCTTCACCGGTGTCCGCGCGGGCATGGCTTGGGCGCGAGCGGTGGCATGGGCGCTGGCCAAGCCGGTGTGCGCGGTCCAATCGTGGCAAGCAATGGCAGCGCACGCCCAGCACTTGACGGGTAGCAAAGCCACGCTGTGTGCAATTCGGGCCCGTCAGGACGCGTGGTATTTGGGCTTGGTCGACATCCACGGGCAAATGACCTCTACCGCGGTCGTCTGCGCCACTGACGTCTGCGACTGGAGCAGCGAGGGATCGGCTTGCGGGCTGGCGCTGGCCGGTTCGGCGTGGGGCGATCCGGCGCTGGCCACTGCGTGGCAAGCCGCTAGTGGATACGCACCGCTAGCCGTAGTCGATGACTGCTGTGCGCGCTGGTTGGCGGCGGTGGCGTTGCGGCGACCGGCACACAGCTGGTCAACTGCGTTGGCCGCGGAACCACACTACATTGCCGCAAGTCAAGCAGAAACCCGCCTCACCGCCGCCCAAGTGGCCTCTTGCAGCGTTATGCCAAAACAGGCAGAATAGTTGGCCGCCTTGGGCTTACCAGTTGTCGACAGTGTCGTTGGCTTCGGGACGGTCTAGCGCGCGCTGCGGCACGGCGGTCATGGCCAATCCTTGCGATTGTGCTTTAGCGATCAAGTCGATTGTACTTTAGCGATCAGGGTGTTTGCATCTCAGTCGCTAGGTTGCACTTGCCTAGGTTGCACTTGCCTAGGTTGCACATGCCTAGGTTGCACTTGCCTAGGTTGCACTTGCTTAGGTTGCACTTGCTTAGGTTGCACTTGCTTAGGTTGCACTTGCTTAGGTTGCACTTGCTTAGGTTGCACTTGCTTAGGTTGCACTTGCTAGGTCGCACCGGGTAGGCAGCCCAATCCAAGTCGCTGTTGTGTACGGCGAATGTGTACGGCGAATGTGTACGGCGAATGTGTACGGCGAATGTGTACGGCGAAGGCGAAATACCACTCTTTGTGACGATGAGGCTGGACCCAATCGAAGCACCGGCACGGCAAATGGGTATTACCGGCGCAGCAAAGACGTGCACGCCAATCAGCATTTGTGAAAATGTGTATAGGACCGGCGAAACTTTCTCCCTAACCTGCGCAACCTAAACTTGGGGCAGTTGTCCCAGCGGCAATCGCCGCATCAGCGAGACGCGAACCATGGCCGAGGCCCCGTCAGTACCGCAGCCGTCGCCCGCTGCGCCACATCCCAATCCGGTCGCTAGCGCGTCCGCCCCTCGCTATGCCTTGCATCCGCGGGCGGCGTGGCGCCAGGTCGGTGGCGAGATTTTTGTTATCACTGGCGATCGCGCCTTTCATCGCCTAGCCACGCCGACGGCGGTAGGCTTGTTGCGGCAACTCGCCCAAGAACCCAAAGCCGGTTGGCAGCTAGCCAGCGAACTGGTGCAACACTATCGAGTGGACTTGGCCACTGCCCAGGCAGACGTGGCGCTTTTCGTTCAGGCCCTGGTCGAGCGCCAAATTGCGGTGGTGGTCGCCGAGGCTGATGCGGCGCTGCAGCAGTTCGGGCCTACCGGCAGCCCGCAAGAGTCGCAGCTGCCGCTACCAACCACGCAAACAGAAAACCAGCTGCCGGCGACACCACGGTAGCGCCCAGCCCCAACTAGGTTGCAGGCACGACCCCGTGCCCGACCTGGCTCCTTCGTTTTACGGATAAGTAGCGCCACGCGGACTAGATTGCTTCACAGGCGCCATTGCAGCCTCTTTTGACCAGATCCCCCTACCTTGGGCCCCCAGCCCGGAGGAAAAAAAATGCGCAGCACGGGTCACATCGATGTACAAGCACTTCCAGCAGCGGGCGCGTTTTTGGCGCCAACCGCCGATCGCGGCGGGCAGACCCTGATGCGGATCAAGTGCCTGGGCAGTTGGGCATGGATTGCCGCGATCGTGGCCCTATCCGCCTGCACGGACGACGTGCCGATCTCAGGGTCCAAGTGTGACGGCCCGTGTGTGCAAGCCGATGGCGGCGTGGATGCCGCGGTGAGCGAGACCGACGTGCCGCCGGTTGCGCCGACCGTTAATTTCTATGCCGAAACCAAGATCGGCAATGTGCTGGAAGGTTCGATCACCACGGCGCAAATCGACGGCAAAAACGACCTCAGCCCCGAACAGGGCATCCAGATCAACATTGTAGTGCAAACGACCAATGCGCCCGATGGGTCGCCGGTTCAACTGTCGCTTGGCGGCCAGCCGCTGGGCGCTGCCGGGGTGATCAGCAAAGGTTCTGCGCGGTTTGACGGCATCAAAGTGCCCTGCGCAGCGGACGCCAGCGTGATAGGCGCGGTCGTGACCGTCAGCCCCACAGTAAGCGGTCAAGCCAGCAAGTCTTTGCAAGTCCAGTGCGGCGATGCCTGCAATGCCACGTTGGTGGCGGTGCCCGCTTGCTTGACCGACGACGCGGATCCGCAAAATCCGGGCTTTCAGTACACCTTTACGGTCAAGACTGACACGCCGAGCTGCAGCCATGCCTACCTCAAGGTTGTCGATGCTCAAGGCAATCCGGTCACCTCAGTCGAAGTCGCGCTCAATGGCGCCGGCTCCGTGCCAGTCAAGGTGACTTTGTCCAGCAAGTCTAAAGACCTAAACGGAGCGACCGCGAAGGTGACGGCGGTGGTCAAAGACGAAACCGGCACGCGACCAGAAGGCGAGTCGGCGGTCCAAGTTGTTACTTTAACAACGGAATCACCGGTAGTGACCGTGAGTGCGCCGCTGCCCGGTCAGTTGACATTGACCGACGACATCGATCCGACCGCCCCGGGCATTCAAGTGTTGCTCAAGGGCACTGCGACGACGCTGTCGCCGGCTGACATCAATGCCGTCGAAATTGCCATTGAAGGCACCGCCACCGTCCAAACAAGCGTGCAGGCCGATGGCTCGTTTGCATTGGCGGTTTCCTTTGTTCTGTCCAAAGTCTACTCGGTCAAAGTCACCGCCAAAAATGCCTGCGGGCTGACCGGTTCGGCTACGGCGGTGTACACGGTATTTGCTAGTTCTGCTGGCCTAGTGATTGCGGCACCGACCGCGGGCGCAGTGTTGCTTGCCAAAGACGACGGCGATTTGGCCACGCCCTCGATTTATGAATTGCCGCTAACGGTAGCGATCAGCGACGGCACCGCCGACGCCGACATCAGCATTTTTTGTCGAAAAAACGCTCTGGGCGCGGCTCTGGGCTCCAAACCCGTGGGCGTCGCCAAGTATACCAGCGGCCTAAGCCTGAATATCCCCACTGCGATCGACACCGTGCAGTATGGGACCAGCGTGGCTTGCAGGGCGATGGACAATGCGCCCAACGGCGCGACTTCGGCTGAGGTCGCCTTTACCCTGGCTTTGCCGGCGCCGTGCTTGAAAATTCAGTTGCCGAGTGCCAACTCCAAGGTCAATAGCACGGACATCAATTTGGTGGCGGTAGCCAGCGATTTGGAAGGAGCAGCCGTTTCGCTGCAGCTCAAAGCGGCAACTGGGGTGGTGTTTGACCCGATCGCGGCTGGCAAGGCCTCGGCTACTGGCTTGGCTGGCAAAGTCGCGCTGCAACCCGCTGGGCAGAAATTGCTCGACGGCGAGTACACCCTGACTTTGAGCGCGGCCGACAAGTTTGGCAATCAGGCCGGCGCTTCGCTGTGCAGCGACGTGACCCGCACGCTGACGCTGGACACCACTGGACCAACAGTGGCGATTGCGTTGCCGACCAAGGCGACGTTGACGACCTTGGACGATCCCGACTCCGCGCCGAACACCTTGGGTTATCAAGTGGACGTCACCGTCAATATCGTGGATGCGATCGAGGTGTGCATCGAAGCTTCGTCAGGCGAAAAAGCCTGCAAATTGACTACGGTGGCCGACAAGACCGTGGTCTTCGTCGCTGTCACTTTGCAGCCAGGCTTGAACACGATCACTGCGACCGCCAAAGACGAACTCGGCAACCAAACGACCGCGGCGCCGTGGATTGGCACCCTTGTGTCGGCGGCACCGATCATTAAGTTCAGCACCCCGACTGGCAGCCCGGTGGTGACTACCCAGAACAGCTTGAAATTTAAGGTTTTGGTTACCAATATTGGCGGCGCGCCGGTCAAGGGCGCCACCACTGCGGTCCTGATTGATGGGGTGGCAGTGTCCGTCGGGGTGGTGGAAACCAGTGCTGGCGTATACGAATTCACCGTGGGCAACCTCAACCTCAAACCCTCGACGACCGTGGTGTTTACCGCCAAGGCGGTGGGTGCGGACGACAAGGACAAGGGCGTCTCCCCAGCGATAACCGTGACGTTCAAGTCAACCAAGCCAGCGGTGGCGATTTCGGCGCCAACGGACAAAGCGGTGCTCAATGGCACGTCGGCGCAGTGCGTGACGGGGTCGCAGGACTGCCTGACTACGGTGACAGCGACAGCGGCGGACATTGAAGCGGACAACGTAGGCAATCTGGTGGTGAGCTGCGGCAGCGAATTGCCGGTCAATGCGACAGCAACGGTAGTCGCGGGCAAGCTGACGTTCGCCAATGTACTGCTCAAGGATCAGACAACCTGCACGTTGGCGGTCTCGGCCACTGACTCAGCAGGGCAGGCGGCGACGTCCGCGGTGGTCTCGGTGTCGATTGATCGCATAGCGCCTAAGTTTGATGTGTTGTCGTCGCCATTGGGCAAGGACCCGGCGCAACTGTTGTTTTCGGCGTTCGACGATTTGGGCGGCGATCCTTCCGACGGCGTACAAATTCAACTGGGGATCATGGTCTTTGGCGTTGGCGCCGGCCAAGTGGCGACCGTCGACGTCGTTGCCGACAATGGGACCAAAACCAACTACAAAGCGACATTCATCAAAATCTCCACGGATAGCACACCGCAACCGCAGTTATTTGGCTTGGTCACGTTGCCGGAAGGCGACGCGGTGAAGCTGGTGTTCAGCATCGCCGACGCCGCCGGCAACTTGGCGACCAAGACCTTGACGGCGCTGGTCCAGCCCAAAAAAGGCATCGTCAAAATGGGCGACCCGCTCAACAACTCGGAGGGCGTAGCGTGCACGGTTTCAACTCAATGCGCGACCGGATTTTGTGTCCAAGGCAAGTGCGCAGCGGCGTGGATCACGGGCAGTAGCCGCCAGATCGCCTTGACAATCGAAGGGTTCTCCAAGTCTGGCCTGGCCACGGCTCGCGTCTGCACCAATGCCGCAGGGGTCCAAGGCGACGATTGCGCAACACCAGGCTTCAAGAGCATCGCCACCGCCAGCGTCAAAAGCACCACGGTCGCTGTGGTGCTGTCGAATTCGCTGCCCGACGGTCTCTACACGTTCATCGGTGAAGTCAGTCAACTGCCGACCATCAATTGGATTTCCTCGCAAGCCGCGGAAACACCGACGACCAAGCAGCGCACCGTGATCATTGACACCAAGGCTCCGACCGTCGTGTCGATCACGCCTCCCACCGCGGTGGGTGCTGCGAGTTGCCTGAACGAAGCGAGCCAAACTAAAGCTGATCTTGGAGCACTTGGCGGCACTTTTGCCTTTGCTGTCGCCGTGGACGAAAACGCCGTGGTCACTGTCGGTGGCGGCGGTGGATTCGGCAGCGCTGCTGCGACCAACAAGGCGGCCAGTGTGCCAGTTAGCGTAGGCAGCGAAGGCTCTTTTGTGTTCAACGCGACGGCCAAGGACGAGTACGGCAATGTCAGCGCGGCTGTGGCAACGGGCCAGTTGTTGATCGACACTCAAAAGCCAGTGGGCGCATTCTCATCGCCTGGTGGCGCCAAGGTACTGGCGACCAGCAGCCTAGACGTCAAAGTGGTGTCGCAGTCGGCGGACACGGAGGGGCAAGACGTCGCCGTCAAAGATGGCGCTGCGGCCAAGGGCACCGAAAAGATGCTGTCGGGCGCGGCTACCTTCACCAAAGCCAAGTACAATTTGTTGACCGAAGGTAACCACACCCTGGTGGCCGACGTGCGCGATGCGTGCGCCAACATTGCTTCGGTCGGGACAACGCCCGCCCAAGTCACCGTTGATACATCGCCGCCGACGGTCTCCTTTAGCGCGCCAGCTCAAGGTGCCACTTTTGGCGACGCCCAAGATGCCGACGCCGCTGTGGCTGGCTATCAAGTCAGTTGGTTGATTTCCGTCGGCGACACCGTCAGTTACAAGATCGAATTGGGCGACGGTTGCGACGCCAGCTTTGCCAACTGTACCGCCTTCAAAACGGTAGATAGTGGCAATTCGACCGGACCGACGATTGCCAGCAAGTCGGGTACGCACATCACCATCCCGTTTGGCGCTAGCCAATTCTACAGCGTGCGCGCGACTTTGACCGATGCCAACGGCAACACGACTAGCGCCTCGCGCGGGTTCAAGGTGACGTTGACCGGCTGTCTGGTGTCGCTCAAGGGCTTGCCAACCACCGGATTTTATACCAATGCCAATTGCGCGGTGGCCAATACTGATTGCGCCAGTTTGAGTACGACAGTGACGGCCGAATTGATAGGCCCGTGCGGCACCGTCGCCAATTTGCAGTTCAAAAAAGGCGCAGTTGAAGTCGGCAAGAAGCCCCCCGTGGCCAATGGCGCGACAGTGTCGCTTACCGTCAACGACGGCGATAACACCACGCTCGAAGCGATCGCGCTGGACGCGAGCAATGCGGTCAAGGGTACCTCTGGGGCATTGGCACTCAAGGCCGACTTGAGCGCCCCCAAAGTGGAGTTTGGCGCCGGTACCGTCGTCGGGGTGCCGACCTTGGCTGGCCCTGGGCCCAAGACCGTAGGCAAGAAAGCGGACGCCAGCGGCTCGGCCGCGGGTCACCAAATCCATCTGCAGATTCAGGCCAGCGATGCGGCCCTCAAGGGCGGCAAGCTGGTCAAGTTGGAGCGCAAGGTCGGGACGACGACCGTGGCCCTGAGCGTGACCGAGCCAGCCAGCCTGCCGGTGGTCATCAACGGCAATACGGTGGCGATCGACATTCAATTGGCGGTGTTGCAGGAAAATGCGAGCAACGTAATCACCGCTACGGTCGCCGACGCTGCCGGCAACCTGGGGGTCGGTCAGATCACGATCGTGGTCGACTGGGTAGCACCGGCCGCGCCGGTAGTGGCAGCGTTCAAGGCCGGCGACCTCAACCCGCGGCGGCCGCTGGCCAAATTGTCCCTGACTGCCGTTGGTGACGATGGCAGTACTGGCACCGCAAAAACGTACTTGGTGCGGTACTCTGCCACCGACATCACCACTCAAGACGCCTTTGACAAGGCCTGCGACCCCAAGAAACTGCCGTTCGCCACGATTCCGGTCCCAGCCGCCGCTGGTACGGCTCAGCAAATCTTTGTCGAAGGTCCCGATCCGCGGCTGACGGTGAACGCGACTCCCGACGTCTGCAAATTCGTGCCCTTTACCGACGGTTTGGCCACTTCCAAGTGGTTCTTCGCGGTGCAGGTTGAGGACGCAGCCGGAAACCTATCGCCCATCAGCAATGTCGTCAGCACGGCAGAGCTAGCTTTGCGCTTTGCTACCATCAAGTTAGGCGGCACGCTAAACACCAACGACATGCGTTCGCGGGTATGGCGGTTGGGTGATCTGAACGGCGACGGTTTGGCCGATTTTGCCCTGGGTGGCGGCGCCGTGGAACCGCTGTGTGTGGTGTATGGCCGAGTCGGCGCCACCCTGCCCGAGCTTGACCTATCGACCAAAAGTGCCTATCCGAGCCACGTGTGCTTGGACAATCCGGGCGGTTTGGGCGCACCAGTGGCCCGCGCCGCGGACGTCAACGGCGACGGCGTCGACGATCTGATCGTTGGCGTCGGCGCAGGCACCGGCCAGCCGCGCTCAGTGCGAGTGTATTTAGGCAAGAAAAACGCAGCATTTGGCTTGACGCCGGTCATGACGGTCAACAATCTGACCGTGGTGACGGGCGACGGGGTGTGGAAACTCAATACAATTGGCAACTTCAATGGAGATACCTCGCCAACAGGCAAGCCCATTGCCGACATCGCCGTGACCTGCCGGTCGGGCGCGCTTGCCTACGATCGGGTGCTGATCGTCCCCGGTTCTGCGGCGTGGAATGAGGCTTCGCCCAAGACCTTGAACATTGACAACCAAGCTGATCGAATTGCCAATAAAGTCGCGACGATTCGCGGCATCAATGCGACGGGGACACCGACCTTTGGCCACTCGATCGCTGCGGCTGGCAACATGCTGGCCGATAGCGTTGGCACCCAGTACGACGACGTGGTGATTTCGCAACAGGCGACTGCCCAGTCAGTCTACGTCGTCAAGGGGCGGCCCATTACCAGCGATATGGAAATCGTGTTGGATTTATCCAGTGTGACGGTTTCGGGCGAAGCCGGTTCAGTTGCGCTGCGCGGCTCGGGCGCTGTGGCCGCCAACGCCGTGGGCGTGTTTGCCGATGTGGTGCAGGTAGATGGCGATGCAGTGCCCGATCTGGTCATGCAACATACACAGTCGGCGACCGCCGGTGGCGGCGGCTTGTATTGGCTCCGCGGGGCTTTTCTGGCTGGCAATTTGGGCAAGGCTGTGATGCTGACAACGGAAACAACCATTACCGGGACTTCAGATCTGTTGTTCGCCGTTCCGGGCGGCTATCGGCTCAAAGATTACCACTGGGCGCCTCAAAACACTGGCAATTTCTGCGATCGGCCTGGCCCCGGTACGTTTACCGACATCGTGCATTCCCGCGCCGCGGGGGCGCTCAACGGCGCCAACAACCGGGTGGTCATTCGCTTTGGCCTGATCCGGCCCTTGTCGGCGGTGCCCAACGAAGTCAGTTTCCTGTATGAGGACATGGTGATTTACGACCCTGCCAGCCCGCCCGGCGGGGCCAAGTTGACCAACTGGGGCAACACCACTTCCTCACAAATTGGCCCGCTGGCTTTTGGTGCGATCGGTGACTTCAACGGCGACGCCCTGCCCGATTTGGTCATCGGTTCGCTCACCAGCAGCTTGGTCATCGTCTACTAAGGGACTGTCAGGAAATAACTCGATCGACTTTGGTTTGCGACGGAGCGGCGAATCGGCTTTCGAAGCCGTGAGCTAGCGACCCACCAAGCAAGGAAAAACGGCTCGCAAAAGAATGACTTATTCTTTTGCGAGCCCTAAGAGGGTGTATTCAAATATGCCGTAGCGAGGTTCAGGAGGCGCCCGGAAGGCAAGGCGGCGGTTGGCTGACGACCGAAACGCACTCGCAGTGCGTTGCAGGGAGGAAGACAATCGCCAACGCAGCATGCCGGGATGCATCCTGAACCGCAGTAGGCGTTTTTTGAATACGGCCTCTAAGGAACGGAGACACGTTGGTTCGAGCGAACAGGTTTTCGGCAGCAGTGGCAAATCAGACTCGCCAAGGTCCAACCGGACCGAACTTGTGGCATGCTTACTGAACTTGCCCCATGCTGGCGGCAACTAACCACCAGCGAACTCGAGAGCACTGACCGCCGCGTTCGCGAGCAATCATCCAGGAGCCCTATGCAGCCAGAATCAAAGGAAAATCAAACTATTGGCGCGGAATCGGTGCCAAATCTCTCTGACCCTGCTCATGACGCGCGCTTGCCTTATGCACAGCCACGGGTGGAAACTTCGCAACAGCAGCTTCAAGCGATGCTGGCTTCATCATGCGGCGATCCGGACCCCTCGTAACAACCAGTGTCGCATCAGCGGCGCAGCCAGAGTCCGTAGGTATGACCCGGAGCCGCTTGCTCGTGAATGAGAGACCGGCCAGCGACACCGAGACCACCACCGAGCACCTCAACCGCGTTGGTGGTTGGGTGGGACGCTATGCGGTGGTCGGCCAACTGGATCGCGCGGCGCCCGCGCACTTGCGCTGCACTCAGCGGCCAAGCGCTGCTGGACTGTCAGGGCCGTTGCTACGAATGCGCGTCGAGACTGGCGAGGTTGGGACGCAACCGAACATTGTGTATGATCAATTTCAGCGAAGCCTGCCCGCGGAAGGCCTAGGTTGGATCGAAAGTTCGGCCGTGTCCATGGGGGTGGCGGTCCAGTTGGCGACCACGTCCGCCACGCTTCGCTGGGTGTGGCCGGTTCAAGCCCCAATGGGGGTCAGCACTGCCCTATTGCTCGAGAGATCGTGGATATTGACCATGCAAGCGCTCGCTCTGGGTCACGGTGGCATTGTGCTGCACGGTGCGTCCGTAGTCGTGGATGGTCAGGCTAGTGTGATTGTCGGCCAGTCTGGCGCGGGCAAATCGACCTTGGCCGCGCGCTTGGGCAGCCAAGGATTGCACGACGACGTGTGCTTGGTGGCGCGTCAGGGTGGCCAGTGGCAAGTCTGGGCCCAAAACGTGTACCGGCCTTACGGTTCGGCTACTACGGGGGTTTTTCCGCTGCGGCGCTTGCTGCTGCTAGGCGACCAACGCGACCGGACGGTCACCGAACCATTGCCAGCGGGGCAAGCAGCGATGTTGCTTTTGGCGCAGACTTTTGACGCCAGCGGCGCCGCAGAACACCTGTTGGCGGACGCCGTGCAAGACCTGATCAATGAACTGGGCATGGCCAAGTTGAACCACAGTTTGACGGACGGCGTGGACCTGCTCCGAGCAGCGCTGGAGGGCGAACGATGAATGATATCCAACCAGATTCCCTGCAACTGGCCATGCTAGACGCCTACCGGCGCGCCGATCGACCGATGGTCGCGCAATTGGATGTGACCTATCGCTGCGACCTGAACTGTCAGCATTGCTATTTGGATGACCGCACCACCTGGCCAGAACTGACCACTGGCGAATGGCACAACGTCGTTGAGCAATTGGCCCAGTTGGGGGTCATCAAGCTGACGTGGAGTGGCGGCGATCCGTTTATGCGAGCGGACCTGCTGCAATTGGTGCAGCACGCTGGCACATTAGGGTTTTCCAGCACCCTGCGCACCCACGCCATGGCCGTAAATCCGCAAGTTGCTCTGCAATTTCGAAATGCGGGGGTAGAGCTGGCCCGGGTCAGTTTGTACTCCTTGCGCCCGGAGATTCACGACCCGTTCACTCGAGGCGCCGGCTCGCTGGCCAAGACCCTGTTTGGGATCGACGCCTTGGTGGCTGCCGGCATTGAGGTCAAAGTCGACGTTTTTGTAACAGCAGAGATGATTGAGGAAATACCTGAAATTGCCAAGTATTTTATCCAGCGCGGCGCAACCGCCGGCTTTGCCAACAAGGTACACCGCGACCATTTGGCCCGCACGGATTTGGATCGCCTCGAACTGACCAGCGACCAAAGGGTGCGCGCCCAGCAACTGACTTGGCAGTCGGCCGCGAATAATCCCAATGGTCCCGGGGACATCCATGGCCGACTCGAGCAAGGAAGCTGCGGTGCCGGACGGCAATCGCTGTACATTTCGCCCGATGGCGGAGTGTGGCCTTGTGTGATGTTTCCCATGGAGCTTGGACACCTCAAGCGCGAGTCATTGGCCGTGGTCTGGCAAACCTCGCCCCAGCGCCAACAAATCCTCAGTTTTAGCAATGCCGATCGCACAGCCTGCCACAGCTGCGCCGGCAGCGGCACCTGCTTTTTTTGCATGGGTGAAGCATTCAAAACTAAAGGGGATTTCCGCACTCCGCCGGCACACGTTCACGGTCGCACCCGCGACTGGATGCACGGCTACGAAGCCGCCCACGGCCAGACGTGGACTGCCGACCAATGGGCCACAGTACCCGAGGGCGGCGAGCGGCCGGCGCGACCCGAGCGCTTCGTGTTCCCCATTTACCGCGCCAGTAAAGGCCGTGGAACCCGGGTCGGTGACGGCAGTCAACCGTGAACCCACAGCCCCGTGACTGGTTCGCCATTTCTGGCGTGTCGATGTGGCCACTGGCATCCCCGCTGAAAGTGGCGCTGGATCCCGTCGGCGACGACTTGCATATTGGTGATATTGTTGCAATTGTCGCGGACAGGCCGGGATTTGGCTTGTTGCATCGAGTGGAATACTATGATGCCGATCGCGTGATTTTGCGCGGAGACACCCAAGATCGCGCAGATTGTGCGGTGGCGCGCACAGCGATCTTGGGTCGTTTGGCCGCGGTAAAGTGGGGTCGATTTTCGGTGCCATGGCCGCGCGGTGCGCCGTTTGCCGCGGCAGTGCGGTGCCTAGGAATCGGCTGGGGCCGAGTCGCCCCGCGCCTGCGCATATGCCTGCGTACGCTGGGTCAAAGCCGCGCAAATGTTGACACCCGCTGTCGGTGGGGTACGTTTGGTGGTGGCAGCCACTAATCGGGTTGCTGCCGCGATCCCCACCGGCCACGCTGCGCCGGCTAACCTGAGGTCAGCTTGTCATCGACAGCTCGCGGATTGCAACCTTGGCTCGCCGCTACTCGATTCTGGTTTGTGGGCCTGCCCTTCTCGTTTGCTAGCCTGCCCTTCTCGTTTGCTAGCCTGCCCTTCTCGTTTGCTAGCCTGCCCTTCTCGTTTGCTAGCCAGCCCGTCCGGTTGACTTTCAGGTCTCGCCCGCTGGTGTTCGCGCTCAGCGTAGTTGCAGTGTTGGCGCTCAGCGTAGTGGCAGGTGCCTGTTCAGGCGCCCGCAGCCAACAGGTCGACGGCGAAGTGTTGGCCCTGCGCGATGAAGTCGATGAACTCAAGCGCAGTCAAGCCGCTGCTCGGGTCCAGTTTGACGAACTCAAGTCCCGACTGGTCATGATTGAAGAGCGCGCCGACTCGGCTCGCGTCGATCGCGCCCGTCGCGACTCCGGCTGGATTCCTAAGCTGCCCACGGTCAAGGTCGAGGCGCCCGCAGAAGCGCACGATGTGGAGATGGCCGAACCGTCACCGCCGCCCACACCCAGTGGCCCATCGAGCGACCTGCCGCCCCAGACCGATGCGGACAAACCCAAAGCCGATCAGGCGGTTGCCTTGTACACACAGGCCAAAGCCCTGCTGGATGTGGAGCAAGTGACGGCGGCGCGCGGCCTGTTCGACAAGTTGCTGACTGCGCATCCCGACCACGATTTGGCCGATAACGCCCTGTATTGGATCGGCGAGAGTTGGTACGCCCAGTCGCAATGGCTCAAGGCGGCGCACAGCTTTGTAAGAGTGGCCAAGGAGTATCCGCGCGGCAATAAGGTGCCAGACGCCATGTACAAGTTGGCCAAAAGCTACGAAAAAATGGGTGACGACCCCGGCGCTGGCGAAGTGCTCAAGCAATTGGCGCGGCAGTATCCGGGCACGCCGTCGGCCAAGCGCGCGCTTGACGATCTGCAGCGCAAGAACGCCAAAGGTGAGCTATGAAAGTGGCACTGTTGGCAGGCAAGGTGGCACTGTTGGCAAAGCGACGGCTCGCGGGTCCCGTTGACGGCACCCATGGCCGGTGGCCTGCCCCAACAGCACTAGTGGCGGCGTTCTCCGCGCTGGTGCCGATTACCTTAGTGGTGGCCGCGCCGGCGCAGGCGCAGTGGTTTTCCGACAAGGAAGGGCCTTCGATCGCGGTACAGGACTCGGCCAAGTCGGGCGAACGCATTCATGTCGTCGAGCAAGGCGATACCTTGTGGTCAATTGCCGAACAACTCTACGATGATCCGTGGTATTGGCCGAGCCTGTGGTCCTACAATCCGCAGGTGACCAATCCGCACCAGATCTACCCTGGCGACGTGTTGTACCTGTCGCGACGCGCGCCGCCGACCAAGGCCGCGGCCGCCAAGCCTGTCACTCACGCCCAATCGCGTTACCAAACGCCCAGGCGTCCGCAAGTCGAGCTAGTGCGCCGCGTTGGCTACATCAGTTCGCGCGACTACCGCGAGTCGGGGACCGTCGAGGCCAGCCGCGAAGAACGCAATATGCTTGGCCAGTTGGACGAAGCTTACGTTCGGTTCAGCATGCGCCGCTGCAGTGAAGAAACCGCGGCGGGCCGCGACAAGGATCCCGACGCGTTCACCGGTCCGTGCGTGCGCGACGGCGATCGCCACACCCTGTACCGCGTTGAACGTGAAGTGGTGCACCCGCTGACCAACAAGATTATCGGCTACAAGATTAACTTTTTGGGTGAAGGCAAAGTGCTGCGCACCGTGCGGCCGTTGGCCAGCGTGTTGATTACCCGCTCGTACTCCGAAATCAGTCGCGGCGATCTGGTGACCAACGTGTTTGAGCCTCTGGTGCTGACAAGGGCCGCGACGAACAAGGTCGAATTGGTGGCGACCATCGTTGATTTTCATCACGAAACCAGCGCTGCCGCCCAGTACCATTACGTGTACATCGACAAGGGCGCCGACGATGGCGTCGAAAAGGGCAATCGTTTTGAGATAATGTGGCGCGGCGACGGTCTGAGGCGTGGGCAAGTAGGCAATCTCAAAGACTATCCCGACGAACAGATTGGAATTGCCACGGTGATTGAGGCCTACGACCGCCACTGCCTAGCGGTGCTGACGGCGTCGGTGCGCGAGATTGAGCGCGGCATGCCAGCGGTGATGGCCAAGGGCTTCTGATCGTTGGCAAACTCTGCGCAGGTGCCCTCATGCGTGTGGCCGCTGGCTGTGGAGCCACTGGGCGAGTCGCTACTGGGCGAGTCGCTACTGGGCGCATCGCTACTGGGCAAGTCGGCACGGTACCCGTTGCTGCGTTTCGCGTTGCTACTATGGGTGTCGTTTGGGTGCAGCTGCGGTGGTTCGCCTAACCTAGCGATCGTTGTGGCTAGCCCGACCGTAGAACTCGAAAATGCTGAGCCAATTGCTGCATGGCAAACACTGCGTGCGCCTAAAATGGCGACGGTGTTTGAAATCACGCTGCCGGGCACCGCTACGGCAACCGCCGCCGCCAAGCTGGCCTTTGCTGCGTTTGATGAGGTCGAGCGCCGGATGAACGAGTGGCGGGCCGACTCGGAACTTGCCCAGCTTAACCGCGCAGCTGGCGGACCCGCGCAAGTGGTGAGCGCGGACTTGTTCGCGTTGCTGGTGGTGGCTCGGCACGTCGCCAGTCAGACCGACGGCGCGTTCGACCCGACTTGGGCCGCCCTGTGGGGCCTGTGGGACTTTCGGGCGGGTGCCACGCCGGTGGTGCCTGAGGTCCAAGCATTGGCGCGTCAAGTGGGGCTGGTCGGCTGGCAGCGGCTGGAGTTGAACCCGGCGCTCAGCACCGCCCGGCTGCGCGAGCGCGGCATGGTGCTCGGCTTGGGTGGCATCGCCAAAGGCTGGGCACTCGATCAGGCCGCTGCGGTCCTGCGTCGCCAGGGTGTCCGCTCAGCGCTGCTGTCTGCCGGCGGTCAGTTGTTGGCGGTGGGTAGCGGTCCGCAGGGGCCGTGGCTGGCGGGCCTGCGCGATCCCCGCGGGCAGGCCAGTGACCTATGGGCAACATTGGAATTGCACGACGGCGAGTCGTTGGCGACCTCAGGCGACTACGAGCATTATTTTGAAGTGGCGGCCGTGCGCTACCACCATGTACTCGACCCGCGCACGGGGTGGCCAGCCAAAGGGGGCCGGGCGGCAGTGGTGTTGGTCGGCTGTTCAGGCGGGGTCCAACCGGCAACTCCGGCAACGCTTGCCGACGCCTTGGGCAAGCCGTTGCTGATTTTGGGGCAACCGGATGGCTTGAACAAGATCGAGCAGTTTGGCTACGCCCAAGGGCTACTGGTTGACCATCACGGGCAATGGCACGCCTCGGCGCCGCTGCGTGCGCGCTTGCGGGTGCTGCGGCCGCCGTCACCCTGATGGCGCGCTCCCGGAGCTGTCGACACCCATTGGGCGCACCTGCAAACGCATCTAGGATGCCTGTCGGAAAGCAATCGGTTACAACCTGTCTATCCGGTTATACACAATGAATCTAGTACGATCCGACAGGCTCCTAGCCGATCAGATAGTGTCAACTGTCCAAGAACTGCCCGGAGTAAATCCGCGCAGTTTCGGACAGTTGCCGCCGTCTAGCCACACGGCCCTAGGAGCGACTCGGAATACTCCGGCACGCTCCTAGGCAGCGAGGGCGCCGCGCTAAATCATTGACACCCACAATTAACTGCTGCAAAATTGCGGCCCCGCTGGCTACGGCATCGGAAGCAGAAAAACGGCCAAGAGCCTTTTTACCTTCTTCTCCGCTGCGTGTCAGATCTACAGACGGTCGCACTGGTGCCGTCGATCCTCAACCCAAGGCCCTCAGCGCCGGCAATGTCGCCGGAATCCTAGGTCCTGTTCCCAAGGCGGCTCGTTGTCGCCTTTATTTCGCGGCGCTGTCCGCATCCGGAGTTTTGCTATGCGTTTGTTGACCACCCTTGCCGTTGTCCTCGGTCTCGCCCTCGCCGCCCCCGTTTACGCTGGTGACGCCCCCGAAGCCAAGAAAGACGCCGTCGAAGCCAAGAAAGACGGCAAAGAAGCCAAGAAAGACGTCAAGGAAGCCAAGAAAGACGTCAAGGAAGCCAAGAAGGACGGCAAGGAAGCCGACACCAAGGAAGAGAAGAAAGAAGCCGGCAAGGACGCCAAGGAAGCCAAGAAAGACATCAAGGAAGCCAAGAAAGACGGCAAGGAAGCCAAGAAGGACATGAAGGAAGCCAAGAAGGACATGAAGGAAGCCAAGAAAGACGGCAAGGAAGCCAAGAAAGACGGCAAGGAAGCCAAAGAGCCCAAGAAAGACAAGTAAGCCCAGCCTTTAGGGCGAGCTGAACGCGGGCGGCGGGGTCGGGAAACTGGCCCTGCCGCTTTGCTTTTTAGGTCCGGCCGCTTTGCTTTTTAGGTCCGGCCGCTTTGCTTTTTAGGTCCGGCCGCTTTGCTTTTCGGCTGCATTTTGTTTTTAGGAACTGTCTCAGAACAAGTCGTCACGAGGCCGGCTCGGTGCGCTTGGCGCTGGCTGTCCATTCTGGCATTCTGCGCCGTAGGTTGAATCAACGGGGGCGCCGCGTGAATACATCAACAGTCCGATACTACAGCTATTTTGGCCGCCGTCTCGCGCGAATTGCTGCAGTTGGCGGCACCTTGGCGACGGTCGGCGCCGCGCAACCAGCGTGGGCGGACTATGTCGGCCTAAGTGGCGGGGTCAGTCGCTCGCCGGGTACCGCCTCTTTTCCGAGCAGCGGTTCAAATTCATTTGCGTTAAGTGGCAGTTACGACCTGAGTGACCAGTGGAATTTTGGGTTGTCGCTGGGGCTCACCCAGCCCAAGCCGGTCCCAGATACTTCCGACACTTTTGTCGGCAAGACCAAGGACGGCTCCACATTTTCGGCTGGCCTCGGCGCGACGTGGCTCCCAGGTTTTGGCTGGAACGCCGATGAGCACTGGAGTTTCGACTTCGGCTTTGGCTTGTCGCCCAAATCGACCGACGTCTCCAGTACCACGATTGCCTTTGAAGTGGCGACCCCCAAAGGGACCACCACCGACGACAGCGACGCTCTGCTCAAGTCGACTTCGACTTCACAAGACCTGACGCTGGGCCTCAATTACGACAGCAACGGCGACAGTAATTTGGAGTGGTCGCTCAGCCTTGGGTTGTGGCCTAACCGACTGACCTCGACCCAAACGGTGGAAGAAATTGTCAGTCCCCAGGGCAAAGTGCAGACCAGAGACCAACTTTTGGCGATGTGTCAAAAGCAACCGCTGCCGAAATTGTCGGTCAAGCCGTGTAAGCGTCTGACGCCGCTGCTAAACGCTCAGGCGGCGACCATTGTCACGTTGCCGGTCGTGGTCGGGCTGTCGGCGACCGTGTTTGCCAATACCACCGTCAACGTCGGTTTTACCTATTACATCTACAGCGCTGACCCCAACAGCGTCGGCTATTTTACCTTGGCGGCCCAAGGCAAGCAGAGTAAGCTAGGACCGTCGGCCAGCTTTGGTTCGGGGATTGCGGTGTCGCCTTACGTCTACGGCTCGTCGCTGTCGGTCGCGCATAAGCTGGGGCCAGTGCGGCTGACCGCTGGCGGCGGGTATAGCGTCTACCTCGATGACGCGGGGCACAATACCTCGGCAGCACTCAAGGCCGCTTGGAAGATCACCGACAATTGGCGGGTCAACTTCAGCTACGGTCAGCAATGGGATACCGATAGCGATGGCGATGTTTCCAATTCGTGGAGCGCGTCCGGCGGCCTGCGCTACACGTTTTCGAAGGCGCCCGAGCCCGACGACGACGATGCTGGCAGCAGTGCGCCTGACGCGCCAGCTGCCGACAAACCAGCTGCCGATTCGCCCGCAGACGCAGCACCCGCTAAACCCGCCGACAAGCCGGAAGAAAAACCGGCGGACAAGCCCGCTGCCGAACCGGAGCCCAAGGGCAGCGACAAGCCGGTCGAGCCCAAGCCCGAAACGCCACCGTCGGCGCCAGCACCAGAAACGCCTAAGTTTTAGAGGTCTTGCGCTCATTGAGCGCCGCGTACAGCGATTGGCGGGCTAGATCAACCACCGCCTCCGCTGCGTGTACGGCCGCGTCATCGATCTGATTGCCCAATTGGCCCAGCGCTGCGGCAGTCGTCTCGACGGCATCGCGGTAGTCGGGCATCACCTCGTACCAATAGCCATCGTCGCCGTTGCACACCAGCGCCGCCCAGCCAGCGCGCTTGCCGGTGTGTTGGGCCATAGGCTGCAGCAGCTCGGGCAGATGGCGCAGCAGCGTGTGGCGGCCGCGATCGACCTCCAATAGCGCGCCCTCCGGTACTGTGCAGTGCAGGTCTGCCGCAGTTTTGGGCAGCGGCAGCACAGGCAACAGGCCCACTAGGGCCGCCAAAGGCGTACCTGAGGCCAGCACCCGCTCACCGACGACAATGCGGGCCTGCCACCGCCGCGCCGTCTCGGGCAGGTCTAGGCGGCCCGCCTGCGCGATCTCAAGCGCTTGGGCCAACAGCAAGTCCACCCGAGGGCGACCCTTGCCGGCGATGACCGCCACCTGCACCGGGCCGATCTGCAGCGTCTGCGGGACTTGGGGCGGCGGCCCTTCGCCTGTGCCCACCTTGTCTGTGCCCACCTTGTCTGGGCGCAGCTTGTCCGGGCGCAACTGCCAGCGCGCCGCCAGATCGGGGCGCAACTGCATCAGCCAGGCCGGGCGGACCGCCACCACCTGTCGGGCATAAGTGCGCTGCGAAACCACGATTTCGCTGGCCACCGCAAACCGCGGCGGTTGGCCGTACAGCGCCGACGACGGATGCAAGTACACTCGCTCGCCACTGCCGATTTCGAAATGGCGACCGCGGTTGATCATTGCGTTGGCGGCATAGGCCACGGTCACGCAATACATCAACTCGTGCGCGTCGCCACCGCCTTTGGTCGACAACCCTTGGTGGGCGGCGATCTCCAACAGCTGCACGTGCGCTTTGGCAATAAACGCCAACGTCGCCGGGTCCAAGAAGTTTTGATTGCAAAACCACTCGCGATCGCCGGACTTGGACCACGCGCGGTAGACTTTGATCGCCGTACCGACATCGCCCAGCGGATCGGCCCACTTGGCTTGCACCCGCCGCGCCCGATCTTCTTGGCCGGCCGGAAACAACATCGGCGAGCGCGAACTGGACCAAGCCGCCAAAATACACGCTTCGTCCGCCACTTGCGGATGATCCTGCCCTGCCTCGACCACCAGTCGCGCCAGCGTCGGATTGAGCGGAAACGGCACCATCTTGCGGCCGATCGCGGTCAGATGGCGGCGATCGTCGATCGCACCCAACGCTTGCAGCGACTGTACGGCGGCCACCAAGCGCCCGTGCGGCGGCGGGGTTGGAAAAGCAAACGACTCCAGATCGTCGACACCCAAATCGACCAGCGCCAGCACTGTCTCGGCCAGATCCAGGCGCAAGATCTCTTCGTCGGTAAACGCCGGCCGCTGCTGGTAGTCGCGTTCTGCGTACAGGCGGACACAGCGACCAGGCGCCGTTCGTCCGGCCCGGCCCAAGCGCTGATCGGCACTGGCGCGCGAAATACCTTCTTCGCGCAGCACAGAAATGCCAGTGCGCGGCATAAAACGCGGCACTTTTGCCAAACCAGAGTCGATAACCGTGGTTACGCCGTCAATGGTCAGCGAAGTCTCAGCGATATTGGTGGCCAGAATGATCTTGGGGCGGCCAAACTCAGCAAACACCCGTTCTTGCTCAGAGCGCTCCAATGCGCCATACAACGGCAAAATTGCGCAGGTTTTATCCAGACCGCGCATTTGCAGCGCGGCCATCGCCCGCTTGATCGCGTCCTCGCCCGGCAAAAAGACCAGCACGTGGCCATCGGCATCGGTGCGCAGGGCGCGGGTGACTTCTTGGGCCACCGATTCGGCCAACGTCTCAGGGCTGAAGTCGGCGATCGGCTGCCACATTTTTTGGACTGGATACGGCCGGGCGTCGATGGTGACCACCGGCACGGTGCCGCAAACATCGCTAAAAAAATCAACAAACTTTTGCGGTTGCAGCGTCGCCGAACTGACAATGACCCGCAAGTCCGGGCGAAAACGCAACGCCTCGTGCAACAGCCCGAGCACAAAGTCGATGTTGAGACTGCGCTCGTGAGCTTCATCGATGACCAACACGCCGTAGCGACTCCAGTGGGGGTCGGCGCGGGCCTCTTGCAGCAAGATACCATCGGTCATGATGCGCAAGCGCGTCGTCGGACCCGATTGATCGTCAAAACGAATGCAATAGCCGACTTGCTCGCCGCACTGAACCTGCTGCTCTTGGGCAATTCGCCACGCCACCGACACCGCTGCCAACCGCCGTGGCTGGGTAATGCCAATCATCAACGGGGTAATGCCGGCGCGCAGCAGCATTTGTGGCAATTGGGTCGTCTTGCCACAGCCCGTCGGACCGACGACAACCGTCACTTGATGGCGGGCGACCGCATCGACCAGCGCCTGCTGCGCGGCATAGATCGGCAGAGCCGCCGCGTGCTCGCTAGGCGGATGTGGAAAACTAGTTAAAATCAAAGGCGTTGTCTCGATGGGGGCGGTCTTTACCTGAGGTTGCTGCAGTTGGCGGTTCTCAAGGCAGGGCTAGCAGCGCTGATGGGCCCGACGGCGAGCCGCAAGTGGCGAATCGTTGGCTGTGCGCAGCGCCGTAGTAGCCAAGAGTTGAGAGCCGCAGGCCAAGAGTTGAGGGCTTCCAGCGCAGCCTAGCGACGCGAATTCGCGGCCTTACAGGTCTGGTTTTGAGGTTGGGTGTCGGAAACCGGAGTCGAACCGGCACGGGAATCCCGGGGGAGTTTAAGTCCCCTGCGTCTACCATTCCGCCATTCCGACCCACGCGGCATCACCGCGAATGGCCCGCGATTGTGCACGCGAAGTGGCGCTTTGGCCAGTAGCCGAACTCACACCTGGGCGGCGATGACGAGCGGGCACATCAGCTGGCGAATTTCGTCGAGAGGCTTGAGCGGTTGGTGCCGAGCTTCAAAAAATTCCCCAACAAAAATGGAGCGGCGAGCCGCCAACCCGCAGGCAAGTGAACAAGTGCCGATCGCTCGCGACCCACGAAACCAGCATGGAGACGCCGAGCAAATCCACTTTGATCGGCCAACTAGAAACTTAATCTTGGGCATGGGTGCGATGTTCACGCAGCCTTTTGAATTTGCACGTCCTATCCAAGTTCGCCAATGCGACGTTGCAGCCGGTTAACTGGCTTGGTTTCATCGCGCTTGTCGAAGTAGTCGACACCGAGGTCGTTGTGAGCCGTGCCGTCGCCCAGCATGGACTAGGCTGCGGTGAGCAGGCAGGCAGCCACGGCGACGACCGCCTTTTTGACACCGTGACGGGCGCGGATGCGATGAAACCGCGCGCGATAGTAGCTCTTTTTGGTGTGTGATGCCGACCAAGCGCACTGCACCCGCTTGGTCTTGAGCGCCGGATTGCCCTTGCGGGTGCGGTATTGCGGTGCTTTCCCGCGCTCTGGTCCATTTGCGGCACCAGACCAGCCCACGAAAGTAGATGGAGCACGGTCGGAAAACGGCCCACCTCCACGCCGATTTCAGCCACGACTGTCTAGTAGTTCTGCTTGCCGTTGCCGGTGCCGGGCTGGCCATAGACGCCGTTGGTGAACTCTAACGTGTAAGAAGAGCACGTCGGCGTGCCGCTGGCCTTGTAGACCTTGACGTAGAACCACGCCGAGTCGTCCTTGCAATTGGTCATGTAGTACCCGCGCGGGAAACACACGCCGTTTTGGTTAAAGTTCATGCAATACGGCAGACCACTGTAGGACCACCCATAGTTGCTTTGATCAAATTGGTCGCCGGTCGAGCACGGACACTCGCCGTATTCCGACCATTGCTTGCTCGGGGTGCCGTTGCTAGAGCCTTTGAAGTTGGTAAACC